>NZ_JADOVM010000006.1:0-177591 GCF_050938355.1 Treponema sp. SP13
TTTTTTTTATTAACAAATGAATTCCACTCTCGTTTTGCATTTTTATGAATTATCGATGAAAATTAATAAGCCTATAGAGCAGTGCTGCATTCACTACCCGTGCACGGGTGCGAAGAGTTTTGCTCGAAAAACGCTTATCGTGTTGTGCATCCTGCCGATTACGATTATAATGACGCGAACGAGGTTATAGCGATGATAAAGGAATTCCTTCCGTTCGACGTTGTGCGAAACGGTGCGCTTAAAATAGCGCATAAAATGTACTCCGACGGATTTGTGCCGGATGTGATCTATTGTTCGCTGCGCGGAGGAGCGTATATGGCGAACGTTATCAGCGAATATTACAAACTTGTGCGCAAGGATTATCATCCCGTTTTGTACGCATCGGTCGTCGCCCGCTCGTATACCGACGTTCAACAGCACGAAAAAGTGTACGTCGACGGATGGACGTATGCGCCCGAATATCTTCGGCCCGGCGACAAGATCATGCTTGTCGACGATATCTTCGATTCCGGCCGTACGATCAATTCGCTTGTCGAAATATTTTTAAAGCATGGGGTTCCCCGCAGCAATATCAAAATCGTCGTGCACGATTATAAGCGCTTTACCTATCACAAAGAACAGCAGTCCATTCAGCCCGACTATTGGTGCAGGCTTTTGGAAATAACAAAACCGGAAGATGACCGGTGGATTCACTATTTAAGCCATGAACTCGTCGGGCTTTCAAAGGATGAACTCGAAGAGTATTATTTTAAAGACGATCCCGAACTGCGTCCCGTGCTTGAACCGATTTTGGGGAAAGTTTAACCCTTTAGGAAAATCGCGATGAAAAAATGCGTATGCTTTATCGTTCTGACGGCTTTGGTTTTTGCGGCCGTTTCGGCGGATGTAAAAATTATTAATCCCGTAAAGGGCGTATGGGCAAACAAACAGTCGCTCGTGCTCGAGCTTTCGGAAGGCGAAAGCGCGTATTATTCGCTCAACGGTTCCGATCCGCGCGAATCGGGTTTTGCCTACGACGGTCCGGTAGCTCTCGATGTTTCAGGCGATGTCGAAGTCCGTATCGCTTCCGTCGATGCAAGCGGCGTTTTCCGCGAATACCGCGTTTCGTATACCGTTGCGCCGGTTCCTTTTCCCGCATCTTACTCGATGAGCGCGGTCGGAGACGCTGTTGCAAGCGGCATCCTCGACTATACGGCGGGGGATGTGCTTTCGCTGCCTCCCGAACTCGATTACAGTCTCGGCGGCGTACCCGAATCGTTTCAGAAGGGGCGCGCGATTTCGTACGGCGCCGGCTGCATCCTCTCGCGATGTATTCCATGCGTTCTTACCGACGGTACGGGGAAGTGGCGTTTTATTATAAAAACAAAACCCGCTTTGTCCGGTTCGTTCGGTATGCGCGACGTTCCGTTTCAAATCACCGATTGGAATACCCTGTCGTTTACGAACGATGCGTTCATTTATCGGGTTGATAACGCCTATTGGACGAGCGGAAAAGAGCGCGTCGCGCTTGACAGAACGATATCGCACACGATTTCGTGGCAGAGCGTCGCGGTCGCTCCCGGAAATCCTATCAGCTTTTTTGTGCTTCCGCCGAAACCGGAGGTTGACGTCGAGCGGCGTGAAGACGGTTCCGAGACAATAGTAATGAGCGGCGGGGCAGGCTTCCGATTCGGTATCGAACCCGAAAAAGGGCAGGGGACGGTGCTTTTCGAAACGGCGGAACTCGATACGTTTTTCGGTGACGAAGTGTCGGGTGTCTTTACGGCGGGCGTCTATTACGACGGCGTCTATCAGGGGACGCTTTCCGTTCCGTACTCTATCGACCGGCGTTCTCCTTCGGTTCCTGTTTTCCTTTCATCGGCCGAGTCTTTTTATTCGAGAAGGGCGGTGAAGCTCTCGCTTACGGGAGACGGACAATCCGATCTTTTTATCGCCGTGAGCAATCCGGTGATGCTCTCAGGCACAATGACGAAAAAAGATGCGGCGTCCCTTATCGATGTCGTCGAGGCGGACGATTTTGTGCCGTTCACTTCTCCGCTTACGCTTGATTCGCCGTCCGAAGATGCCGTTTATTATAAAATCTGCGCGTATGCCGCAGATCGAAGCGGTAACAAAAGCGCGTATACCCTGTACGATGTCGTCGTCGATAAATACGATTATTATATCGATGCGTCGGCCGATAAAAACTGTGCCGACGGAACGCGGGACGATCCCTATGTCTCTCTTGCCGACTGCCTTGCCGCCGTCGGGGATAATCGATTCGCGAACATCACGATTTCGGGTACGCTTGCTGTATCCGAAGAGGAGACGGTGATCGCTTCAAACTGCGTTCTTCGCGGTGACGGTGACGCTCGCCTCGTCTTCGGTGTAGGTTCGTTTATTACCGTGCGGAGCGCAAGCCTTGCGCTCCTTAATCTCATTGTCAGGCGAGACGATACCGGCGTGAAAAGAAAAATTAATAATCCTCTCATACGCTTGGAACACTCGGTGCTCGTGTCGGAAGACTGTGAAATAGGGGCGTCCTTTGCGGAAAGCGGCAGCGTTATAAGCGCGGATACGTCGGTCGTTACGATAAACGGCTGCGGTATCACGTCTTCTGCGGAGCGCTATTCGTCGTGCATATCAGCAGTCGCTTCCAAACTGAAAATAATCGATTCGCGTATTTCGACGATCGCGCAGACTGCGGTCAATTTTTCCGTGCAGGACGGCGAATTCGAACTGCGCTCGTCTTCGTGCCGCGTTACCGGAAGTTACGGCAGAGCGGCCGAACTCTTCGGCGGAAAAAGCAAAATAACCGGAAATTCTCTCGCCGCCGATGTGCGTTATTCGGGAGCATCGCTCGATGCGGTTTACACCGATGCGAAAAATATTTCCCTCGAATACGGCGGCAATACCGAAAGCGGTTACTAAGCGATGCGCAAATGCCGGGTTTTGCAGGCTGTTCGATGATGCGGGCGACTTCCGCCAGAGAAGATGAGGCTTTTCTTTTGTGCGGGCTCGACGAAGCGGGAAGAGGACCGCTTGCAGGCCCCGTCGTTGCATCCGCAGTGATTTTGCCGGACGATTTTCCTCGGGCAATTTTAAACGATTCGAAAAAACTTTCCGTAAAAAAGCGGGAGCTCGCCGAAAAAATTATTAAAGAAAAAGCGTGCTGGGGTATCGGCATTGTCTCTCATACGGTTATCGACAAAATCAATATCCTTGAAGCGAGCCTGCTTGCGATGAAAAAAGCGTATGAAGCGCTTTCGGCGAAGTTTGACGGATGGCGGAAGGCTGCGGGAGTTTCGGCAAAAACGATATGCGCCGTCGCGGACGGAACGTTTTGCCCCGATATCGAATGCGAGTGCCGCTCCGAAGTGAAAGCGGATGCAAAATACGCTTCCGTCATGGCGGCGAGCATACTTGCAAAAACCTGTAGGGACACGATTATGATCGAAATGGATAAACTATATCCCGCCTACGGATATGCGCGGCACAAAGGTTATCCGACCGCAGAGCACAGGCGGATTTGCCGCGACATCGGCCCGTCTCCGATTCAGCGCCTGACCTTTCGGTATTAGGAAAAGGGTATTAAAGCCGGCCGCAATTGCCTTATAAAATAATTCGGCGATTGCGCTCTGACCGCAATGCGGGGCATTGTATTAAATTGCGTTTGGCGTTATGATTGTATTATCGTTTATTTTACCGAGACAGCGAGGGTTGTATGGATGTCCAGTTGCAGGAATTGATCGACAAAATAAAAAAAGACGGAGTGGCGAGCGCGGAAGCTTCTGCGGCCGAGATACTCGCCGACGCCGAAAAAAAAGCGCGAGCCGTCGTTTCCGATGCGGAGCAAAAAGCGGACGGCATCATCAAAAATGCGAAAGCCGAAACCGAGCGCATGGAAAAAGCGAGCGAAGACGCGATAGCGCAGGCGGGACGCAATATGATTTTATCGTTCCGCGATTCCCTTATCGCCGAGCTCGACAGAATTATTAAGACGGAAACGGCGAAAGCGTATTCGAAAGATCTGCTCGTAAATCTTATCCCCGAAACGGTAAAAGCGTGGACAAAGCACGCCGGCGCGGAAGAGCTTTCCGTTTTGCTTTCCGAAAAGGATTTGAAAGAACTCGAATCGGCTCTTACGTCCGCGCTCAAAGACGAAATCGCAAAGGGGCTCGTGCTCAAAAGCGATAAAACGCTCGCGGCCGGTTTTAGAATCGGAGTTAAAGACGGCAGGGCATTTTACGATTATTCTTCGGATTCCCTTGCCGAATTGTTCGCAGCCTACGTCAATCCGCGCACTGCAGCCATCTTAAAAGGCGCCGTTCAAGGGATAAACGAGTGAAGCAATATTATCTCGTTTCGCAGCTGCCCGACATTTCAAACGCCGAGCGATCGCTTGCGATAACGGAAACTTATTACCGCGATCTGTGTTCGCGCTTCCTTTCGAAAGCGGAAGTCGAAGTTTTAAACGCTCTTTCGCTCGTTCCGCCGCGAGAGCCGGAACCGACCGGTTCGAAATTTCTCGATGCGTGGTACGACAGGGAGCGGAGCCTCCGCTTTGCGCTTGCGCAAGTCCGCGCGCAAAAGATGAAGCGCGACGCACCGCAAGTGCCGCCGTCGTGTACGGCCGACATCATGCAGGCTGCCCGCACCGCAGTCGGTATGGACAGTCCTCTTTCTGCGGAAAAGTTTTTATACGAATACCGTACCGGAGTGCTCGACAACCTGCGTCCCTTGAATATCTTTTCCGTCGATGCCGTCTACGAGTACGGCATACGGCTTTTGCTCACTGCGCGCATGAAAAAATTCAATAAAGAAGCGGGTACTCTGGCATACCGCACTATGTACGATTCTATACTGGGAGAAACAATATGACGGGTACTAAAGCGAAAGTAGTCGGCGTCAACGGCAACATGGTTTCGATAGCCTTTGACGGCAACGTTTCGATGAACGAAGTCGGCTACGTAAACGTCGAAGGCAAACGGCTCAAAGGCGAAGTCATCCGTATACGCGGCGACGGCGCTCAAATGCAGATTTACGAAATGACGAACGGCATACGTTCGGGCGATACCGTCGAATTCGACGGCGACCTTTTGTGCGCCGAACTCGGTCCCGGTTTGCTCGGTCAAGTATACGACGGTTTGCAAAATCCGCTGCCGCTCGTCGCGGAGCAGGCGGGATTTTTCCTCGAGCGGGGCGTCTACGTCGCGCCTCTTTCCAAAGCGACGAAGTGGGATTTTACGCCGTCGGCAAAAGTCGGAGACGCCGTATACCGCGGAGATGCCGTCGGCTCGGTTCCCGAAGGCCCCTTTACGCATAAAATTCTCGTACCCTTCGATATGTACGGCTCTTATACCGTAAAGAAAATCGTACCTGCGGGATCGTACACGATTCAAGATGAAATCGCAGTCCTCGAAGACGAAAAGGGTGAATCGCATACGATTACTATGACGTTCAAGTGGCCGGTAAAACGCGCCGTCGACTGCTATGCCGAACGCCTTGCGCCGTCGGACGCGATGGTTACGAAGATACGTCTCATCGATACGTTTTTTCCCGTTGCGCTCGGCGGAACCTATTGCATACCCGGCCCCTTCGGCGCGGGTAAAACGGTTATCCAGCATACGACGAGCCGCAACGCCGAAGTCGATATCGTTATCATCGCAGCCTGCGGTGAGCGTGCGGGCGAAGTCGTCGAAACGATAAAAGATTTTCCGAAGCTCATCGATCCTCGCACCGGAGAATCGCTTATGAAGCGGACGATCATCATCTGTAATACGTCGTCCATGCCCGTCGCCTCTCGCGAAGCGTCCGTCTATACGAGCGTTACGCTTGCCGAATACTATCGCCAGATGGGTCTCAACGTGCTTTTGCTTGCCGATTCCACTTCTCGCTGGGCGCAGGCGCTGCGCGAAATGAGCGGCCGCCTCGAAGAGATTCCGGGCGAAGAAGCGTTTCCCGCCTATCTCGAATCCTATATCGCAGCCTTTTACGAACGCGCCGGTATCGTGCGCCTGCGCGACGGCAAAACGGGTTCGGTTACGATCGGCGGTACGGTTTCTCCCGCCGGCGGCAACTTCGACGAACCGGTTACGCAGGCGACGCTCAAAGTCGTCGGCGCTTTCCACGGACTTGCGCGCGAGCGGAGCGACGCCCGAAAATACCCCGCGATCGACCCGCTCAATTCGTGGTCGAAATACAAAAGCGTTATCCGCGAAGACCGGGTCGATTTCGCACGCGCTCTCTTCAGAAGCGGACAGGAAGTCAATCAGATGATGAAAGTCGTCGGCGAAGAGGGAACGACGACCGAAGATTATATCGAATATCTGAAAAGCGATTTTCTCGATTCGGTGTATTTTCAGCAAAACTCGTTCGACGAAGTCGACAATTCGGTCAGCGTCGAACGTCAAACCTATACGCTCGAAAAAGTGCTTCGCATACTCGGATCCGATTTCGATTTGAATTCGAAAGACGACGCGCGCTCGTATTTCAATTCTCTGCGCCAGCTCTTTATCGACTGGAACTATTCGACGTGGAAGGACGACTCGTTTACCGATATCGAAAAAAAGATCGACGAACTCTACGCGCAAAAAAACGGCAAACTGCAAAAAGAAGCGGCGGCGCTGCTCAAGGACGGTGAATGATATGAATAAAATATATTCGCGAATCGAATCGATCACCGGCAACGTCATCACGGTAAAAGCCGACAACGTCCGCTACGGAGAACTCGCGGAAATCGAAACGAGATTCGGAAAATCGCTTGCGGAAGTCAATAAAATCGACGGAGAAGTCGTGTCGCTGCAGGTTTTCGCCGGCGGCCGCGGCATTTCCACGGGCGATCACGTTAAATTTCTCGGTCACCGGATGGAAGTGAGTTTCAGTGAAAATCTGCTCGGCCGCATTTTCAACGGCTCCGCATCTCCCCGCGACGCGGGACCCGCTCTTACGGACAACCTCGTAACGATAGGCGGGCCTTCGGTCAATCCTTCCAAGCGCATTATGGCAAACCGCATGATCCGCACGGGTATCCCGATGATCGACATGTTCAATACGCTCGTCGTTTCGCAAAAGCTGCCGATATTCAGCATTTCGGGAGAACCGTACAACCAGCTGCTCGCGCGCATTGCGATGCAGGCGGAAGTCGACGTCATCGTGCTCGGCGGTATGGGCTTAAAGTACGACGATTACCTGTACTTTAAAAACACGCTCGAAAACGGCGGAGCGATGAGCCGCACCGTCATGTTTATTCACACGGCAGCCGACCCGACTGTCGAATGCATGAAAGTGCCCGATTTGAGCCTTGCCGTCGCCGAACAGTTTGCGCTGCAGGGCAAAGACGTGCTCGTCCTTTTGACCGATATGACGAACTTCGCCGACGCGATGAAAGAAATCGCTATCACGCAGGAACAGGTTCCGTCGAACCGCGGTTATCCCGGCGACTTGTACAGTCAGCTTGCTTCCCGCTACGAAAAAGCCGTCGACTTCGAAGGCGCGGGGTCGGTAACCGTCCTTGCCGTGACGACGATGCCCGGAGACGACGTAACGCATCCCGTGCCCGACAATACGGGCTATATCACCGAAGGGCAGTATTATCTCAAGGGCGGCCGCATCGAACCGTTCGGAAGTCTTTCGCGCTTAAAGCAAAACGTCAACGGAAAGACGAGGGACGATCATCGCGCTCTCATGGACGGCATGATACGCCTGTATTCCTCGTATAAAGATACGCTTGAAAAAAAATCGATGGGCTTTATGATGAGCGCATGGGACAACAAGCTTATCAAATACGGCAAAGAATTCGAAGACGAAATGATGGATCTGTCGAAAAACATATCGCTCGAAGACGCCCTCGATTCGGGCTGGAAGATTCTCGCCGACTGTTTCGACAAAGAGGAAACGGGTATAAAAACGGGACTGCTCGATAAGTATTGGCCGGAAAGGGATTGACGTATGGCGAAGATCAAGCTGACGAAAAACGAGCAAAAGATTCAAAAAGATGCGCTGAAAATGTATCAGCGCTATCTTCCGACGCTTACGCTCAAAAAGCAGCAGCTCCAAACCGAAATCCGCGCCATCGACATAAAAGCGCGTGAAGTGCGCGATGCGCGTAAAGCGCTCGAAAAGGAATTCGACGAATGGATCGCCGTGTTCGCCGATGCCGAATCCTTCGGACGCGATACGGTGCGTGTGAGCAATATACGAAAAGGTACGGGCAATATCGCGGGCGTGAAGATTCCGATTTACGAAGGTGCCGATTTTACGAGAGCCGAGTACGATCTCTACGAAACGCCCGTGTGGATCGATATGGCGGCCGACCGTATGGAAAGAGCGCTCGAACTCGATTTGGAAGCCGAAGTGCTCGACGAACAGGTGCGCCTCCTTTCGAAAGAGCTTCGCACGACGACGCAGCGCGTAAACCTTTTCGAAAAGGTGAAGATTCCCGAAGCGAAAGAAAATATCAGCAAGATATCCGTGTTCCTCGGCGATGAAAGAGTCGCCGCAGTCGTGCGCAGTAAGATATCGAAGCGGAAACTGGAGGCTGAAGCGAAATGATCGTAGCGATGAAAAAAGTTTCCGTCGTCATTCTCGAAAAAGAAAAAAAAGACGCGCTCGAAAAATTGCGTAAGCTCGGCGTCATGCACTTGGAAAGCCTTGAAGGTGAAAGCGAAAAGCTTTCCGCTTTGAAAGAAAGTTTTTCATGCGCGCAAAACGCATACGCGATCCTTTCCGAGATAAAAGCGCCGAAAACATCCCGCGCCGAAAACCTCGATGAAACCGGAGTCGCCGAAAAAAGCAAAACGGTTACATCTCTTTTCGACGAAAAAAAATCGCTCATCGATGCGCTCGGCGCCGACACCGTCGAACTCGAACGCTTTGCAAAGTGGGGCAGCGTCGATCCGGACGATTTCGCTTATCTTTCCGAAAAAGGAATAGCGCTTTCGATGTATGAAATGCCGGCCGATTTATACACTGCTTTGGACGATTCCATCGATACTGTGCTCGTCAATACCGGAAAGCGCGACGTACGATTTTTGCTTATCGGAAAAGAGCGGCCTGAAAATCTTCCGCCCGAAGCTTTTGAAGTGCCGCTTCCGAAAATCGCTACGGAAAAACTTTCCGAGCAAATCGAAGGCAATATAAAACGCATCCGTGAAATAGAAACCGAACTTTCGGCACAGGCGGTGTATGGCCGACAGATCGATTCGTATGCGAAAAAGCTCGCAAAAGAAATCGAATTCGAAAACGTGTATGCGGGTATGGGAAAAGAAAACGAAGGCAAAGAGAGCGATCTCGCATGGCTTTCAGGCTATGTTCCGTCCGACGGCTTTTCCGCTTTGGAAGAGGCGGCAAAACAAAACGGCTGGGCGATTTCTTCGAGCGAAGTCGAAGAGACCGACGATCCGCCGACAAAGCTTAAAAACAATCCGCTCGTAAGCATCATCTATCCGCTCACCGATTTTCTCGGCACCGTTCCGGGTTACCGCGAATTCGATATTTCCGGATGGTTTTTGTTTTTCTTTACGATCTTTTTCGGCATGATTTTCGGCGACGCGGGTTACGGACTCATTATGCTCGCTCTTGCGCTCGCCGTAACGGTCAAATCGAAGGCTGCAGGCAAAAAAACGAATCCGATGATGAGTCTCCTTGCGCTCCTTTCTTTTTCGACGGTCGTGTGGGGAACGCTTACGTGTACGTGGTTCGGCATTGCAGCCGACAAGCTTCCCTCGTGGCTCACTTCTCTTTCGATTCCGCCGATTTCTTCGGCATACGCTTCCCGCTACGACGGCGTGCAGAGTCTCCTTACGACCGATCAAAATCTGCAAGTGTTTTGCTTTACGCTCGCGCTCGTGCAGCTGACGGTCGCTCACATCAAGTGCTTTATAAACGATATACGCTCTCCGAAGTGCATAGGAGACTTGGGCTCCATGCTCATGCTGTGGGGTATGTTTTACATCGTGCTCATGCTCGTCATCAGCGGGGAAATCTTTTCGCTCGATAAAGTCGTGTACGGCGTTCCCGTCGGCAGCGTTTCTCTTGCGCTCGTCGGAGGCGGCTTTTTGATGAGCTTTGTGTTTTCGAATTACGACGGCAGCGTCGGAAGGGCGGTGCTCGAAAGCTGTAAAAACATCATTTCGGTAGTGCTCGGTGTCGTAAACGTGTTTTCGGATATCGTGTCGTATATCCGCCTGTGGGCGGTCGCTTTGGCCGGTAGCGCGATTTCGAGTACGGTCAACACGATGGCGGGCCCGCTTTTGGGACACGCGATTTTCTTTGTCGTCGCCCTCGTCCTGCTTGTAACGGGGCACGGACTCAACGTCGCATTGAACGTGCTTTCGGTTATCGTTCACGGAGTGCGTTTGAATACGCTTGAATTTTCGAGCCACCTCGGTATGTCGTGGTCGGGATATAAATATGAGCCGTTCAGAGAAGCGGCGTTATAGGAATAATAGACAGGAGTTGTTATGAATTTGGGAATGCTTGGTGCAGGTGTCGTGATGGGGCTCGCCGCTATCGGAAGCGCGTTCGGAATCGGTATCGCAGGTCAAGGCGCGATCGGTGCATGGAAACGCTGTTACGTAAACAATAAGCCCGCGCCTTTTATCCTCACCGTCTTTGCAGGCGCACCTCTGACGCAGACGATTTACGGATTTCTTTTGACGAGGAGCATCCTCGATTCGGGTCAAAATCCGCTGTTTTTACTCGGACTCGGCGTTGCCGCAGGACTCGCGATGGGCGCGTCTGCCGTCGCTCAGGGACAGGCGGGAGCAGCCGGTTCGGATGCGCTCGGGGAAACGGGCAAAGGCTTTGCGAGCTATATCATGGTCGTCGGTCTTTGCGAAACCGTCGCTCTCTTTGTCATGGCTTTCGGCATCGGTTTTTGTCGATAAGCGTTCTTTCAAAAAGCGTGCATGACGAAAAAAGTCTATCTCGGCGGAAACGGTAAAACGGAGCGCATTGCCGTCGGTGGCGGAGAACCCGTTTCGGTACAGACGATGTGGAAAAAATCCATCGTCGGTTTGGATGCCGATTCGGAAAAGCGAAAAGCGCTCGTAGAAGAAATACACGCACTCAAAGGGATAGGCTGCGATATCGTGCGTTTTGCCGTTCCCGATATGGAAAGCGCGCGCGCACTCTGCGCGATAGCCGCCGAATGCACGGTACCCCTCGTCGCCGATATTCACTTCGACTACCGGCTCGCCCTCGAATGTCTTCGCGGCAACGTCGCCGCGATCCGTATCAACCCCGGCAATATCGGTTTTCGTGAAAACGTCGAAAAGGTCGTCGCTTCGTGCCGCGAAAAAAACGCCGCGATCAGAATCGGCGTCAATACGGGAAGTTTTCCGAAAGACCTTGCGGCGAAAGTCGAGGCCGCTTCCATGTCGAGGGCGGAAGCGCTTTCCGAAACGGCATCGCGCGAAGCCGCCGTATTCGACGAACTCGGTTTTACGCAGTTTGTCGTCAGCATGAAAGCGTCTTCGGTAAGTGAAACGATCGAAGCGAACGAAGTATTTGCAAAAAAATACGATATACCCCTTCACATCGGAGTGACGGAAGCAGGTCCTCTCATCACCGGCATCGTAAAGAGCACGCTCGCTTTCGGCGCCCTGCTTTCAAAAGGCATCGGAGATACGATCCGCGTAAGCCTTTCCTCATCCCCCGAAAACGAAGTGATAGCCGGCCGCGAAATACTTGTAGAATGCGGAAAAAGAGAGGGCGGCGTAAAGCTCATTTCGTGTCCGAGGTGCGGGAGGATCGGATTCGACGTGCACGCCTTTGTCGAAAAGTGGCAAAGAGAACTTTTATCGCTCGATAAAAACATAAGCGTCGCTGTTATGGGCTGCGTTGTAAACGGTCCCGGTGAAGGAAAGCACGCGGATTTGGGGATAGCGGGGTCAGGCAATAAAGTCGTCATATTTAAAAAAGGAAAAATAGTGCG
Source organism: Treponema sp. SP13 (assembly GCF_050938355.1). Classification (NCBI taxonomy): domain Bacteria; kingdom Pseudomonadati; phylum Spirochaetota; class Spirochaetia; order Treponematales; family Treponemataceae; genus Treponema; species Treponema sp. SP13. Next base: position 11,918 of record NZ_JADOVM010000006.1, read on the forward strand.
AACCGTCGACGCAAAAGATGCCGATAAAGTATTCAGAGAAGAATTGGACACGCTGTAAAACGTATCGGTTGTACCGACTGCGCGGTCGTTAAACGAAACACGCTGTTTCAGTGTTTCGTTTAACCGTTTTTCTCAATTCCATAACCGGTTGACCTATGAAAAAGATTGTAATTATTTTTTCCGTATTGCTCATGGCGTATTCGGCGCTCGGCGCGCAAGTGCGTCCTAAAAAACCGCGTGATCTTGCAGGCGATATAAAACTGCTTCGTCGCGCTCTCATTGAATTCGATAACGGAAACTACGGAGAAGCGCTCCGTCTTGCAAACGACGCGAAAACAGCCCGGCGCGAGATCGTCGCATGGGAAGCCGATACGCTTGCATATGCTTTAAAACCGCGCGAAGTGCAAAAGGCGAACGGCGTACTTTCCGACGTGCTCGCCGTTCTCAAAAAGCGTGAAGACTACGACGCCGTTGAAATCGTCGAGCGCTATATCGGGAAAAAAACGAGCGCGTTTTTTAATAATTCCGCGCCCGCCCTCGTCTCCTACGTTTCGACGCGTTTTTCTCTTCCCGAAGCCGATCGCCTTATCGGCCGTATTTACATTTTGGAAGGCGAATATGCGCTTTCAAAACAATACCTTATGAATGCGTGGAAGAACGCAGCCCTCCTCGATGTTCCCGACGAACGCTACGATATTTTGTACGAGCTTTCCGACATCGCGTTTATCGAAAAAGATTTTGACGACTACGAAAAAGATTTGCTGCTCATCGTAAAAAACGACAGTTTATTAAAAAATAAAGCGTTCGAAGACGCGTTCACGTTCATCGTGCAAAACGGGGAAGCGGGATCGATGGAAAAATTTTTTACGCTTTTTCGCTCCGAAGATTATACGGCGCTCGCATCTTATTTTAAACTCGCAGCGTACTACGAAGAGCGCGGTTTTTCCGATAAAGCGCTGAAAGCGTTCGCGCTCGGAACTCTTACCGCCTTTACGAAAATGTACAATACCGTAAAAGCGCGGGATCCCGAATTCGAATATCAAAATCTCAGTCTTCTTTTTACGGAAATTGCCCGATTTTCCGACATCGTCGATTGGGCGTCGTCTCAAGGTATTTGGAAAGCGTTTTCGGATTTTGCCGACTGCATGCGGAAAGCGGGAAACGAACGGTTTGCATTCGATCTCTATGCGGCGCTTGCAAACTCCGCCCCCGACGATTATTGGAAAAAGCGCTCGGCGCTAAAACTTGCAAAAGCTGCCGAGCAATACTCGATTACGACTGGGAAAAAGCAACCGTAAAAATTTATCGGCAGGGCGGATGCGTTTCGAAGATTTTTACCGGGAACCTCTGAAAATCCAACCGAGTTTTTAGAGATGCCCTACTGCTTTTGCCCCAAAAGCGTATCCAAAAAGGAATAGCTCGTCTGAATGACGTCGAGGATTGCATGGGTATCGTGCAGCGATCCGTTTACCTTTTCAAGCGAATCCAAACCGTCTTTCATCGCGCCGGCCTGTTCCTGTACCGCACCCGCGATTTCGCTGAGCGAATTGCCCGCTCGGTCGAGCGTCGATGCGTTTTGATTGAAATTATTTAAAACTTCGGTAAACGACTGTTGAAAGCGTGAAAAGAGTTCGATGAACAGCGTCATGTCTTTATTGATTTCATCGACCGTTTCGCGGAATTCGGAGAGTTTCGCTTCGATCTTTTTTGTAGCCTCTCCCGTCTGCGTCGCCAAAGTGCGTACTTCGTTTGCGATGATTCTAAATCCGCTTCCGACTTTTCCCGCACGAGCCGCTTCAATGGACGCATTGATCGCGAGGATGCCCGTTTTCACCGAAACGTCTTGAATACCTGCGAGCATGCCGGCGACATCGGATGTTTTTTCTTTGAGCAGTTCGAAATTTGAAGCGGCGTTTTTCGCATTCACCGACGCTTCTTCGATTTCGCTCACGCGCTCGTTTATTTCCGATTGCAGCTTTTTATTGTTGTTTAAAATATCGGACATCATCGTGTTGACTCGTCCGGTATTTGAAGACGATGCGGTACCACTTGCCTGAATTTCTTCAAAGGCAGCGACGATCGTATCAAAACCTTTTTGCAGCTGTACTACCGCCTCATCGATGATTTCAAAAGAATGCATCGTCACAAAGTCCAGCACTATGCTTTTATTAAAGCGCACGACCGTTTTATCGACGATGTCGGTAAAGTTTTGGATAATTTCGCTTTCTCTGTTTTCGCTCATTATACACCACCCTCAGTTAAAAAAGCGTATCGATAAGATCGATACCGCACTGCAGGTTACCGAGCCAATTCAAAAAATTGCCCACGTTTTCATCTTTGTAGATGGCCCCGTGCTGAGGAGCGAGCATAGCCGGATTTAAGAGGCGTACCTGTTCCACCCAGCGGCGGACGATTTTATTTGCCGCCATATAGCGTACGTGAAAATCTTTAATGAGCGGGATGTGTTCGTTGAAATCGCCGACATACACCGTTTCGTTCGTTTCGTCAAACACCGCGGCTCCTATGTCGCCGGTAAACAAAATACCCGAGCGTTCATCGAACAGGCCGAAGTGTCCGGGCGAATGCATAAAATGCGACGGAACGCAGTGCATGCGGGAATCGGGAGCAAGCATGATATCCATACCGCTGTCGGGAATGCCGATGATGCGGTTCGTATCGACGATGCCGAAGTGGGGCAAAAAACGTATCCACAGATTGGAAATATATACTTTTGCATGCGTAATGCCGAGCCACAGCGCAATGCCCGAAGATACGTCGGGATCCTGATGCGAAAAAAATATAGTATCGATTTTTTCGACCGATATAAAACGGCTGACGGCTGTTACAACGCGCGAAAACAGGTGTACCCCGCCCGGATCGAGCAAAACGCCTTTGCCGTGATCGATGATAAGGTACTGCATCGTCTGTACCGCACCCTTGCGGTATTTACTTTCGGAACCGAGCCAAATGAATTTGTGGTCGTCGTCTTCATACAAAACTATACCGTGTACTTCGTTGTCGTCAATCATATTTTACCTCCGATATTTGACGTACTGATAACAATGTTCAACTTTTAATAATGCAGTCCGATACCGATCGACAGTTCGTATTTCGATACGCCTCTTCTCCAGTCCGTATTGATAAAGCGTTTGAGGAAGTAACGCCCCGCATCGATTCCGAAACTCACGCGAAACTGTATGCTTTTCCAGCTTTCGGGAAAAACGATAACTTCCATACCGCCTGCATAAAAACCGTCTTTGACGGAAAAACTCGTACCGGTCGCTTTGTTGTTTACGAGCGCAAAATCGATAAAAGGCGAAACTTGCACTTCGAAATTGAGTTTACGCAACACTCTGTTTTTTTCAAAACGAGTGGAAAACACTCTGATGGGGAAGTCGATATTGACCGCGAGCGCACCGGATGTTTTGCACGCATAAACGTCGCCGTATCCCGACGCTGAACTGAAATACTGTTTGTCGCGGATACCGCGCAGTCGGGGGCCGATGTTTTCCGTACCGTTCATCATCAGAAAAAAATACAGATCGCTTGCGATACCGATCCGCTTAAATCCTTTAAATCCTTTGAATTCGACGGAAAATTTCGGCTGTAGTTTTTCGTTCTGCACGATATAGGTAAACGACTGCGTCGTCGAAACGGATAAGCCGGTACGCAGATTGTTTTTCCAGTCGATGCGGGAAGTACCGATCGTCTGTCCGAGCGCGAGACGAGGACCTACGAGATCTTCGTTCGAATCGCTGATGCCGTCGAAATCCCAATAATAGATGGCGCTTACATAAGGCGTATAATCTACCGTACCCCAATTTTCGATCCGCTGCAGCACGATCGGAAGCGATACGATACCTTTTTCTGTAAAGTAGATATCATCGTCATATTTTTTGTAGTCGAAGTTCCGTGTAAATCCTTGAGCGAATGAAAAGTCGAGCGATGTTCTGTACCCGAAAGGTACTGAAAAATCGATTCCCGTCGACGTATCCCATTCGGGAGAAACGTGTCCGATCGTATAGGATATGCCGTAGCTGTTTGTCCACGTTGCATTGAGTTTGGCAAGTTTGAAGGGGATGTCGAATGAAAGATTGACGCCCATCGCGATGCCCATGTCGTCGACGATGTGTTTCATTTCGGTATCGTCTTCATCGCGTTCGAGCGAAAAATTGATATCGGCCGACATATCTTTCATCGTTCCGAAAAAGTTCGTATCTTTTAATTTCAACTTCAGCGTAAGGCCGCTGTTCGAGTCGTATTTCGGATAGGGCATGCCGATAAAGTGAAAGGAGTCGTCGAGGCGTACCGTCAAATCCGCGATATATAAATCGGTTTGTTCGTCGAAAAGGCGCGTCGAATACTCGACGGAAACTTCGTCAAAGAGTCGCGTATTCAAAAGCCGCTGGCGATAGTCGTCGATGTATTTTGCAAACGATATTTCATCGGGAAAAATAATCGTTTTATCGATTTTTACTTCGCGCTCGACGCTTGTTTCTTTTGTCATACCGTCAATGATATAGCGTACGGAATTGATTCGGTATGACGAAGGAAATACCGAAAGGAGCAGTGCAACCGACACCGCCAAAGCGATACAATACTTTTTCATTAGTACGCACCTTTTCTTTTAAAGACAACCCACACGGTTTTGATGATGAGCCATATATCGAGCCACACCGACCAGTTTTGAATATAGTAGGTGTCGAGTGTAATGCGCTCTTCGTATTCCGTATCGCTTCTGCCCGATGTTTGCCACATACCCGAAAGTCCGGGCATTACCGAAAGGATATAATCGGCTTGAGAACCGTACTTGACAAGTTCTCCCTTAGTGACGGGACGCGGGCCGATAAAACTCATTTCACCCGCAAGGATATTCCAAAACTGCGGCAGCTCGTCGATGCTCGTCTTTCTGATAAATTTTCCGAAAGGCGTAACGCGCGGATCGTCGACGAATTTTCGCTCGCGCTCCCATTGTTTTCGCATATCGGGATTTTGAGCGAGGATGGCCTCGAGCTTTTTATCGGCGTCTTTGCACATGGAACGGAATTTCCAGCATTTGAGCGGTTTGCCGTTTTTGCCGACTCTCGGATGTCCGTAAAAAACGGGACCCGGAGAGGTGATTTTGATGATGATCGCAACGACGATGCACAGAGGCAGCACAAGCGGAAACGAAATGACGAGGAGGGCGATGTCGATAGCGCGCTTTGCAAATCGGTTCGTTTTTTTTGTAAGGTTGTGCGTCGATGCAAAACCGACGATGCCGCCGATATCTTTTATCTGCGGAGAGCCCGATATCGATCTGTTTTGGTGCTTTGAAACCGTGATCGTATAGCGGTATGCCTGCATGATGTCCGATACGTCGGTTTCATCGTAATCGCACAGGATCGCCGCTTTTATTTTGAGCGCGCGGATCGTGTCGAGCAGTTCTTTGCTCGGAGGAAAGACGGGTATGCTGCCGTACGTATTGCTTGCAATGGCGCCGCTGTTTATGATGACGGCGGGCTTATAGCCTAAGTCGGAACGTTCGAGCATCCGGTTGATGACCGCGTCTCCGCTTGAACCGGTACAGTAGATGACAGCCGGCAGTCCCCACCAGTGATAGGTACCGAACGCAAAACGCGCGATTTGCCGTACGATCGGTAAAAAAATCGTCGCGATCGGAACGGCGAGCATGAGCGCAAGTGCGACGGCAATGCGTTCGTTGTCGACGTCGACGAAAATGCTGATCGCGATGCCGATAAAGCTGAAAAACGTACAGATGCTGAAGCGTTTTACCTCTTCGACGGGGGAGATCATAATGCCCGGATAGAGACCCGCCGCATAAAAAACGACGAGTATGAGCGGCAAATAAACGCTGTAGGTCACAAACGATCGAAAATTGATAAACGAATTGTTGATCGCGTTGATGATAAAAAAACTTGTACCGATGCTGAGCATGAGAGCGACGGCATCGACAAACATTAAAACAAGCCCTACGAGAAACGAGCTGGTACGGTGAAAATTTTGTTTGTAATAGCGAAGAAATTCATCGATTATCATAGAGATTTTCCGTTTATTCTATAATAAAAATGTAACGATGTCAAATCGATATCGTTCAAAATAATTTTCGTAAAGTCGTCCTTTTTCCGTACCGATAATCAACATGAGGTAATCTGTATATGGCGGACATAAGCGAAATGGAACGGCTGCTTTTGCGTGAAAACGAAATTCTCGATCGTATGCTTGAACGGCAATCGGCGCTGCGTGCGGCGGTACTGCAAAAAAAATGGGACGGCGTGCTCGAATCGATCTCCGCGATCACGAAGCTTACCGAAGCTTTCGAAGAAACCGAAAAGGCGAGAAACGCGCTTTCGGCTGCCCGGAGCGACGAAGCGAAAAAGGCATCGTTGCCGCTTTTGACGCAAGTGCGCGGAAAGCTCGTCAAATCGAAGACGGCAAACAAAACGCTCGGCAATTACATAGCGGTTGCGAGGGATTTTATTCAAAGTGTGCTCGACGAAGCCTTTCCTCAAAGCGGGGCGACGGTGTATTCGAAGGCGGGAAAGATCATGAGAGCAAAGCCGTCGAGCGTCGTCGTCAATACGCTGTATTAATAAGTATTTTGTGAGGTGATATATGGGTTCGACATTTTCTGGAATAGAGCTCGGTAAGCGCAGCATTATGGCGCATACGACGGCGATCACGACCGCCGGTCACAATATTTCGAATGCGAATACGGAAGGCTATTCGCGCCAGCGCGTCGCGTTTAAGGAATTCGATCCGCTGTATCTTCCGGAACTCGAACGCCCCGAAGAGCCGGGCATGATCGGTCAAGGCGTTATCGCGTCCAGCATACGGCGGATCCGCGACGAACTGCTCGACCGGCGCATCGTCGAACAGGCGAATCAGGAAGCGTATTGGGATACGCGCAGCAAATACTATACGATGCTCGAACAGATTTACAACGAACCCGACGACGTTTCGATTCGCAGCACTATGGATAAATTCTGGGAAGCGTGGCAGGAGCTGTCGATTCATCCGGAAAACATCGCATCCCGTCAGGCGATCGTCACGCGCGGCATTTCGCTTACCGATACGATAAACCAGCGCTACGAAAGTTTGCAGGGAGTGAACACGCTCATAAACGGCGATATCGACGCGACGGTAAAGCAGATCAACAATTATGCCGAACAGATTGCCGCTCTCAACGGAGAGATCGTGCGCTCGCGCGGTATGGGAGACAATCCGAACGATTTGCTCGACCAGCGGGATCTCCTCGTCGATAAGCTTTCCGAGCTTGTCAATTGTACGGCGAGCGACCGCGACAAAGACGAATTCATGGTACACGTCGACGGGCGCGTACTCGTTCAGGGCGGCATTCCGCGCAGCTTCGACCTCCGTACGGTTATCGACAATAACGGAAATCCCCGTCTCATCTGGGGCGATACGAAAAACGATGCTGTCGTAAAAGGCGGTAGACTCGGCGCACTTATCGAACTGCGCGACGTCGATATCAGAAGCGAAATGCAGTCGCTCAACACGATGACGATGAACTTTTCCGATTTGGTAAACGACGTGCACCGTAACGCAACCGGCATGAACGGTACGACGGGTCTCGACTTTTTTACGTCTCATCCCTTTGTCGAAAACGTGCGCGGTAATTACGATTACGATGCGGACGGGCGGATGGACAGATCCTATATTTTCCGCTTTACCGGACGGCATACATTGAACTCGCAGGAGCAAATAGGACTTGCCGGTACGATGACCTTTTCCGCGCCCGAAGGTACGGTCGAAGTCGCATACAACGCTACCGATACGGTTGCCGATGTCATCGACCGGATCAACGATTCGAACGGAGAAGTAAAAGCCTATCTCGACAGAAACAACAATCTCGTGCTGAAAGCGACGACGGCTCTTTCGCAATCGAATCCCGATTTTGTCATACGGCACGTCGAAGACAGCGGAATGTTTTTGACCGGCTATGCGGGCATTTTGCGCGAAAGCGGAGAAGAAGGCGCATACGATTATCTCCGTGCGGACGCGGTCGACGGTCTTGCCGACGGCGCCCAATTTGCGGTGACGCCGCAGGTAAATCCGTCTGCGTATATCGCGGTAAATCCGCTCATCAGAGGAGACGTCAAAAGCGTCGCTGCGGGCTTTGCCGATACGCGCGGCGCTCTCGCGTCGGGCGACGGTCGGGCTGCGATCGAAATCGCTTCGATCAGAAATACGCAGGTGATGATCGGACACAAGCGTACTTTCGACGATTATTTTGCCGACAGCGTGACGAACGTCGGTTTGAAAGGAGAGCAGGCGGCAACTCAAACGGCAAATCAAAATAAAATCATGGGAGATTTGCGCACGCTGAGGGAGTCCGTCAGCGGCGTAAACATAGACGAAGAGCTTGCGGATATTATTAAATTTCAACACGGCTACAATGCCGCCGCTTCGTTTATCAGTACGTGGGACAATCTCGTCGATACGATTATAAACAGAATCAGAGCATAAAATCGGGTGAAGCCGAATACGGAGGTGCGATATGCGCAGGGTGAGTTCACAGATGAATAATATGGATGTGCAGTCGAATCTGCGGCTGCAGGAATCCCGTCTCAATAAAATCAATAATCAAATCGGCAGCCAGCGCCGTATTCAGGAACTGCGCGACGATCCGATCGCTGCGGGGCACTTGGTGCGCTATCAGTCCTATGCGGCGCGCATCGAAAACTTCGAAAAAAACGCTAAAACGCTTTCCGAGCTTTTTATGCAGCGTGAAGGCTATATGACGAATTCGCTCGACGTGATGCACCGCGTGAGAGAACTCGCCGTTACCGGTGCGAACGGCATCTACACGGGCGACGATATGAAAAACATGGCGGCGGAAGTCGACGAACTTTTAAAAGAGCTCGTGCAAAATGCGAACGCGATCGGCGAAGACGGAAACTCGCTCTTTGCCGGTACCGAAACGAAAGTGAGAGCGTTCGACGTCGAAATGGGAAACGTCGCAGGTTCGGGCGTGCCGCTTATCGAAGGCGTGCGCTATAACGGAAACATTTCGGAAACGCAGGTCGAAATCGACGAGCATAAATATTTGACGACGGACAACGCGGGCGTGCGCACTTTTTGGGCGGAGCCGCAGCAGATTTTTGGCGCAAGAGACGCGACCGGCTGGAGAGCGGGGGAAGATTCGGTTATCGCCGTAGACGGTGCGGAAATCAAAATCAACGCAGGCGACAACGTGTATTCGCTTATTGCAAAGATAAACGACAGCGAAGCTGCGGTAAAGGCGACGCTCGATCCCGTAACTCGCGCTTTGAACTTTACCGCAACGGACGCGCGGCAGCTGTGGCTCGAAGACGTTTCGGGTTCCGCACTCGCCGATCTCGGCATTATCAAAGACGCAAGTCAAAAGCCGCCGTACAATCTCGCAGCCGGAGTGCGCGCTTCCGGCGGTTCCATGTTCGATGCGGTTATCTCTCTCCGCAATGCGCTTTTGGCAGGCGACCACGAAGCGATCGGAGGCCGCGTGCTCGGTTCGATCGATCAGGGACTTAACAATTTGACCACAAGAATCGCAAAGTCGGGTTCCGAATACGAGCGGGCGGAGCTCAACGTAAAGCGCAATTCGGGAACCGCGCTCAACGTAACGCAGCGCATCTCAAGCGAGGGCGATCTCGATTTGACGAAAGCCGCATCCGATATGAAGATGATGGATTTTACGCATCAGGCGACGCTGAGCACGGCCGCGCGTTTGTATTCGAGTACGCTGCTCGATTATTTGAGGTAAGCTTCGATGGACGTTAAGACAAAGGCGATGGGCGTAAAGAACGTCGAAGAAAATCACATCGTTACCTTTCCCGAAGGGCTTTTCGGTTTTGAAGATTATAAAAAATACGCGACGATAGAATCGGAATGGGCGCCGCTCATCTGGCTGCAGTCCCTCGACGACGAGCGCCTTGCGTTTTTGCTCATCGATCCGTTTTTGATTTGCGACGATTACGAAGCGGACATCGACGACGAAAGTTTAAAAAAAATCGATGTGCGCTCTCCCGAAGACCTTATCGTTATGGCGGTCGTCACCGTTCCGTCCGACGGGAGCGCCGTTACCGCAAATCTGCAGGGGCCGATCGTTATCAACAAAAAAAACAACCTGTGCGTGCAGGTGATTTTAAGCGACGTCCGCTGGACGACAAAACACGCGATACTCGACGCGCTAAAAAAACGCGGAGGAAAGTGACATGCTCATCCTTTCGCGTAAAGTCGACGAACAGATTAAAATCGGCGACAATATAACGATTACGATCATTGAAGTCCGCGGCGATCAAGTCAAAGTCGGAATCGAAGCGCCGAAAAGCGTCAAAGTGTTCCGCGAAGAAGTGTTCAAAGCGATTCAAAAAGAAAACAAAGCGGCTTCTTCTCCCGACACAGGTGCGCTTGCATCGATATCGGAACTTTTGAAAGGGCGGTAAGGCATTTGGAACGCTATCTGAAAACCGCAGTTTTTAGATGGCGTTCGCATCTTTAACGGCGAGAACGCTTTACAACGCTTTATGCCCAATGTACAAAATCCTCCGTTCCGGCTATAATAAAAACTTATGAACAGAAAACTCATCACATCGGCGCTTCCGTACGTCAATAACGTTCCTCACCTCGGAAATCTCATTCAAATGCTTTCAGCCGACGTCTTTGCACGCTTTTGCAGAAGCAGGGGCTACGATACGCTGTACATCTGCGGCACCGACGAATACGGCACGGCGACCGAGACGAAAGCGCTCGAAGAGGGCAAAACGCCGCGCGAACTCTGCGATCACTATTATAAACTGCACACGGAAATATACGATTGGTTTCACATCGCTTTCGACAAATTCGGGCGCACGTCGAACGAAGAGATCAAAGACGTTACGCAGGAAATTTTTAACAATCTCGATGCGAACGGCTTTATCAAAGAGCACGTGACAAAGCAGCTCTTTTGTCCGCACTGCAATATGTTTTTGGCCGACCGTTATGTGCGCGGCACCTGTCCCAAATGCGGGAGCGAAGACGCGAGAGGCGATCAGTGCGAAACCTGCGGCAGCCTCCTCGATCCGACCGATTTGGTACAAGCGAAATGCGCTACCTGCGGCTCTTCCCCCGAAGTGCGGGAGACGAAGCACTTGTACATCGATTTGCCTGCGATTGAGGGGCGTCTTGAAGCGTGGATGGAAAAGGCGAGCATCGAAGGAAAGTGGAGCGCAAACGCGATTCAAATGACAAAGGCGTGGATAAGAGACGGCTTAAACGAGCGTGCGATTACGCGCGATTTGAAATGGGGCATACCCGTGCCGAAAGAAGGCTACGAAGACAAAGTCTTTTACGTGTGGTTCGACGCGCCGATCGGCTATATTTCGATAACGCTCCAGCTCGCAAACGAACTCGCTGCGGCGGGAAAAAAATCCTTCGACTATAAAAGCTGGTGGCTTCCATCAGAATCCGATGAAAGTGCGGGTAAAGCTCCCGTCGAGCTTTTTCAATTTATCGGCAAAGACAATATCCCCTTTCACACGGTCGTCTTTCCGTCGAGTCTGCTCGGCAGCGGACGCGCTTGGACAAAGCTCTTTCACATGAGTTCGACCGAATTTTTAAATTATGAAGACGGGAAATTTTCGAAGTCGAAGGGTGTCGGCGTATTCGGAACGGACGCAAAGGAAAGCGGCATTCCCGCGGATGCGTGGCGGTTTTACATCTTTTACAATCGTCCGGAAAAATCCGACTATCAATTTACATGGAAGGATTTTCAGGAAAAATACAATGCGGAACTTATCGGAAATCTCGGCAATCTCGTAAACCGCACGCTGCTGTTCGTCAACAAATACTACGGCGGCAAAATCCCCGACGCTCCTGAAGACGAAGCGCTGTGGGCGGAAGTAAAAGCGCGGGAGCGGAGAATTACCGAACTGCTCGAATGGGCGAATCTCAAAGACGCGTTCCGCGAAATCTTTGCGATAAGCGATATCGGAAACAAAGCCTTCCAAGCGGCCGAGCCGTGGAAAACGCGCAACACCGATCCTGAAAAAGCGGCAAAGCTCATACACAATCTGTGCTATGTCATAAAAGATTTGATGATATTGACGGCACCCTATCTCCCGCAGTATGCGCAAAAAGTCGCTTCGTTTTTCGGCAAAACGATTACCGAAAAGCGTATCGGAGCGGACGATCCGGAAGGTGCGCTTAGGTGGAGCGATCTCGGAAAAACGGAGGGTCTTTCGGAGATAGGAGCGACGAGCGTATACTTTACGCCGATGGACGATAAGACGATGAAAGCTTTTAAAGAGCGTTTTTCGGGCAATCAAAAATCGCGCGAAGAAGGGACGCTCGGAAAGCCGAATGCGCAAAAAGCAAAGGCTGAAAAAAAAGAGCCTGCCCTCGCAGCCGATATGTGCGCACATTTTAATAAATTCGTTTCGCTCAAAGTCGCAAAAATCGTTTCCGTCGAACGCAATCCCGAATCGGATAAGCTCTATATAGAACACCTCGATGACGGAAGCGGTACGGAGCGCATCATTCAAAGCGGGCTCGTGCCGTATTTAAAAGAAGACGAACTGCTCGGAAAGCACATCATCCTCGTCGATAACCTCGCTCCTCGGAAAATGCGCGGAATTGAAAGCCGCGGTATGCTTCTTGCGGCGGATTACACCGATGAAGCGGGCAAAGAATGCGTCGAACTCGTAACGGCTCCGTGGGCGGCTCCCGGTACTCCCGTCGTGCTTGAAGGAGAAGATCCTTCGGCACAAAAAGAAAAAGAGATAAGCGCGGACGTGTTTTTTCAAATCGAAATAAAAGTGCATGACCGAGAAGTCGTCATTCAGGATAAAAAACTCACGGCGGACGGAAAAGCGCTTACGACGGAAAAAACCGTAAACGGCGGAGTAGCATAACAAGTGTTTGCTTTTTCGATTGCGCCGCTCTCTCCGCGCTCTCTTGCCGACGGAGGAGAGCGTTTTTTGCAGTCGCCGTTTTGGGCGGCGTTTAAATCCCTGCACGGCTGGAAATCGCTCTTTTTCGATGTCCGATCGGAAGGGGGCGGTGCTTTTACCGTTTCGGTTCTCGTGCGGCGCTTTGCAAAATATTTTTCCATCGCCTATATTCCGATGATGCCGTCTTTTTTTTACGGCGACAACGGCAGTGACAACGGTACATTGCAAAACCTCTCGATAAAAGCCGATGAAAAAGAAAACGGAGGGGTCGGCGTGCGGCAGGAGGATGCCGCCTCGTATGCGCAGTTTTTGGCGGAGTTTTCAGAGTCTCTTAAAGACTTTCTCCCCAAGCACACGCTTTGTATACGCTTTGATTCCTCACTCGATTTTTATTCGATATCTTCGCGCGATTTTTTTGTCGCAGAGATGAAGCAAGCGGCTGCTTCGGAAAAACTGGCGATCGTTAAAACGAAAACCGATATTCAGCCGCCCGACACGACGCTTATCGATTTGACGAAATCGGAAGACGAACTCCTTTCTGCAATGCGGAGCAAGTGGCGCTACAATATCCGCCTTGCACAAAAAAAGGGCGTTGTCGTCCGCGCATACCGCGCGCGAACCGATAAGGCGGACGTTCGCTCGCTCGATTCCGACGCCTCGCGTACTCTCGATATTTTTTACGAACTCTATAAGACGACGGCGAGCCGCGACGGTATTGCGATCCACGCAAAAAAATACTATGAAGACCTTTTCGCTTTGAGCGCGGCACATAAAGACGCCCCGCTCATCACGGTCTATATCGCATCGCACGAAGGGGAAAACCTCGCGTCGATCATCACGCTCTTTTCTAAAAGCGAAGCGGTCTATCTCTACGGCGCTTCTTCAAACGCCAAGCGAAACCTCATGCCCGCCTATCTTTTGCAGTGGACTGCGATATGTGATGCGAAATCTTACGGATCGGCCGTCTACGATTTTTACGGCATGCCGCCGTCTGACGATAAAAATCATCCGATGTACGGTCTCTATCTTTTTAAAACGGGATTCGGCGGGCGCATCGTGCATAGGCCGGGATCCCTCGATTTTCCGCTTTCGCCGCTCTATGCGCCCTATGCGTTTGCCGAAAGCGCGAGAGCGTTTTATCATAAACGAATCAAAAAAATTCTTGCAGGTCGTGCCTTATGAATATGGAAGCTTTTGTTTTGGGCTGCGGCGGAATGATGCCGCTCCCGTACCGCCATCTCACGTCGGTGCTTTTGCGCCGCGAAGGAGAGCTCTTTTTATTCGACGGAGGAGAGGGAACGCAAGTGTCACTCAGGCGCCTCAATCTCAAGTGGAAAAAGATAAATGCGATTTTCGTGTCGCACACCCACGCCGATCACGTAACGGGTCTGCCCGGTATCATGATGCTCTCTTCGCAGGTAGACCGTACCGAACCGCTGTATATCTACGGCCCGCCGAAGATCGCAGAATATATCGAAACGAGCCGCAAAGTGCTCGACATGTTTATCAATTATCCCGTTGTCGTAAAAGAGATTACGGCTCCCTGCGTCGTGCACGGAGGGGAAGGATTTTATATCCGGGCCTTTCCGCTCGCGCACACGAAAACCTGCGTCGGCTATACGCTCGAAGAGCTCGACCGACCGGGTGAGTTCAGTCCCGAAAAAGCGAAAGCGCTCAAAGTGCCGATGGGGCCGCTGTGGGGCAAACTGCAAAAAGGCGAGAGCGTTACGGCTTCCGACGGAAAAACCGTTACGCCCGACCGAGTGCTCGGCCCCTCGCGGAGCGGAAGAAAGTTCAGTTATGTGACCGACACGCTCTATAAACCGTCGATTGCAGATGAAGTGCGCGGAAGCGATCTTTTGATCTGCGAAGGTATGTTCGAAGAAGCGCTCATCGATCAGGCGAGAGAAAAAAAACACATGACGGCAAAACAGGCCGCGACGATCGCTCGCGACGCCGGTGTCAAACGTATGGCAATGATCCACTACAGCCCGCGTTATACCGACAGGGAGCTTTCCGTTTTGCTCGATGAAGCGCGGACGATCTTTCCCGCCGCGGAACTTACAAAAGACCGTATGCACTTCGACATTCCCTACGTCGAATGACGGGGCGGACGGCTGTGCATTTTTGCCGCTCGCTCGAACGTTCCGTCTGCAGCCCGCTCTTTTTTTTGTGTGCGGTTTTATTTGCTGCGGTATGCTCGTTTTATTATTTTTTTGTCTCTGGTTTTTTTTCAGGAAACGCCGTTCCCGATATCCGCTTTTTTTTCGCCGCCTTTCCCTATGTTTCCATCGTCGTCATCCCTCTTTTGTGTTTTCCGTCCGGCGATAAAAGCTTTGTCGATGCTCTGCCGCTTTCGCCTTTCGCCCGCACGTTTTTCGATTTTATTCTTCCCTTTGCCCGCTTTGTGCTTATCTTGCTGCCGCTTGTGCTCGTGCCGCTGTGCACCGGCTTTTTCGGCGATATCGATACAAGCGGAATCATAGCGGGCTTTGCGATCTCTCTTTTTTACGGAGCGGCCGCCGTATCGCTTGCGGTATTTTTTTACACGGTATTTTCTCCGCACCGAGCTTTTATCGTCTCCGCCGCGTGTTTTGCCTTTGCCGGTTTTGCGTCCCTTTCGGAGACGCTTCGTCCTTTGAGTTTTGCATACCGTGCGGATGCTGCGGCAAAGGGTATCGTCGATACGCGCGATATCGTCTTTTTTTGTACGGTTTCGGCGTTTTTTTTGTTCGCAGCCTTTATCGCGTCGGAAAAAAAACGCAGGATTTTTTTTCCCCGGAACGAGCGATGCATGCATGTCGTTATATTATTAATTATTGTCTTTGCGTCTTTGAACGGAAAAAGATATTATGCGCGGATCGATTTAACGAAAAATAAAACTTTCAGCCTTTCCGATTACGGAAAAAAAACGCTTTCCCGTCTTACGTCTCCGCTTACGATCACCTATTACCGATCTCCGCGCATTGCAAGCGTCTATCCTTCTTCCCGCGACGTATACGAATACGTCAAAATGTATGCGCGTGAAAACCCCGCGGTAAACGTCGCCGTAAAAGATCCCGATGCGTCCGGCGTTTCCGATGTTTTAAATCGCTTCGGAATTTTGCCGCAAACTTTCCGTTCGGGAAAAGGGGATGAAGTTTCGCTTTTTTCCGCCCTCGTTTTCGAATACGAAGGGAAGATTCAAACGATACCCTTTATCGTTTCTGCAGACAGAATCGAATACGATTTGACTCGCTGCGTCAAAAATTTTGTCGACGGATCCCGTCCCCGCGTACTCATCCTTACGGGAAACGGAATGACGCTTTCGGAAGATTATTCATACGTTGTGCCGTGGCTTTCACTGCAGGGATTTGACTGTATCGAAATCGAAGCTCGAACGCTTTCCGATTATGCAGGCGGCGATATCCTCATCGTATTCGGCGCGTCGAAACTTTCGGATAAAGACGCTGCGGCGATCGAAGCCTTTGTGCTTTCAGGCGGGAGTGCGCTTTTTGCCGTTTCACCTTACGATGCCGATATCAAATCGATGTGGAGTATAGAGCGGCCGGAAAATACCGCGCTCATCGATTTGCTTTCGTTTTGGGGCATATCGTTCGAATCCGCCCTCGTTTCGTCGACCGCATGCGCGCACATTACGCTTGCAAGCGGAGAGGCGGGGCAGGGAACAGGGCAGTTCGAGAGTATCGGCTATCCGCTTTGGATATCGATTCCGCCTCAGGACGAAGCGAAGAGGGGACTCACGCTCTTTTGGGCGAGCCCCGTCAAAATCGAAAACGCATCCGCAAAACCGCTTCTGGTTTCAAGTCCGTCGTCGTGGGTTGTCCGCGAAAATCTTTCAGGCGGCCCGTTATTTAAAACGAATCCTTTTTCGCTGCAAAAAGTCGCACCGGATAGGCTGCAATCCTATGCCGCGGGCGCATATTTTGACGGCGAGCTTTCGGGTATGTATGTTCCCGAAAAAAAAGAAGCGTCGCGTATCGCCGTCGTTGCCGATCAATATTTTGCGGCAAGCCTTCCGCTTTCGTACATCGGAGGAGAAACGGGCGATTATCGCAATCTCGATTTTTTGACGCACGTCGTTTTAAAACTTACGGGCGATGAAGGACTTGCCGAACTGCAAAACAAAGGAAGCGTGCGCACTTTATACAAAACGCCCGACGCCGCATCTTTTTCCGCTGCGAGGAAAAAAACGCTCGCCGTCGCCTTTATACTCGTTCCGCTTTTTTATGCGGCGCTTGTACTTTTTTTCGCAGCGATGCAAAAGCGACGGCTCAATTACCTCTCGCGTATCGAAATGTAATAATTTAATAAACAGAATTATGAGTGCCGCAAATCGTCACCGTTATAATTGACAAAACAGGTACAATGCGTGAAGATATTAAAACGAAGAGAAAATACAGAGGAGCAAGTATACATGAAACAAAACAGTTTTTCCGAACAATTTTCTGCAATCGGTAAACGATCGTCTCTTGTTCGGAAATTGAGCAGCGTCAACAGGGTTACGGTATTTTTTACGGTAATCGTCTGCGGTCTTGCACTCGCCGTTTTCTTTTACCGCATACTGACGGCTCAACATGAGCAATCGACAAAGGCGAGCGTGACGGGATTTCAACTTTTACTCGACGACTTCGGCTCACGTGCGGAAGGAGCTGCCGCGTCGATCGCCGGTCGTCCCGATGTCGTGCAGGCCGCTCGCAGCCGCAGTCATGCCGACGCATATAAAATTCTTGCCGAACTCAATAAGCAGATGCGCGTCGATTTTATTGTTTTAACCGATACGAGCGGCAACATCATCGCGCGCGGGCATTCGGAACGTTTCGGAGATAACATCATCAATCAAAAAGCCGTCAGGGAAGCGGTTCGGGGACGCGCGACGTATTCATATGAAAAGGCGGTGCTTGTCCGTTTTGCGATCAGAGCGGGATGTCCCGTATACGACAGCGAACGGCGGATTATCGGCGCAGTTGTTTCGGGTTTCAACGTTTCGTCCGCCGGTTTTTTGGAAAAGGCGTACAAAACATTCGGCTGCGATGTTATGCTTTACGACGGTACGGAAGCGGTCGCTTCGACGATCGCAGATGAAAAAAACGAAATGCTCGCAGCTGCGGTCAGCGACGATTGTGCCGAAGCTGTGCTCGCGCGGGGTGAAAGCTATGCCAAAATGGATACGATCGGAAAGAGCCGGTACTATGTCGTCTATTGGCCGGTTTTCGACGTTGCAGGTAAGCCTGCGGGTATGTGGGCGCTCGCAAGCAATTTTTCCGCTGCGAGAGCGGAGCTCGGAAAAACGATCGGTATCAGAATGCTTGAAATCCTCGCGGCGGTTGTCGTATTGCTTGTCATCCTCGTTTCGATTATCGCCCACCGCGTGTTCGGTTTGATTATGCGGCCGCTTCAAAAAGTGTCGCAGTCCTTTATCGCACTGTCGGAAGGAAATGCAAACCTCGCTGTCAAAATCGATGTTCCGTCGAACGATGAGATCGGTATGCTCGTCGCAGGCTTTAATAAATTTATTCAAAAGCTGCATGCGATTGTTAAAGACGTAAAAGAAAGCAAGGCGACCCTTGTCACGGCCGGAGAAGATATGACCGGCAGCGCCGACGATACGTCGAGCGCCATCACGGAGATCATCGCAAATATCGAAAGTATACACACTCAGATGGATGAGCAGGAGACGGGCGTTACGCAAACAGTTGGCGCCGTCAATGAAATCGCATCGAATATCGACTCGCTTGAACGGATGATTCAAAATCAATCGAGCAGCGTGACGCAAGCGTCGGCTGCGATAGAAGAGATGATCGTCAGTATTGCGTCGGTCAATCAATCGGTTGACAAAATGGTCACATCTTTTTCAATGCTGCGCGATAAAGCGCAGGACGGTTTTATTAAACAGACTGACGTCAACGCGCGCATCAAACAGATCGAAAGTCAATCCAATATGCTGCAGGAAGCCAATACGATAATTGCGGATATCGCAACGAGGACAAACCTGCTTGCAATGAACGCGTCCATCGAAGCCGCGCATGCGGGCAAAGCGGGAAAAGGTTTTGCCGTCGTCGCAGATGAGATCCGTAAGCTTTCAAAATCGTCGGCCGTGCAGTCGAAGCGTATCGGAGAAGAGCTGAGCAATGTCAATCAGTCGATCGTCAGCGTTGTCGGCGCATCGGCAGAATTGAGCGAAGTGTTTAAATCGCTTTCCGATGAATTAAACGTCACTAATAAATTCGTTTTGTACATCAAGCAGGCGATGGACGAACAGAACGAAGGATCGAAACAGATAGATGCGTCGCTGCGCGTCGTAAACGATAATACGTCGAGCGTACAGGATGCATCGCGCGAAATGGCGACCGGCAACAAATCGATTCTTACCGAAATTAATAAATTGCAAAACAGTGCGGCTGGTATGAAAGAAGGCATAAGCGAGATGGCGACGGGTGCACGACAGATAAACGAAGTCGGTTCCGCATTGGAAAATATTTCGTTGCGGATGAAAGATGCCATACAAAAGATCGGCTCGCAGATCGATCAGTTTGAACTGTAATCTACGTTTATGAAAAAGACGGGAAGCGAAATAATCGTCAAGCTGCTCGAAATGGAAGGAATCACCGTTGTCTCCGGCATTCCCGGCGGTTCCGTTTTGCCGCTGTACGATGCGCTTGCGAAAAGTTCGATCCGTCACGTGCTCGCCCGTCATGAACAGGGGGCGGGTTTTATCGCGCAGGGTATGGCGCGGAGCACAGGAAAGGTCGCCGTTTGTTTTGCGACGAGCGGGCCGGGCGCGATGAATCTCCTTACCGCGGTCGCCGACGCACGAAGCGATTCCGTTCCGATCGTTGCGATTACGGGGCAAGTGAACACATCCCTTATCGGCACCGATGCGTTTCAAGAAGCCGACACCTTCGGCCTTTCTTTTCCGATCGCAAAGCACAGCATCATGGTTAAATCTCCCGAAGAGCTGCTTCGCGCTATTCCCCAAGCCTTTGCAATCGCGGCGAACGGGCGGCCGGGGCCGGTACTCGTCGACGTGCCACGCGACGTACAGCTTTCTTCTTGCGAATTCGATTCGTGGCCGGATATCGCGTCCGTTACGATACACGATATACGCTTTCATACGCCGCCGTCAGAATACGCTTCGAGCATGGATCGCATAACCGACGCGCTTGCCGAAGCGAAGCGACCGGTGCTCTTTTGCGGCGGAGGCTGTAATTCGGAAGGGGCTGCAAAGGAATTGCAAAAATTCCTAAAAACTTACCGTCTTCCCGTCGTGACGAGCCTCATGGGGATAGGCTGCGTGCCGTTTTCGTTTGAAATGTTTGCCGGTATGGTCGGCATGCACGGTTCTTACGCGGCAAACGTCGCTATGCACGATGCCGATCTCGTCATCGCCGCAGGCGTTCGATTCGACGACAGGGCAACGGGCGTCGTGTCGAAGTTTTGTCCGAAAGCGCGCGTCGTGCACATCGACGTCGATGCGGCTGAAGTCGATAAAATCATCGACGCCGATATTTCGGTTGTCGCCGATGTCGGATCCGTCTTTCCGATCCTCGTGCAGCTTGCGTCCCGAAAGCAGGAGCTTTTCGCATCGAATTGGCAAAATGCGGAAGCGCGCGCCGTGTGGCTTGAAAAGATCATAAAGCTAAAAACGGAAACGTTTTCACCCCTTTGCGGTGCGGCAAAAAAATCGTCCTACGGCAATCCCCGCGAGCTTATCGCTTCGATTCCGCTTTTCGCTGAAAAAGCGGGTATGAGGCGCGACAAACTCATCGTTACGACGGATGTCGGTCAGCATCAAATGTGGACGGCTCAGTATTATCCCGTCGAAAAGCCGAGAACATTTCTTACGTCGGGCTCGCTCGGTACGATGGGATTCGGACTGCCCGCCGCAATCGGAGCCTCTCTCGCGCACCCTGAATGCCGCGTCGTGTGCGTTTCGGGCGACGGTTCCATCCTCATGAACATTCAGGAGCTTGCAACTCTTTCCGAGCAAAATCTTGCAGTGACGGTGATCGTTTTCGATAACGGTACGCTCGGCATGGTATATCAGCAGCAAAAATACCTCTTCGGCGGAACTTACGCTGCGAGTGAATTTTCCCGCCGCGTCGATTTCGTTGAAATCGCACGAGGTTTCGGCATCGATGCCGTCGATGCGGCCGAAGATGAAAAGTGGTACGAAAAAGCGTTTTCCCCGAAGCGGGAACGAAAACCGTTTTTAGTGCGCATCGAAATCGATTCTGCGGAAGACGTGCTGCCCTTCGTTTTGCCGGGCAAAGCGAATATCGACGCGCTACGATAAGATCTGCACGGAAGGGGCAGTCTCAAAGCCGGTTACTTTTTCGACGGATCCTTCATCGTAACAATTATTAATGTACAAACAGTGAAACGCCCCAAAAGAACGAATCGTTTGCATGGCTCACCGTCAGCGAATCCGCGCCTATCGCCATGATCACGAGCTCTTTGCTGAAATATCGATTTTGCCTGCAACTTTGTTCGCATAGAGGATTCCCATAGACGGCGACATTGCAAGCGTGCTGAGCGTACTGGAAAAAAAGCGGCGATTGTGATACAGTGCGGTTCGGAGAAAAAATATGGATACCGACGAGGAAATTATGAACGGATTTTTTTTAGTGGCAATAAAATTATTAATCGGTTTTTTTGCTTTAATTATGATAATAAATATTTCGGGCAAGGGAAATTTGGCACCTTCATCTGCCAGTGATCAAGTGCAAAATTACGTGCTCGGCGGTATTATCGGCGGCGTGATTTATAATAATAATATTCGATTATTGGATTATATAGGTGTTTTATGTATTTGGTGTGTGCTTATATTGACTTTGAAATGGATCAAAACGCATAATGTAAAAGCGAAACAGGTCATAGACGGGAAAGCATTAATAATTATCGATGACGGTAAAATTAATATTGAAAATTGTGAAAAGGCGGGTTTATCCGC
This sequence comes from Treponema sp. SP13, assembly GCF_050938355.1. Taxonomy (NCBI): domain Bacteria; kingdom Pseudomonadati; phylum Spirochaetota; class Spirochaetia; order Treponematales; family Treponemataceae; genus Treponema; species Treponema sp. SP13. The sequence goes on from NZ_JADOVM010000006.1 coordinate 33,803, forward strand.
TCATGATATTTCTTTTAAACTTCGAACAAAGAATGTTTATTCGACAAAAGACGTAAAAAGAGCTTTTGTGGAGCAAAACGGTCAATTGATCGTTATACATCACGGAGAAGCCAACCCGAAGTTCCCGCTGATAACGGACGGGCAGCTGCAAGAGGATATTCTGGACGTGATAGGCAAGGATGAGGAATGGCTGCTTGAAGAAATTAAAAAACAGGGATTGGATAAATACAGCGATGTGTTTTTGGGAGAATATGTGAACGGCAATCTCATACTGACGGCATATCCGCCTGAACATGACAAATTAAAGAAGTATAAAAAACCGTGGAATCAAGCCCGCGATTCCGCATCGCTTTTTTTCGTTTATAAAACCGCGGAACTGAAGGTGCCGGGCGAAAGCTTTGCAATATAAGGGGCTTTTTGATTTTGCCGTTCAGGTTTGCCGAAATAATTTGACAATCGGCGCCCCGCGATCGATTTGACAAAGCGCGTATCTCAAAATATAATATCGTTCGGTGTAATTAAATTTACAAAATCGTCCGATAATAGAGTATGGTAGTCTGTATGGTCAGACAATTTCCGACTTTTTCGGAAGCTGATGCTTTCTGCAAAAGTTTTTATAGGAGTTGTTACGAAACGCCGGCTGAAATAGCGCCGTCGTTTCGTATTTCGAGTTTGCGTTGCAAACTCGTGTATTTAACGTGTGCGCTCCGCTCGAAACTTCGCGCTGACGCGCTTGTTGCGAGTACGCGCACGACTAAAAACTTTTTCGGAAGCTGATGCTTTCTGCAAAAGTTTTTATAGGAGTTGTTACGAAACGCCGGCTGAAATAGCGCCGTCGTTTCGTATTTCGAGTTTGCGTTGCAAACTCGTGTATTTAACGTGTGCGCTCCGCTCGAAACTTCGCGCTGACGCGCTTGTTGCGAGTACGCGCACGACTAAAAACTTTTTCGGAAGCTGATGCTTTCTGCAAAAGTTTTTATAGGAGTTGTTACGAAACGCCGGCTGAAATAGCGCCGTCGTTTCGTATTTCGAGTTTGCGTTGCAAACTCGTGTATTTAACGTGTGCGCTCTCGCGCACGACTAAAAACTTTTTCGAAAGCTGATGCTTTCTGCAAAAGTTTTTATAGGAGTTTTGCATGAAAAAGGGCTTAGTGGTCTGTATGTGTTTTGGACTGCTTTTGCTGTTTTCGTCGCCGGCTTTTAGTCAAGAAGCGATGCAGACGCAAAAGAGTACCGAGTCGTTTATGATCGACAATTTCAACAACGAAAGCGGAAACGCATGGACGTGGGACGTCAGCGCGAGCCGCTATGTTGCCGACGGTTATCCGAAGACGGGGTACTTCGACGGTATTCCGAATTCGCTGAAATACTTGCTCAAAGACGGCAAGGACAATCAAAAAGTGCTCGGCGTGCAGATCGCGTTTAAGCGAAAGGGCGACAACTGGTTTGAAGTATATCCGGTAAAAGACGGAAAAGCGTATGAAATCCCCTTTGTCGGAACGGTGACGCAGATCGATTTTTGGGTGTGGGGGGCGCATTATATGTATTTTCTCGACGTGATTGTCAGAGATGCCGACGGACGCGTTCACGTGCTTCCTGCGGGCAATCTTGCATTCGACGGATGGAAAAATGTCGTTGTGTCGGTGCCCGGCTGGATACGACAGCATTCGAGGTCGAGCAGCGGCCGGGATGCGATGTCGTTTATCGGTTTTAGAATCCGTACGAGCCCCGAAGAGTTCGTCGATTCGTATACGATTTTTTTCGATCAAATGAAATACGTTACGAGGGCGCTTGCGAATATCTTTGACGGTTACGAACTGAAAGAAGCGGACTTCGGCAATTCGGAGGGCAAATAAATGAAAAAAAGCATATTGACGATTTGTGCCGTGCTTGCCGGCAGTTTGGCTTTTGCTCAGAATTCGAGCCTCTTGGAACCGACGCCTGAAACGATAGGAGCCGATTCCGCCGCTATGGCGCTCCGCGAAATAAACGTCGACAAATTCGAGCGCGAAGGTTCGTGGGACGTTACGATTTCTTCGGATTACGGTTTTATCACATCGCGCCTTTTTGACGGAAATCCCGCGATGAAAGACGCGCTCGAAGAGGATAAGGGCAAAGAAGACGAAGACACGTTCGTTTTCGGCGTCAAAGTCGAATTCTTCCGCCGCGGCGTCAATTCCTTTTACATCACGTCGGTGCGCCCGCTGCCCGTCGAAGGCATTGCAAAGACGATCAGCGTGTGGGTGTGCGGACGAAATCAGGATCACAATCTGTGGGTGCTCGTACAGGATATGTTCGGACGCAATTACGAACTGTACATGGGTTCGCTCGGTTTCGGCGGTTGGAAAAAAATGACTGCGGTCGTTCCGCCTTCTCCCGACGGGGAGCACGGTATCGTACAGCAAAGCGCGTTTTATAACAGCCGCCCGGGCTTACGCATCGTCGGCTTCAGAATCGACTGTAATCCGATGCTTGCTCGCGGTTCATACTATGTATATTTCGATGCGCTCCGCGTCGTCACCGACTTGTACGATTTGCAGTACCGCGATGAAGACGATATGTCCGATAACTGGTAAGCGCTTTCGCGTGCAATAATTCCGATTTTTATACGGCGGCATCCGCGGATGCCGCTTTTTTTATCTGATCCTATAATATCTCGGGCGGGAAAAGTCGTTTTCGGCTTCGATGAGGTTCATGTGTGAAAGCACCCACAGCATGAGATTGGCTTGCGCTTTTGCGGAAGCGGGAAGAGCCTTGTTTTCGGCGAGGGAAGAAGCAATGTCTCGGGCGCAAAAACGGGGAAGGCAGGATTCGGGGATGAGCGAAAGGTAGTCGGCCGCTTTTGTAAACGTGTGCGTTTCGAATATCGTTTCGAGCCTTTTGTCGGTTTTGTTCCAGTTTTTTAAAAAGCGGCGGCGGCCGTTCGGAGACTGTACCGGCGTTTCGCTTTGCGTGCGGATTTCGCTCATCGCGATTTCGAGCACGTCGAGCGAAAAGCGCTTTTTTAAAAGCACGGGATAGAGGCCGGTGAGTTCTCGGAATATGCTGTAGATCGAAGCGCGGACGGGACTTTTGCGCTTCGAAGTGAGCGCACCTGTTTCATCATAGACTTCGATGTATTTGACTCTCGCGACGGGATAGACGATTTTAACGCTATGCCCGCTTTTCATCGCACGGAGTGTTTTTACGAGCAGCGACGAAAGGTTTTTCGTCTGTATTTCGGTGATATTTCCGAAGGCGTCGACGACATCGTAAATTTTTCCGTCGATATTCACTTCCGTCATACATCCTTTTTCGAGCGCATAGAGCGATTTCAAAGAGCGGTGGAGAGAGCTTTCGTTGAGCGTATTTATCATTATTTTTTGAATTCCACAATACAATTATATAGCTAATCGGCGAATATTGCAAATTTCTTTGTAAAAAATGGCGTTTTATCCGTTGACATTCGGTGTTTTTATTATAAAATAGTTGCTAAGTGGGAATTACTGGGGAAAAGTGGTAGGCAGTGGCATGAGTATGCTGACAGGAGAATTTCGGAATACGCTTGACGAAAAGGGAAGAATTCTCTTTCCCGCCAAACTGCGTTCCGAACTTGCCGGAAATGTGCTCATCGTGACGCAGGCTCTTGACCGCTGCCTATGGCTTTTTACTCCCGAAGAATGGAAAACCGTTTCTTCGAAACTCATGGAAGCCGCGTCTCCGTTCAGCGAAAAAAACCGCCTCGTGCTCAGGAGGTTTGTCGCGCCGGCGCAGGAACTTGAGTTCGATAAATCGGGGCGGCTTTCGATCCCCCAAAGTCTGCGCGAATATGCCGCGCTTTCCAAAGACTGCGTTTTGCTCGGCGTCAGTAAATACATCGAGCTGTGGGACGCGGAAAGCTATCGGCACTATATCGAGGAAAGCGAAGCGTCGTTCCGCGGGGCTGCGGAAGAGCTCGGCTCGATCTTTTTTTAGCGCAGGGGAGGAAAGCGCATGGAAGCGATTCATACGCCTGTTTTGCTGCAGGAATGTCTTGAACTGCTTGCCCCGTGCGGTGCCGAAGCGGTCATGTGCGACTCGACGCTCGGCGAAGGCGGCCATTCATTCGCATTTCTTTCGCAATTCCCGAATATTAAGGTAATCGGCATCGACGCCGATGCGGGCATTTTAGCGCGCGCAAAAGAGCGGCTCGAATGCTTTGCCGAACGGACGATGTTTTACAACGGTTGGTTCGACGATTTTTACGCGTCGTACCCTGCGGATTTTCCGAAGCCCGATATCATACTGTTCGATTTGGGCATATCGATGTACCACTACGAACTGTCGGGCAGGGGATTTTCGTTTCGACACGACGAAGCGCTCGATATGCGCCTTACGCCGTCGGGAGGAAAAAGCGCCGCCGATATCGTAAACGGTACGGAAGAAGGGGCGCTTGCCGATTTGATATACCGCTGGGGCGAAGAAAAACTGAGCCGCAGCATAGCGCGTGCGATAGTGAAGGCGAGGGCGAGCGGGGAAATCCGTTCGTCGAAAGCGCTCGCCGATATTATTTACGATGCGGTGCCTCTTCAGTACCGCCGCGGATCGATACATCCGGCGACGCGTACGTTTCAAGCGCTCCGCATTGCGGTAAACGGAGAGCTTGCGCGGCTTCCGCGCTCGCTGCACGATGCGTTCAACGATTTGAAGGCGGGCGGAAAGATGGGCGTGATTACGTTCCATTCGCTCGAAGACCGCATCGTAAAAAATTATTTCCGGAATCTCGGAAAGTCCTGCGTCTGTCCGCCCGAGGTTCCTGCTTGCCGCTGCGGAGGGACGCCGTGCGCCGAAGTGCTTACGAAAAAACCCGTAAGTCCCTCGGCGGACGAGGTTTCAAGCAATTCGCCGTCGCGGAGCGCGAAGCTTCGCGTCGTGCGTAAACTGTGCGATGCCGAAGATGCGCGGTGCTTAAGCACTGCCGTGTAATCGGGAGCCGGTAAATACGTGCGCACTTACGCACGAGTGAAAACTTTTTCGGAAATTGCAATTTTCTGCAAAAGTTTTATGGGAGTGGGTATGAAACGAAAATATAGCCGTATGCGCGAAACGCTTGTCGTCTGCCTTATCGCGCTTTCAATTCCGCTTTTATTGCTTGCAGCCGGCATGCAGTCGAGAAAATACGAAGATTTATCGGACGAAGTTACGGCGCTTGAAAAAAAACAGGAATCGCTCGTCGAAGAAAATAAAAAACTCGTTACGGATATCAGTCTTTTGGCGAGTACGGAGCGCATCGAAAAGATAGCCGAAAACGAACTCGGCATGCATAAAGCGCAGACGGACGATATCGTCCGTGTGGAGATGAAGGGGAAGGACAGTGCAAAGTCTGATGGAGCGAAGTGAGCTCGTCGCTGCCGTCCGCGGTAAAGGTGTCGGGCACAGTGCAGCCGAAAGCCGATTTTGTTTTTCCTCAGTTACGACCGACAGCCGCCTCGTCGTCCCTGGCAGTCTCTTTGTACCGCTCGTCGGCACCGTGCAAAACGGGCACGCTTATATTTCCGAGTCTCTTGCAAAGGGAGCATCTGTTGTCTTCATTAACGAAAGCGAATATTCAAGCGACGAGCGCTCTTATTCGCTTTTGGCGGAAAAATATCCTCTCGCCTTTTTTGTAATCGTCTCCGATACGCTGTACGCGCTGCAGGATGCAGCGGCCGCCTATGTTGCGAAATTTCCGCGCTTAAAAAAAATCGGCATTACGGGGTCGAGCGGAAAGACGACGACAAAAGAACTCGTCGCTGCGGTTTTAAAACAAAAATATCGAGTCGTTTCGAGCGACGGCAATTTCAATTCCGAAACGGGGCTGCCGCTTTCCGTTTTTAAAATCAGGGATACGGATGAAATCGGCGTATTCGAAATGGGCATGAATCGACCGAACGAAATCGGGGAAATCGCGCGCGTTTTAAAACCGCAGTACGCCCTCATCACGAATATCGGAAGCGCGCACATAGGCATACTCGGCAGCAAAAAAAATATCGCCGTCGAAAAGCGGAAAATATTCGATTATATTCCTTCAAGCGGTGCGGCCTTTGTTCCCGCATCGGACGCATTCGCACCGTTTTTAATCGAAAACTGCAAAGGACAAATCGTCTATTTCGGAAACGATGTCGCCGAAAAAAGCGGTGCCTCTCTCGTGTCCGACGACGGCCTTGCAGGGACGGTTTTTTCCGTCGGAGGGGAGCGCGTACATTTCAAGCTTCCGGGCATGTACAATTATGAAAACGCTCTTGCAGCCGTCGCCGTCGGAAAATATTTCGGCGTAAGCGATGCCGAAATCAAAACGGCGCTTTCGTCTTTCGGCGGCGTTTCGGGAAGGAGCGAAAGCGGACATATCGCATTGAAAAACGGCAAGCGCGTTACGCTCGTCAAAGACTGTTACAACGCGAATGCCGAATCGACTGCGAGCGTTCTCTCGTTTTGCGCGTCTGCAAAAGACGTCGAGCGGAAAATATACGTACTCGGCGATATGCTCGAACTCGGAGACGTATCCCGTGACGTGCACGAAACAGCGGGCAAACAAGCGTGCAAAGCGAACGCATATAAAATCGTATTTATCGGCACGGAGATGAAATACGCTTACGATGCCGCCCTTGCTTCGGGCTTTACGGGCGCGCTGTATATTGCCGGCTCTTCCTCAAAAGCGATGAGCTGCGCGGCGGACTTCATCCTTGCAAACGCTTCCGACGGGGATTTGCTCCTGTTGAAAGGTTCCCGCGGTATGGCACTCGAGCGGATCGTTCCGCTTATTACGGCGGAGGGGTGCGATGCGTGATTATCTTTTTCTCGCCGACAAGCCCGTTTCGTCGTACCGAAAAAGCGATTCGGCTTTTATCGCGTGCGTCATCCTTTTGTGCGGACTCGGTATCTTTGCGCTTTTCGTATGCTCGCAAAATTACGCCGAACGCATGTTCGGTAATCCGTTTTATTTTGTAAAGCGCCAGCTCGTAAGCATCGTCGCCGCGCTTGCAGGATTTTTTTTGTTTGCAAGCATGCGTATAAAAATTATTAAAAATTTTTTGCCGATCTTCGTGCTTGGTGTGATCGTACTCTGTCTTTTGACCTTTGTTCCCGGCATCGCCGTTGAAAGGAACGGCGCTCATCGCTGGATACGCATGCCCTTTGCGTTTACGCTGCAGCCGTCCGAATTCGCAAAATTTGCGCTCATCCTCTTTCTTGCAAATTTTTTCGACAAGCAGGCGCGTATCGAAAATCCTGACGAAAAATCGGTACTGCCGGCCGTCATCGGTTTGACTTTCGTTTCGCTCCTCGTGTTTTTCCAACGCGATTTTTCGACGAGCGTTTTTATTTTTTGCGTCGGCCTTCTCATGTTTTTTGCGTCGGGCGCAAAGCTCACGTGGCTGCCGCCTGCGCTCCTTCTTATCGTTCCCGCAGTCGTCTTTATGATTTTGCAGGAGCCGTATCGGATCGAACGCATTATCGGATTTTTGCGGCCGGAAGAACACGTGCGCACGTATAATTACCAAAGCATTGCGGCAAAGCGCGCGATCAGTTCCGGCGGATTTTGGGGCAGCGGCATCGGGAGCGGTCTCGTTTGGATAAACAGTATTCCCGAAGTGCAGGCGGACTACATATTCGCCGGCTGGGCGGAAGCGATGGGCTTTTTCGGCGTGCTTTTGTACTTTGTCATGCTCGCAGCTTTCGCATGGCGGGGATTGAGGTCGGCGTTCGTCTGCAAAAACCGTTTTGCCGCCTACGCGTCCTTCGGCTGCATTTCCGCAGTAACGCTGCAGTCGCTGATGAACTGCGCCGTCGTCTGCGGGGCGCTTCCGGCAACCGGCATACCGCTGCCGTTTTTTTCGCTCGGCGGTTCGTCGATAATCGTAACGCTTTGTATGTGCGGCTTTATCGTCAACGCGTCGCGTTGTACGACGGAAGAAGATGAAAACGAATTTGAAGATACCGTCTATGAGGGAAAGGATGAGTGATGTGAGCATGGCGAGCTTTGCCGCCGAAAAGACCGAAACGAAAAGCGATGTAAAAACGAAGATCGTCGTCACACTCTTTTTTGTTTTTTGCGTAATTTTTTTGATCGAAATCGCCGTCTATAAATTCGCCCTTCCGAGCATGCACGCTCCGAAGATCGTCATCGGCGGGGAACGCTCGCTCTCCGACGAACAAGTGCTTTCTCTGTTGCAGTCGATGCACGGTGCGAACTGGTTTTCATTCAACGCCGAAGAAGCCGTTTCGATTTTATCGTCGGTGCCGGCGATCGATTCGGTTACCGTATCGAAGCGCTTTCCCGATAAAATATTCGTGCGCATCGCAGAACGCGAAAGCGTTGCGATGACTTTCGTTTCATCTGCGGGAAGGAGCATTCCCGTGTGTATCGATAAAAACGGCGTACTCTTCGACGATGCGGAAGTCGACAGAAAAAGCGGCGCCGTTCCGATTATCTCAGGTTTGCCGATAGAACACTTGTCTGAAGGCATGCGGATTCCCGCAAAGTACCGCACGCTCATCGAACAGATTTCGGAAATTCAAAACCGCGACAGGCGCTATTTCGCCGCTCTCGCGGAGATCTGCGTCGTTCCGAAAGAATACGGAAACTATGAACTCGCGCTTATCCCTGCGCACACGAGGATGCGCGTGCTGACCGACCGCGCATTGAACGAAGACGCGTTACAGTATATGATGGTTGTGCTCGACGTCGTCAATTCAATCGAGCCTGACGTATCGGAAATCGATCTGCGTTACGGCTCCGTTTCTTACCGGACGCGCTGAAGCGAGGATGAGCAGGTATGATTGTCGGTCTTGATATCGGTACGAACCATATACGCGTCGCGATCGGAGAACTGAACGATTCGGGCGGCATAGAAATCGCAGGGACGGCTTCGAGAAAGTCGGCGGGGCTTCGAAACGGAGTCATCGTCAATATCGAAGATGCCGCCGCCGCGATTAAAGAAGCGGTCGAAAGCGCCGAACAAACGGCCGGAGCCGAAGTGACCAAGTGTGCGATCGGCATCGGAGGCACGCAGATCGAAGGTTTGAATCAGAGGGGCATAACGCCTGTGACCGAACCGGGTCGGCCTCCGAGAGAAGTGACGAGGGGCGACATAGAGCGGGCGATCGACAATGCGCGCGCGGTTTTTATTCCTCAAGACAGAGAATTGCTGCACGTCGTCGCACAGACTTTTACCGTCGACGGTTTGAAAAATATTAAAGATCCGACGAATATGATGTGCGCCCGCCTTGAAGCGGATGTCCACGTGATCACTGCGTCGAAGACGACGATACAAAACATCAAACGCTGTGTGAGCCGCGCAGGCTACGAAGCGTCGGGCATTATGTTGAAAACGCTCGCTGCGACGCAGGCGGTCGTCCACGACGACGAAATGGATCTCGGTTCGATCCTCATCGATATGGGTGCGGGAACGACCGACGTGCTCGTGCTTTTGGGAGGGGCGCCCGTATGCACGGTGTCCATCCCCGTCGGCGGCAACCTCGTTACAAACGATATCGCGATCGTAAAGGGCATACCGGTATCGGCTGCGGAAAAGATCAAAATCGAATCGGGATGCTGTTTTATCGACAATATCGAAATCGACCGCGAAGTGATCATTCCCGGTGTCGGCGGAAGGGATCCGGAGCTTACGACACAGACCGAACTGTGCACTATCATTCAGCCGCGTGTTGAAGAAATTTTTTCGATGGTGCGGAGCGCCGTCATCAGTAATTCGAATATCCGCCGTCTTTCCGGCAATATCATCCTGACCGGAGGAGGCGCGCAGATGGAAGGCGTGGTCGAATGCGCGCAGGCGGTTTTCGGAACGAGCGCGGTGCGGATCGGCACGCCTGAAAAACTCGGAGGCGCGGAAGCCGAATACCGGCGCCCCGAATTCGCTACGGTGATAGGGCTCGTGATTGCGAATAAAAATGCTGTTCAGGAAAAGAACAGCCGTAAAAATAAAAAACTTTTTTCGTCGGAAGAGAGCGGGAAAAAAGAAAATCTGTTGACAAGGTTAAAAAAATCGTTTTTCTGAGGGGAAAAAGGGTTGGGAGGAAAACATGATGGATTTTTCGGTGATCAATGAAAGCGGCACTGCCCTCGATGCGGTGAGCCCTGCGGTTATTAAAGTCATCGGCTGTGGGGGCGGTGGCTCGAATGCGGTAAACCGAATGATCGATGCGGATATCGCGAACGTCGACTTTATCGTGTTGAATACCGATGTGCAGGATTTGAACCGATCGAAAGCCGAGACGCGGCTGGCTATCGGACGAAAGGTTGCAAAGGGACTCGGCGCCGGAGGCAATCCGAAAGTGGGGGAAGAAGCCGCCGAAGAAGACAAAGAGGCGATCGCCAATTTGCTCGAAGGCACCGACATGATCTTTATCACGGCCGGTATGGGCGGCGGCACGGGTACGGGATCGGCTCCCGTCGTCGCACGCATCGCGCGCAGTCTCGGCGTACTCACCGTCGGCGTCGTTACGACTCCCTTCGAATTCGAAGGGCCGGTACGCATGCGTCAAGCGCGCGAAGGCATCAACCGTTTGCACGAAAACGTCGATTCGCTCATCGTCATTCCGAATCAGCAGCTTTTAAAAGTCGTCGATAAAAATATGCCCATACGCCAAGCTTTCCTCGTCGCGGACGACGTTTTGCGGCAAGGCGTCGAAGGCATTTCGAATATCATCACGAAACCGGGAGACGTCAACCGCGATTTTACCGATGTCAAAAACACTATGCTCGGACAGGGAGAGGCGATTCTCGGCGTCGGTCATGCGAGCGGTGAAAACCGCGCCGTGGACGCTGCGACGAAGGCGATTAAAAATCCGCTGCTCGAAGACACGAGCATAGACGGAGCGAAAAGCGTTCTCATAAATATCTGCTCGAGCGGCGATATTTCCATGCTCGAAGTGTCGGAAATCATGAAAGTCGTCAGAGCTTCTATCGATCCCGACGCGAATATTTTGTGGGGACAAGCCATCGATCCCTCACTCGGTGAAAACGTCAGCGTTACCGTTATCGCGACGGGATTTCATGCAAGCTTTGAAAGAGGAGCTTCGGAAGATGCGCTTTCGTCTTCTTCCGCCGTACACGATTCGTCCGTCGTCACGAGCGACGAATTTTCGGACATACTCGGCGGCCGCGGTTTCGAGAGTATGCGGCAAAAGCTTTCATCCGCCGCGGAAACGAGCCTTTTCGATTCCGTCGACTCGGATGCCGAAAAAGTTCCCGTTGCGGTCGGCGCTTCTTCCGTCCGCGAACAGGTAAATCAAAAGATCGGCTCGCTCGGAAAAGCGCTTTCGGCTTCCGTTCCCCGCTATTCGCCGAGCGGTATAAAACCGCCTGCGGGATTTACCGGCGGCAACGACATCGCGCAGCCGGCGTGCTGGCGGGCGAGCGGCCGCGGAGAATTGTCGCGGACGATCAGACTGCAGGATTAATACGGAATCCGTATGGCTGAAAAATTGACGATTCCGGTCATACTCTCGCGTTTTTACACGGATATTGTGCTTGTGTTGCGGCGCTCGCAGAAAACGGCGGAAACCTATCGGCTTTCTGCGAGCGAGTTTTTGTCGTGGTGCGTCGAAAAAAAAATAAAGCTGCACGATATCGATTTTCGCGAACTCACGTATTATCTCGTTTGGAAAAAAACGAAAGGCTGTACGGAGCTTACGATCGCAAAAGATATTTCAGCGCTGCGCGCTTTCGGATCTTATCTCACGAGGCTCGGTATATGGAGCGAGAATTTTGCCCTCGCGCTCGACCGGCCGAAAGCCGCCCGTCCGCTGCCGCGCGTCCTTTCAGTCTCTCAGATCGAGTCGTTTCTTTCGTCCATCGATACGTCGGAGCCCTTGGGACTTCGCGATGCGGCGCTGTTCGAACTTATCTATTCGTGCGGGCTTCGCGCAAGCGAAGCGGCTTCTCTTCTCATGCAAAACGTGCATTTGAACGAACGCATCATCCTCGTGCGAGGTAAGGGCGATAAAGAGCGTATCGTGCCCTTCGGAGATGCGGCGAAGGAAAAACTTTCCGCATACCTTTCCGAGTCTCGGCCGCGCCTTGTCGGGAAAAAAACGGTCGCCGAAGTTTTCGTCAATTACCGCGGCGATCCTCTTTCGCGAAAAGGTTTGTGGAAGCGATTTTGCGGGTATGAAGCGAAAAGCGGCGTTCGTGCAAAAGTGCACACGCTGCGCCATTCGTTTGCGACGCACTTGCTCGCAGGAGGGGCTGATCTGCGCTCCGTTCAGGAATTGCTCGGTCACGCGGATCTTTCGACGACACAGATTTATACGCACGTCGATGACGAACAGCTTCGGAAAAATCACGAAAAATATTTTCCGGGCCATGCGGCAAAAGGCGACGTATCCGCGCCCTAATGTGCTGCTGCCGCACTGTTGCCGGGAGTGCGGGCGTTCGGCAAAAATAAAACGTATCCGTGCGCGATGTGCGTCGTCTTTGCCTTTCGATTGCCTTGTTCTTGCAATTTTATTATATATTGTTATATTGATACGGAAAGATTCGAAAATCGAGGTTGCTATGAAAAAAATACATATAACGGCAAGTTTATTATTATTAATTTTAATGTTCGTTTCATGCGGATCGTCGAATGCAGCCGTCAAACGTCTGCAGCAGACGGAAGAAGGCGTTTCGTCTCCGACGACGATCGACGAATACAAAGAGGCTATCGCAAAATACGAAAAGCGCGTTGCGGATATAACGCTTGCGAACGAGCAAATCGGCATTTGGTATAAGATACTCGGCTCGCGCTATATCGATTTGAAGATGTGGGGCGAAGCGCTTTCGTGTTATCAAAAGGCGATCGAGTATTATCCGACAAATCAAAACCTCTATTACTATGTCGGCGTGTGCGCGGGTTATATGGCGCATTCGGCGCTCGATTACGATGCGACGGGCAGTACGACAAAAAAATATAATTATTTGAAATTGTCGGAGTCGGCATATCTCCGCGCGATCGCGATCGAAAGCCGCTATGTCCGCGCGCTCTACGGACTCGGCGTGCTCTATGTGTTCGAACTCGGCGAAAGCGAAAAAGCGATCCCGTATCTTAAAACGCTTTTAAGCATCGATACGGGACATACCGATGCGAAATTCGTTCTTGCGAACGCGTATTTCCGTACCGGAGATTTTCAAGCGTCGGCGGATATGTACGATTCCATTATTAAAACGACGAAAGATAAAGAAAAAAAGGCGAGCGCGGAAGCAAATAAAAAAATCGCTTTGGATGCGGCCTATGGGCGTTGAGAAGGAAAACTATTTTCTTTCTCTGTGTCTTGCGGGCGTATCGTTTTTGACGCTGCGTGAAAAAAATATTTTACTGAAGAACCTTGACAGTGCCGCCGCCCTTGCGCTACTGTCTATAGACGATATCGCAACGCTTGTCGGAAGAACTTTTCGAGCCGCGGTGTGGAACGGCCCTTCGTGCGTACGCGAAGCGGAAAAGGCCGAAAGGATTATTAAAGCGTTCGGCATCGAAACGATTTTAAACGGGGAAGCTTTATATCCCGCGCTTCTTGCGGAAGCGGAAAATGCGCCTTTTATGTTGTTTTGCCGAGGAGACGTATCCTGTCTTTCAGGCGAAACGGTTTCCGTCGTCGGAACGCGGCGTATGACGAGAGAAGGAAAAGAAGCGGCTTTTTCGTTTGCGCACGATGCCGCCCGAAACGGTGTTACGGTCGTGTCGGGTCTCGCGTACGGAATCGACGCTTCGGTTCACGCGGGAGCCGTCGATGCCTGTTTCGATGCGATGGAAGCGGGAACTGAAAAAAATTGCGGAAAGACCGCGGCCATCCTTCCGTGCGGAGCGGATATGATCGTTCCGTCTTCGCATAAAAGGCTTGCGGAAAAAATTATTAAAACGGGCGGGGTTCTCGTAAGCGAATATCTTCCGGGAGTCCCTGCCGAAGCGTGGAGATTCGTGCACAGAAACCGCATCATCGCGGCTCTGTCGCCTGCGACCGTCGTCGTTGAATCGCCCCCGGGAAGCGGCGCGCTCATTACGGCGCAGTACGCCCTCGATTATAACCGCGACGTGATGATTCACGAAGCGGCGTTTTCCGCTCCTGCAAAGGCGGTTTCGCGGCAAGCGAAGTGCGAGCTCGAAAAAAAGATCGAGAGGGGAGAAGCCGCAAAAGGAAAGACCGAGCGAACGGCGGAAAAATACGTCGCCGACGGCGCTCCGGTTATAAAAGATTATGCCGATTACCGCCGCTGCCGCTCGGAATCCCCCGGTGCGCGAAGCGGCGAGCCCTCTCTTTTTTAAGAGGGGCGAAAATTTTGAAAAAATCGCTCGGGGCAAGTTTTTTAAGATGCCCTTATACGCGGCTGTCCAAAAACTGAAGTTTTTGGACAGTTTCCTTAATTGCACTACGGGTGCGGCGCGGAATGCCGCACTCTCGCGTTAAAATTTTTATGGGAGAATGCTATGGCTGATGCAGCAAAAAAACGTGCTTCAAAAACAAAAGAATCGACGCTCGTGATTGTCGAATCTCCGGCAAAAGCGCATACGATCGAAAAATATCTCGGCCCGGGCTATACGGTAAAAGCGTCCATGGGACACTTGATCGATTTACCGAAATCGCGCCTTGCGATCGATGTCGATCACGATTTTCAGCCCGAATACATCACCGTGAGAGGCAGGGCAAAATTATTAAAAGAGCTGCAAAAGGATGCGAAAAAATCGACGTCCGTCCTGCTCGCAAGCGATAACGACCGCGAAGGAGAAGCGATCGCGTGGCATTTGAATAAGGCGCTGAAAGAAAAGACGAGCGCTCCGATCAGCCGCATCGTGTTCAACGAAATCACGCCGATTGCGATTAAAGAAGCGGTCAAGCATCCCGACGAAATCGTCGAAAGCAAAGTGAACGCGCAAAAAGCGCGGCGCGTGCTCGACCGTCTCGTCGGCTACAATTTAAGTCCGCTTTTGTGGAGTAAAGTGAAAAACGGTCTTTCGGCCGGCCGCGTGCAGTCGGTCGCGCTTCGTCTCATCTGCGAGCGCGAAGAAGAAGTGGAAAATTTTCTGCCCGAAGAATATTGGACGCTCGATGCGGATTTTGTAAAAGGCAAAACGACATTTACCGCTCAGCTCGTTTCGTACAAGGGTGAAAAGGCTGAATTGAAAAACGAAGCCGAAGTCAATAAAATCATCGACTTGATAAAAAATTCCGACTGCACGGTCGTAAGCGTAAAGACGACCGATAAGACGGTAAAACCGAAAGCGCCGTTTACGACGTCGAAATTGCAGCAGGCGGCCGCAAACCGCCTCGGCTACACGTCGAGGAAAACCATGCAGATCGCGCAGCAGCTCTATGAAGGCGTCAACGTCGGTGAAAGCCGCGTAGGTCTCATCACGTATATGCGTACCGACTCCGTGCGCATTTCGCAAACCGCCCTCGACGAAGTACGCTCGTGGCTTTCAAAAAATTATCCCGACGACTTGCCTGCCGAACCTGTAAAGTATGAAGTCGGAAAAGCGGCTCAGGACGCGCACGAAGGCATCCGCCCGACCTACGTGTCGTATACGCCCGATTCGATAAAAGAATATTTGACGCGCGATCAGCTTCGCCTCTATTCGATCATTTGGGAGCGTTTCGTTTCGAGTCAGATGAACAACGCGAAGACGCGGACGACGAGCGTCGAAATCGCTTCGGGCGATGCGATTTTCCGCGCATCCGCAAGCAAAATAGTCGACAAGGGTTTTTATCATGTCATCAAACTCCTTTCGTCGAAAGAGGATAAAACCGGAAATCTCCCTTCGCTGAAAGAAGGCGAAAAAATCGCGTGCGAAAAATTTTATCCCGAACAGCACTTTACTCAAGGGCCCGCGCGCTACACCGATGCGTCCATCGTTCGAACGCTCGAAGAAAAGGGGATAGGCAGACCTTCGACTTATGCGCCGATCATTTCGGTTTTGCTCGACCGCTATTATGTAACGCGGACGAACCGTCAGCTCGTGCCGACTGTCCTCGGCCGCATGATATGCAAAATCCTCGTCGAGTCATTTCCGAACGTCATCAACGAACATTTTACCGCGGAAGTCGAAAACGATCTCGACAAAGTGGAGCAGGGCGCGCTCGTGTGGAACGGAATGATAAAAGATTTTTACGGCCCGTTCAAAAAACGCGTCGACGACGTGATGGAAACGCAGGAAAGCGTCAAAGGCTTTCTCGACGAAAAAACCGATATCGTGTGCGAAAAATGCGGAAAGCCCATGGTCAAAAAACTCGGCCGCTTCGGATACTTTCTCGCCTGTTCGGGATTTCCCGAATGCCGCAACACGCGTTCGATCCCGCTTGCGAAGTGCCCGATGCCCGGCTGCGACGGAGAGATCGTCGCACGGAAAACGAAGGGAAGGGGCAAAGAATTCTACGGCTGTACGAATTACCCGAAGTGCAATTTTATTTCGCATTTCAAACCGATCGATCAGTATTGTCCGAAGTGCGGATGGTTTCTCGTCGAAAAATACGATAAAAAGAACGGCACGTATAAATCGTGCATTAATCCCGACTGCACCTTTTTGCACTCCGCCGACGATGCTGCGGCTTTTGAAAAAGAGTCGGAAGGTGCTCCCGAGTCTCGGCAATAGCGCAGGGTAAACCGATGCGCCTTTCGGATGCGATAGACGAATTTTTGCTCTACCTCGAAGCCGTGCGCGGACTTTCGCTCAATTCCGTTTGTGCGTACCGAAACGATTTGCGACGCCTTTCGGCTTTTTTGGGCGCGGAAAAAGACGTGAAGGAAGCGTCCGCCGAAGATATCAGAAGCTGCATCGGAGTTCTTTCAAAAGAAAAAAAATCAAGCGCAACCGTAAACCGCTTTATCGCCGCGTGTAGAACTTTTTTTGCCTATTGCAAAAAATTTGAGTATATTAATACAGATCCCGCAGAGGAAATCAAAACGGTAAAGATGCCGCATCACGTGCCGCGCTTTTTAACCGGCGCGGAAGTCGACGAGCTGTGCGCCGTACCGAAAGAAAAAGAAATCCTGTGGGCGTCTCGTGACAGCGCTATTTTGGAAATGCTCTATTCGTCGGGGTGCCGCGTTTCGGAGCTCGCTTCCGTTCGCTTAAGCGATATGTCGGAAGATTTTTCTTCCGCTCTCGTCACCGGAAAGGGCAGTAAAGACCGCCGCGTGTATTTCGGAGAAGATGCGCAAAAAGCGTTCAAAGCGTATCTTGCCGACAGGAAAAAGTTTTTTGCAAAAAAACGTATGACGGACAATGTGAGCGAAATATTCGTCAACAGGAGAGGCACCGCTCTCGGTGCGCACGGCATCCGCTGGATACTGTCGCGCTATTCGGGTGCGGAAGGGACGGCTCGCCATATTTCGCCGCACGCGCTTCGGCATACGTTTGCGACCGCGATGATTTCACAAGGCGCGGACGTGCGCGTCGTGCAGGAGCTTTTGGGACACGCGAGCATTTCGACGACGCAGCGCTATACGCATATCACGACGGAGCGTCTTATCGAATTGTATGAAAAAGCGCATCCGCACGGAAAAGGGTGAGATAATTGATAATGAGATAATTGTTAATTGTGTGGAATCGAATCGATTGCGAAGCGGCGGCAAAAGCGCCGGTGTAAAACGGCCGCGCCGCTTATTTTTTTATTTTTGTTGGAGTGTATATGGCTGCAAGAAAAATTCACAGTACGACGGTTATCGCCGTCCGCCGGAACGGAAAGGTTGCGATGGCGGGCGACGGACAGGTGACCGCGGGTAATACGGTCGTAAAGGGCAACGCGCGCAAAGTGCGCAAAATATACGACGGCAAAGTGCTTACGGGATTCGCAGGTTCGGTTGCGGACGCGTTTACGCTGTTCGATAAATTCGAAGAAAAATTAAAAGAGTATTCGGGCGACATCATGCGCAGCGCCGTCGCGCTTGCCAAAATGTGGCGTACCGAGCGTTCGCTGCAAAAGCTCGAAGCCGAGCTCCTCGTCGCCGACGGAACGAAGATACTGCTCATTTCAGGCGACGGCAACGTCATCGAACCGGAAAACGACGTGTGCGCGATCGGAAGCGGGGGAAATTATGCGTATTCGGCGGCTCTCGCGTATCTCGAAAGCTCCGATATGAGCGCTTCGGAAATTGCGGAAAAGAGTCTTGAAATTGCGGGCAAAATTTGCATCTATACGAACGGCAATTTGACGGTAGAGGAGGCATAAACGCATGAGCGACGTACCGGCAGAAGTACACACGGATTTGACGCCGAAGGAAATAGTCCTCAGGCTCGATCAATACATCATCGGACAGGAAAAGGCGAAGCGCGCGGTCGCCGTTGCGCTGCGTAACCGCTACCGCCGTTTGAAACTCCCCGAAGATATCCGCGACGAAGTTGCGCCGAAAAATATCCTCATGATAGGACCGACCGGCGTCGGCAAAACGGAAATCGCGCGGCGGCTTGCAAAGCTGTGTTCGGCGCCCTTTTTAAAAGTCGAAGCGACGAAGTACACCGAAGTCGGCTACGTCGGGCGCGACGTCGAATCGATGATACGCGATTTGATGGCGGTCGGTTTCAACGACGTCAAAGCGGAAATGGAAGAACGTTTGCGCGAAAAAAGCGTACCCCTCGTCGAAGACCGGCTTCTCGATCTCCTGCTCCCCGGTTCCGCCGAAAAAGACAGGGCTGCAAAAGCGAACGAAAAAAAAGATGCGGCTGTCCTCGGAAATATCTTTACGTTTATAAACGGAAGCGGAGCGGGCGGAGCGGAATCGAAAGCGTCATCTCTTTCCGATCGGTCGGGCAGCGCTTCGGAAAAAGATGCTACACGGAATGCGTCATCGGAAAGATCCGCTTTATACGATGCGGTATCGGAAGCGGCCGCCTCATCCGATGCGGAAGCGCAGAGTGAAAGCCGGCAAAAAGAAAGCTCGACGCGGGAAAAGTTGCGCACGATGCTGCGCGAAGGAAAGCTCGAAGAGAGAGAAGTGGAGCTTACGATACATCCTCAGTTTCAAATGCCGAGCATGGAAATCATCGCCGGCGGCAATATGGAAGATCTCGAAAGCAGTATGCAGAGCATCGCCGGTATGTTTTCGGGCGGAAACAAAGCGAAGCGGAGAACCGTGACGATCCACGAAGCGCGGAAAATCATAAGCGGAGAAGTGCTCGACACGATGATCGACCGCGATAAAGTCGCATCCGAAGCGAAAAAACGGGTCGAACAAAACGGCATCATCTTTATCGACGAAATCGATAAGATCGCGACGAAAAACGGAGAATCGCGCGGGCAGGACGTTTCCCGCGAAGGCGTGCAGCGCGACATCCTTCCGATCGTCGAAGGCAGCAATGTAAATACGAAGTACGGCGTCGTCGATACCTCTCATATTTTGTTTATCGCGGCCGGAGCGTTCAGCGTTTCGGCTCCGAGCGATTTGATTCCCGAACTGCAGGGACGCTTTCCGCTGCGCGTGGAACTCGATGCGCTCAAAAAAGACGATTTCAAAAAAATCCTCACCGAGCCGAAAAACGCGCTTACAAAACAGTACGTTGCGCTCCTCGAAACGGAAGGAGTGACGGTACGTTTTGCCGAGGATGCGATCGACCGTATGAGCTTTCTCGCCGAAGACGTAAACGCAAAGAGCGAAAACATCGGCGCGAGGCGGCTCCACACGATTATGGAAAAAGTGCTCGACGATATTTCGTTTACCGCGGATGAACATGCAGGCGAAACGATCGATATCGACGCGGCATACGTCGACGACAAGCTCAAAGATATCGTCACCGACGGCGATATGTCGCGCTATATACTCTAAGGCTGTACAGCGAGTTTTCCGCCGAAATATCTTTTCGGCGGGAATCCTCTTTTATACGCCCCGCCGATTCTCCCTTATTTTCCGCTAAACCCCTTTCCGCTATCTGCCGAAATTTGTAGTATGAGTACCTTTACGAGGGCGGTCGATTTACTGCACCGCGGTATGGATGTCAATACGCTGCGCTATCAAGTGTCGGCGAACAATATGGCCGCAAGCGGCGTACCGAATTTCAAACGCAGCGTCGTCAATTTTGAAAGCGAACTCAAACGCGCGTTCGAATCGGAAGAAAAGGCGAAAAACGGTTTTCAGCTGACGCGAACCGACGAAAGGCATTTTGCGCTCAACGAGCCCTATGATTACCGCGACGTCGAGCCGAGGCGCGTCCTCGATTATACGACGACTGCGAAGCCGAACGGCAACAACGTCGATGCGGAAACCGAAGCGATGATCGTTTTGCAGTCGCAGATGCAGTATCGCATGATGGCTTCTCTTATCAATTTCGAATTTTCGCAAGTGAACACTGCGATGCAAAAAGGCTGATAGGCACTTCTAAACTATAGCTTAAACTGCGCGTAAAAGGCGCGCACTTTACGGGAGTATTGTATGGGACTTTTTTCAAGTATAAACGTTGCCGCGACGGGGATGGCAGCCGAACGTCTTCGAAGCGATGTCATCGCAAACAATATCGCGAACGCTTCTACGACGAGGACGCAGGAAGGAGGCCCCTTTAAACGTTCTCGCGTCATACTCCAAGCGATCGGCGAAAAGTCGGTGCAGTGGCGTATGCCGTTTTGTCCCGAAGACTTGGACGAGGGTCCGGGAAAGGGCGTACGCGTTTTACAGATCGTAAAAGATACCGATACCGAAGGCCGCCTCGTCTACGATCCGACGCATCCCGACGCGATACAGTCGGGACCGAACAAGGGATACGTCGAATATCCGAACGTCAACATCGTCAACGAAATGGTCGACTTGATCGCAGCTTCGCGCGCTTATGAAGCCAATTCGACGGTCATCGAAGGCGCAAAAGATATGTTTGCTTCCGCACTGGAAATAGGACGGTAAAAGCGCTATAATGACGGCGGGTAAAAGCGCTCGGACGATTTGAGCGCAGGGGAAAATTATGAAAATACCGGAATTCGGCACATTGCAGATGAACCGCACGCTCTCCGCTCACACGGGCCGCGCAAATCTTTCGGATATAGCGGGCGCTCCGCTGAACGGCATTCCGTCCGCTGCAAAAAACGCGCTTGAAAAAAAGCGAATCGATTTCGAATCCTACCTCATCGACGCGGTAAAGTCGATGAATGCCGAGCAGCTCGACGTCGACGCGCTCGAACAAAAGATTCTCACCGAACCCGAATCGGTCGATCCGCAGGACGTGACGATCGCGATGGCGAAAGCGCGGATGTCGCTCGGCCTTGCGCAAAACGTGATCGATCGTATCGTTTCCGGTTGGAACGAAATCACAACGACGCGGTAAGGGTGCGCTTCATGTACCTGCGTGCACGGTATGAGGCGGCGATGAGCGTTTATAAAATTTTCTCTTTTCAAAAATATAATAATATGGTATAATTCCCTATACTTTAACGGTGCGATTTGCCGTTTTACGTATTCGTTCACGGGAGGGGTAGATGAACGAATGGCTCAAAAGGCTTACTGAATCTATACGAAATTTGTGGGCAAAAGGAACGGTCGTACAAAAGGTCGTGCTCTTTGCCCTTGTTGCGCTCGTCATCGTTGCAATCGTGCTCGCGGCATCTCTTTCGTCGCGTCCGACGACGGTGCGGCTTTTCAATTCGCCGGTTACCGACGAGACGGCGCGGACGAGAATCCTCGACAAATTGAGCGAACAAAACGTCGAAGCCTACGTGACCGACGACGGTTATATTTCCGTCGGAGACGAACGCACCGCGCGGCGCATGAGGGACGTACTTATCGGCGAGGGACTTGTCCCGTCGAATATCGATCCGTTCGCTTCGTTTTACAATCGAAGCTGGTCGACGACGGACGCCGAACAAAACGTGCGCCTTAAAAACGCGATCACGCAGACGGTCAAACAGCACCTCGAAGCGATCGACGACATAACGAAGGCCGACGTCAACATCGTTTTGCCGGACAACTCTCTGTTTATTTCCGAACAAAATCCGGTAACTGCAAGCATCATTTTGCGCGTAAAGCCTATGAGTTCTCTGCTGCAAGATCCCAGGCGCATACGCGGCATCCAAAGCCTCGTGCAGACGGCGGTCGAAGGATTGCGTCCCGAAAACATTACGATCACCGACGCCGACGGCAATGTCTTAAACGATTTCGCCGCGATGGATGCGATCGATACCGTCAATCTCGTTGCGCGCCAGCAGCGCGAAATTCAAAAGCTCGAAGCCTACTACCGTGCGCAGATTTTAAAATCGCTTCAGAGTACGTATACCGAAGACCGCATGCGCGATTTGAATATCAAAATCGATATGGATATGTCGAAGCGTACGAGCGATTCTACGATCTACACGCCGATTCAAATCCGCGCCGACAATCCGCGCACTCCTTACGACGATTCGGAGCTCCGCGATTCGCTCACGATTTCGCAGCAGACCGTTACGAAAGAGTGGCAGGGTACGGGCTTTAATCCCGAAGGACCTGCGGGCACCGAAGGTCAGACGCCGCCCGTGTATTCCGATATGTCGAACGTCATCGGGCGTTCTACCGAAACGGGCGTTACGCAAAACAACGTCGTCAATACTACTCAGGAGCACAAAGAGACGAGTCCGCAGATAGACCGCGTTTCGGTTGCGGCGAATGTCGACGGTACGTGGACGACGCAGCTCGATCCGAAAACCCATCAGCCGGTTATAGATCCGGAAACGGGCAGGATCCAGCGCGTGTATACGCCCGTTCCGACGGATACGCTCGTGCAGACGGCGAACTATATTCAAGGAGCTGTCGGCTACGATGTCAGCAAAAATTATATCGTAACGGTGACGAATATTCCGTACGACAGAACCGCGCAGTTTGCCGCAGAAGACGAAGCGTATTTTGCGGGCATCAGGCGGCGTCTTGCGATTATGATTTCTCTCGGCGCAGTTGCGCTCGTGCTCGTGCTGTTTATCGTCATCCGCCTCATTATGCGGGAAATCGAACGGCGGCGCCGTCTTCGCGAAGAAGAGCTTTTGCGCCAGCAGCAGGCTGCCCGCGAGCAGGCGCTGTGGGACGCGAAAGAGGAGGGTATGGGCGTTACGATGTCCGTCGAAGAGTCGCGAAGGGCGGAGCTTCAGGAAAACGCGATCGCGATGGCAAAAGAACATCCGGAAGACGTCGCGATGCTCATACGCACGTGGCTGATGGAGGAGTGACAGTATGGCAGAAGAAGCGAAGGGCGCAGGTGCAAAATCGAACAATCCGAAGCCGATTCCGAAGCCCGGCAGCTTAAAAACGCCGACGTCGGTGGGCGGCAAAAAAGGCATAAAAGATTACAAGAGTTTAACCGGCCGGCAAAAGGCCGCGATCTTCCTCGTATCGCTCGGCAGCGACGTTTCCGCCGAAATCATGAAGCATCTTCGCGAAGACGAAGTCGAAACGCTGACGTTTGAAATAGCGCGTTTGGAAACGATCGATGCGGAATTTAAAGACGCCGTTCTTGAAGAATTCCAAGAGTTGATGAACGCGCAGAATTTCATCACGACCGGCGGTATTGACTATGCGCGCGAACTCCTCGAAAAATCGCTCGGAAGCCAAAAAGCGATCGACATCATCAACCGCCTCACGAGTTCGCTCCAAGTGCGCCCCTTCGATTTTATACGGAGAACCGATCCCGCGCACTTGCTGAACTTTATTCAGCAGGAATACCCGCAGACGATCGCGCTCATCCTCGCGTATCTCGAACCGGGCAAAGCCGCCGTCATACTCCAAAATCTGCCGGAAGAAATGCAGCCGGAAGTTTCGAAGCGCCTTGCGACGATGGACAGAACTTCCCCCGATGTTTTGCGCGAAGTCGAACGCGTGCTCGAAAAAAAGCTTTCGACGCTTTCAAGCGAAGATTACACTGCAGCCGGCGGTGTCGACAGCATCGTAGAAATTTTGAACCTCGTCGACCGTTCTTCCGAAAAGGCGATCATCGAATCGCTTGAAGAAGAAGATCCCGATTTGGCCGAAGAGATCAAAAAGAAAATGTTCGTCTTCGAAGATATCGTTATGCTCGACGACCGCGCCATTCAAAAAGTGCTGCGCGAAGTCGATACGCAGGAACTCGCAAAAGCGCTCAAATCCGTCGATACGGAAGTACAGGATAAAATTTTCCGCAATATGTCCAAGCGCGCGGCGAGCATGTTAAAAGAGGATATGGAGTTCATGGGGCCGGTACGCCTTAAAGATGTCGAAGAATCGCAGCAAAAAATCGTTTCGACTATTCGCCGCCTTGAAGATTCCGGTGAAATCGTCATCGCGCGTTCCGGTGAAGACGAACTCGTAACTTGATTTAGCATAGAGGAAGCAGATGGCAAAAACCGTTTTCCGCCCGAATGAAGTCAAATCGCAAAAGGGCGAAGTCATGCTGAAGCTCGTCCACGACTTTAAGCCGGCCGAAGAAAAAAAAGTCGAAAAAGCGCCCGAATACGAAGGACCGACGGCAGATGATTTGCGGCGTGAAGCGGAAGAGTACAAAAAAAATTGGGAAGCGGAAAAAAAGCGGATGCTCGACGAAGCGCAGGCATCGGCGGATGAAATCGTCCGGAAGGCGGAACAGGCGGCCTTTGCCGAAGTAAAGCGTCAAACCGACGAAGCGAATATTATTAAAGCCGATGCACAAAAAAATGCGGAAGAGATCGTAAAAAAAGCGCAGGAATCGGCGCAGGAATTGATCCGCGATGCGACGGCGCAGCAGCAAAAAGTCGAATCGGACGCGCATAAAAAAGGCTTCGACGAAGGACACGAAAGCGGCTACCGCGACGGAGAAGCCGAAGCGAACCGTCTCATCGAGCGCATGCACGCGATGCTCGAAGCCGTTATGCACCGCCGCGAAGAGATTTTGCGCGATACCGAAACGCAGATCGTAGAACTCGTCATCTTGATGACGCGCAAAGTCGTCAAAATCATTTCCGAAAATCAAAAGAGCGTCATCATGAGCAATGTACTCGCTGCTCTGAAAAAGGTAAAAGGCAGATGCGAAGTGACGCTTCGCGTCAACCTCGAAGACGTCAAACTCACGACGGAGCACATAGACGATTTTATCAAGCGGGTCGAAAACATACGCGGCATTACGGTCGTCGAAGATTCGACGGTGGAAAAGGGCGGTTGCATCGTCGAAACCGACTTCGGTGCTATCGACGCGCGCATTTCGAGCCAGCTCAGCGAACTCGAAAATCGCGTCATGGAAATCTCACCGGTAAAGACGCTTGCAAAATCCGACGTGATCGAACCGTCTTCTTAGATTAATAAAATCGGCGCGGGTGGGGACATGCGTTCATCGTATACGGGAGAATTCGATTTTTCAAAATACCTCAAAACGGCTGAAACGATCGATCCGATTTTATACATCGGACACGTGACGGCGGTCAACGGTCTCGAAATCGAAAGCCGCGGTCCGCGTTCGGTCATCGGCGAAATGTGTACGATCCGCATGCCGGATTCAAATGAAACGCTTGCGGCCGAAGTCGTCGCCCTTGACGGTACGACGGTAAAGCTCACCGCATACGGAGACACGAAGGGGCTCGAAGTCGGCTGTGAAGTCGTCGCTTCGGGTTCCGTGCTGCGCGTTCCCGTCGGTTCATCCCTTTTGGGCCGTGTCATCGATGCGACGGGAAAACCCTGCGACGGGCTCGGCGAAATCGTGCCGGAAATGTATTATCCTGCAGTCGCTTCTCCTCCCGATCCTATGAAGCGTCTTCCCGTCGTGCGCCGGGTAGCGACGGGAGTTCGTGCGATCGATGCGATGCTCACCGTCGGTAAGGGGCAGCGGCTCGGAATATTTGCCGGAAGCGGCGTCGGAAAATCGACGCTCATCAGCATGATAGCGCGCAACACCGACGCCGACATCAACGTTATCGGTTTGATCGGAGAGCGCGGCCGCGAAGTGCTCGATTTTATAAACCGCGATTTGGGAAAAGAAGGCTTAGCTCGTTCGGTCGTCGTTATGGCGACAAGCGATCAGCCGTCGATCTGCCGCCTGCGCGCAGCCTATGTGACGACCGCCGTCGCCGAATATTTCCGCGACAAAGGCAAAGACGTCATGCTCATGTTCGATTCCGTTACGCGATTTGCGCAAGCTCAGCGCGAAATAGGACTTGCAAACGGCGAACCGCCTGCCCAGCGCGGTTATCCGCCGAGCGTATTCGATATGATCCCGAAGCTGCTTGAAAGAGCCGGTACAAACGACAAGGGATCGATTACGGCGTTTTACACCGTGCTCGTCGACGGAGACGATCTCAACGAGCCGATTACCGACAAAGTGCGCGGAACGCTCGACGGGCACATCATTTTAAACCGCCGCCTCGCGCAGGCCTATCATTACCCCGCGATCGACGTGCTGCAGTCGATAAGCCGCCTTTCCAAACGCGTTACCGGGCGCGAAACGCAAAAAGCCGTCGGCATACTGCGCACGCTTATGGCTTCTTATGCGAACAACGAAATGATGATTACGACGGGTATCTATCAAAAAGGAAATTCGGCTGAAATCGATGCCGCAATCGAAAAGCATACCGGTATTGAAGATTTTTTAATGCAGGAAGAATACGAAAAGTGCCCGCTTGACGAAACGCTCAAAAAACTTTCCGAGCTTTCAGGGGTTGCGATTCCGATTGAAGAATACGGAGAAGCTCCCGTCGTTCCTTCCCTCGGCGCAGCCCAAATTGCCGAAGAATCCGAATGAAAAAATTTGCGTTTCCTCTCGAAGACGTGATGAAATACCGCGAGTATCTGCAAAACGAAGCGGAACTCGCGCTCGGTAAAGCGATGGCGGTCGAACACGATATTGAAATGCGCATCGACGAAGTCGCTTCTCAATATGCTTCTCTCGCCGAAAAGATGCGCGGTTCGACCGATTTCAACGCCATAGCGCGGGCAAACGATTTTTATGCGTTCCTCGACCAGCAAAAAACTTATCTTTTGGAAAAGCTCGCCGAAGCGAAGCTCGTTTCGGAGCAAAGGCGCAAAGAAATGCAGGAAGCGATGCAAAAAACCGAAGGCCTCCGTAAGCTGCGCGATCGGCAGTTCAAAGCGTACAAAGATGCGGAGATGAACGAAGCGAACGATATCGCCGACGACGTGACAAACGCGCGCGCGGCGAGGGGAAGTGGTTAATTAATAATGGAAGGCGCTGCCGCCGATAAATTCGCGCATGATCGAACGCGCCGGAACGGCCGTCGGTGGAACGGGCGAAAAGTTGTATAAAAAACTCAAAAGGCGGCACGCTTCTCCGTATTCTTTTTGCGTCGGCTTGACGCAGCGCAAAAGCGGGTCGGCGTAGACTTTGAGGACTGCGAGTTCGTAGTCGAGAGCGGTGTTGAGCATCGCGTCGGCATTGATTTGAAACGGGAAGATGTGTTTTTGCTCTCCCGCTTGCACGCTCGGCCACATCGAAATCGTTTCGGCGGCGCTTTTGCCGCGGAACTGCGAGTCGCGCACGATTCTACGGATGAGGCGGTTGTCGCTCGTCGAAATGCGGTTGTGGTCGTCGAGGTTGAGTTGCGTGAGCGCGGACAGGTAGATTTTAAATTTGAGCTCGTGCGGAATACGAGAGGTCAGTTTATCGTTTAAGCCGTGGATGCCTTCGATTATTAAAATTTCGTTGTCGGCGAGCTTCATCGTATTTTTATCTTCGTAATAGCGTTCGCCGCGCTGAAAGTTGTACGACGGGATGCGTATTTCTTTTCCGGCAAAGAGGTCGAGCAGATTGTCGTTGAGCAAATCGATGTCGAGGGCTTCGAGGCATTCGTAATCGTAATCGCCGTTTTCGTCTTTCGGATTTTTGTCGCGTCCGACATAATAGCTGTCGAGACTGAGTACGTGCGGCAGGTAGCCGATAGCTTCGAGTTCGAGCGCGAGTTTTTTTGCAGATGTCGTTTTCCCGGAACTCGACGGGCCTGCAATGAGTACGGCGCGCACCCGCTCGCGCTTTGCGATTTGATCGGCGACGTCGGCGAACTGCCGTTGCTGAAAGGTTTCCGCGATATCGATAAAATCGTTTATCTTGCGTTCGTTGACGAGTTTATTTAAAGTTGCCGCCGATGTTACGCCGATGCGTTTTCCCCACTCTTTGTAGCGGCTGTAGATTTCGAAAAGCTGCGGCTGGTCGACGAATTCGGGCAGTTCGTCGGGGGCCGACGGCTGAGGAAAGCGCAGCAAAAAACCTTTGCCGTAGGGTAGGAGACCGAACGTTTTTAAAAAGCCCGTCGACGGAACAAGGGGACCGAAATAGAGATCGGAAAAATTGTCGAGGGAATTGATTTTGACGCGCGGCGGACAAAAATAGTTCAGCTGCAGCCGCGTTTCGACGCGCCCGAGCGCTTCAAAAAGCGAAACCGCATCCGTGTAGGAAAGGAACTGTACGGTTATCGGAAGATTTTTTGCGACGAGGAGGCGCATCTCTTTTTCAAGCGCTTCGATCTGTTCTTTGTTTATAGGCTTTCCCGTTTCGAGCGTATAGTAATAGCCGCTTCCGAGACTGTGGCCGCATAAAAGGCGTGACAGCGGAAAAAGCTTGTGCGCCGCGGCTGCCAGCAGGAGACACAGCGATCGGCGGTACACTTGCGCACCGTCTTTGCTCGAGTCGAGGACGGGTTCGAGATAGGAATTGATTTCGAGCGGTTTATCGAAGGGCTCGATTCCGTTGTTCACTTTTACGGCAAGAATGTGCTCCACGTTTTCGGAAAAGTGCGGAAGCAGCGTATTGAGCGGCGTACCGGAAGGCACACACAGTGTTTTGCCTGACGGAAAAGTGACGGAAAGCGTAGTGGCCTGCATATAGGCGGTATTGGATTTGAACCAATGGCTTCTACCGTGTGAAGGTAGCACTCTACCCCTGAGTTAACCGCCCGAACGATTATAAGTATCGAATATAATAATATATTTTAACAGGTTCGCAGCATACTGTCAAGGAAGCGATTTATTATTGTGATATGTTAAATTTATAACAGAGAAAAAATTTGTAAATGACGGATATTTTATTGATTGAAACGGCGATCCGTGATAAAATAATACTTATCCGCACAAAAAAGTTTTTATGGGAGTAATTATGCAGACGACTTTATTTTTATATATAGATCCGGGAACGGGCAGTATGCTCTTTTCGATCCTCATCGGAGCGGCTGCGACGCTTTTTTTTCTCGGCAAAGCGGCGCTTTTAAAACTGAAATTGTTTTTTTCGGGAAAACGCGGCAAGGGTGTGCAAACCGCCGATGCGTCGTATAAACAGTACGTCGTCTACTGCGAAGGAAAGCAATATTGGAACGTCTTTAAACCCGTCGCGGACGAATTCGAAAAACGGCGGCTTCCCCTCGTCTACTACACATCGGCCGAAGACGATCCTGTCTTTGAACAGCAGTATCAATTTGTTAAAGCGGAATATATCGGCGAAGGAAATGCCGCATTTGCACGCCTCAATCTCTTAAGCGCAGGCATTGTTTTGATGACGACGCCCGGTCTCAACGTGTATCAGCTCAAGCGCAGCAAAAACGTAGGTCACTATTCGCATGTGCTCCACATGCCGAACGACGCGACAACGTACCGTCTCTTCGGCCTCGACTACTTCGATTCCGTGCTGCTCACCGGCGATTATCAAAAAGCGGACATCCGTACGCTCGAAGCTCAGCGCGGCATCGCAAAAAAAGAGCTCGTCACCGTCGGCTGTACCTATCTCGACGTGCTTGCGCAAAAGATCAAAGCGATTCCCGAAGAAGAACATCACGTCTTTACGGTGCTCGTCTCTCCGTCGTGGGGAGATGTCGGCGTTTTGAAAAAATACGGCGAACGCCTCCTCGATCCGCTTGCCGCGACGGGATGGCGTATTATCGTGCGTCCGCACCCGCAGTCGAAAAAGTCTGAAGCCGATATGCTCGACCGTCTCGAAAAGCGCTACAAAGACAGCAAAAACGTCGAGTGGGATTACAATCGCGACAATATCTACGCGATGAAAAAGGCCGATATCATGATTTCCGATTTTTCAGGTATCATATTCGATTATGCATTTTTATGCGATAAACCGGTCATGTACGTCAACGCCGATATCGATCTGCGTCCCTACGACGCCTACGATCTGCAAAAAGAGTTGTGGCAGTTTGCAATGTTGAAAAAGATCGGCATCAAACTTGAAGAAGCGGATTTTCCGGCGATCAAAGACGTCATTCAGAACGCGAGCGACAGCCCTTCTCTCGCCGCAGCACGCAGAGAAGCGAAAGAGACCGCGTGGATGTACGAAGGCAAAGCCGGCGCGAATATCGCCGACTTTATGATCGAAACCGTAAACGCGCTTAAGCTTAAAGCCGCCGTATAATCAGTAGATGCAGGCTACGGAGCGCACAATCGCTTCGAGCGAATCCTTCCGCGTTTCGAATTCGCGGACGAGTTTTATCTGTGTGCGGGAGCGGTCGAGGTTGTGAGATTCGCGGTCTGTCTTAAAATAGCGGTCGCCTTCGATATAGTCGGCGAGAAAGCGCATGCCGCATTCGAGCGTCATAATCTTTGCTCCTACAGGAAGCAGGCGAAGCTCGTCTTCGGTGAGCGTACCGCGCGAGCCTGCGATATATCCCTCCGCACCGGCGCGAAAGAGGCCTTCGTCAAGGCACACCTTCGACAGATCCCTTTCGTCTTCGGCACCCGTGCTCGCGCCGAAACGTATCGCATCTCCGAAATCGAAACCGGCAAAACCCGGCATCACCGTATCCAAATCGATAACGCATAAACCTTTACGCGTCTCCTTGTCGAGGAGCACGTTATTGAGCTTCGCATCGTTGTGCGTCACGCGGAGGGGAAGGACGCCTGCGCTGTATGCGTCGGCGTATACGCGCATATCGCGTTCGTGCGAAATATAAAAATCGATTTCGTCCCGAACGGATGCCGCTCTACCGCACGCGTCGCGCTTTACCGTATCGATAAAATCGCGGTAGCGTTTCGGCGTGTCGTGAAAAGCGGGAATCGTTTCATGCAGAGAAGATGCCGGAAAATCGGAGAGAAGATATTGAAATGTGCCGAACGCATAAGAGGCGTTGTAAAAATCGGCTTCGCTTTGCGCGGCGTCTATACTCAGCGCGTCTTCGATAAAACGATACGCCCTCCAGCACGCGCCTTTTTTGCTTCGGGTATAGAGAGCCCCCTCTTTATTTTTAATAAAGGTCATCGCTTCACGCGACGCGTCTCCTCCGTTTTTAATAATTTTTTCTGCAAGGAACGAAGTAACGCGCCAGATATTGTCCATGAGCGCGTCAACGTCTTTGAATACGTCGGTATTGATACGCTGCACGATATAACGATTTTCTTTTCCGCCGTTGTCATAGGTTGCAAAAAAAGTGTCGTTGATGTGGCCGCTTCCGAAGCGGACACACGAGCGGCAGATTCCGGAAAACGGATAGGATGAGAGGATATCGCGTATTTCCGTATTCGCTTTTTCGCCGGTCATAACGGCTCCTTTCGATCGTTCGATCCGCCGGAAGACTTCATGCTGAAATCGAGGCAAAAGGGCGGTGGCGAAGCGTGCATCCTGCTCCAAATATCGGCGAGAGGGGATTCGCTTTCGCGGATATTCGCAAAGTTACGGGAAAGCGTTTTGTACGCTTCATCTTTTTTTCCGAGCGATGCGCATGCCCTGCCGTATGCGATGACAAGAGAGTCGCTGTTTTTCCACGCATCGGGAAGCGAGCTATAGAGTTCGATCGCTCTTTCATAGCGTTCCGTTTGTACGAGGAGGGCTGCGTATTCTTCGGCGACGGAGACGTCCGCGTAAAATCCTGCAGCCTGCACCGCGCGCTCATAATGCGAAAGCGCTCCGGTAATATCGTTTTTGAAAAGCGCAAGCTGCGCGAGATTTCTCTGCGTCCACGCGGTGCTGCACGCTTTTTCGGCATTGAACCAACACGATGCGGCACCTTTTTCATCGCCGTTTTCCATTTTCATAAGGCCCAAGTGATAGAATGCATTCCACGGGGGCATCTCTTTCGAAGCGGCTATGTATGCTTCGAGCAGTTCCTGCCATTTTCTCCCTGTCATAAATTGACCCGGACCGTCTTCGGGGGCGCGATACGGAAAGCTTCCTTCCGTAAGCAAAAGCCGCCATGGGTTTTGCTCGTCCGAAAAACAAAACGCCGCAGACGGCGGTATATCGCTTTCGCCCTGCATCATCCGCCGCTCTTTTTCGAGCGCGCCCCATTCTCCCGCATCGGAAAGCGTTTTTGAAATCGGAAGATCGGCTTCAGCCGCATAGGATGCGTCGAGCAAATCGAGCTTTGACGTATCGATCGAATCGCGTACGCTGCGCTCGACGGCGCTCGCGGCGAGGTTCCAATCGTTCGATGCGGCATCGCTTGCCGATACGCAAAGAAGTCCGAAAGCCTGCGTCCACTCCCACCTGTCGCGCGGGGGCATACTGACGCCGTGGAGCTGCGTCTGCGAAAGCCCCGCCTGTATTTCAAAGTAGCGGCAGTCGGCAGTTTCCTCTTCTCCTTCGCGTGCGCCAAGCGACGTTTCGGCTTCCCCTGCGAGAAAGCTCCCCCAATGCCTGCCGCCGCGGCAGTTTCCCCAGCAAAACATTTTACGGTATGAAAGCTCTCCGGTCGAAACGTCGAACAAACCTGAGCCGTCTTTTTCGAGGGCTGTTTCCCACGGATGGGATTCGTCGGTACAGTTAAAAAAGTATTCGCTCGAAAAAGGTATGCGCGCAGGATAGGACAGGTCGATGTCGGGAGCTATGGGAAAAAACGGCATACTGCCGTAACCGAAAGTCGGTCTGCCGTTTTGATCATCCGGCGTTTTATACAGGGCATGACGGGAAGAAGCGAA
This sequence comes from Treponema sp. SP13, assembly GCF_050938355.1. Taxonomy (NCBI): domain Bacteria; kingdom Pseudomonadati; phylum Spirochaetota; class Spirochaetia; order Treponematales; family Treponemataceae; genus Treponema; species Treponema sp. SP13. Next base: position 66,528 of record NZ_JADOVM010000006.1, read on the forward strand.
CACGCGGGACGAGTCCGTCTGCGGCACTGCGATATTCGTCCAATAATAAACGGAAAGCGGCTCGTCGTTTATGTTGAAGATAACCGGATGCGCGTACAAAAAATGCGAGGATGAGGGAAGATGAAAATCGATTTGCCAAAAGAAATCTTTGCACCGCTCATACGAATACATGCGCAGAAATTCTTCACCGTCCGATGCGCGCACCGACGCAAAGCCGACGGTCGAACAGGTTGTAAACGCGTGCCCGTACTGTCCCACATTCCATTCGATGCCGCCTGAAAACCACGCATTGCGTATGGCGAGATTTGCCGGCTGGAGCACTTCGTTTTTGTACAAAAGCTCGCGCCCCTCCGTTTTGTCGACGAGCGACCAAAGCCGTCCTCCCCAATCGGGAAGAAATTCCGCTTTGATAAAATCGTTTTCCATGACGATCGTGCGGATATCGCATTCCTTTCTGTTACGGTCGTATCTGTCCTGCACCGTATACGGTAAAATCCGATAACCGCATGAAAAACCCGCTCCGCTCAAACAAAAGGGCGGCGTTCCTTTGCAAAACTCGACGCGCATATCGTGTTCGCGAGAGCGGAAATGCGGCAGCGGGTTTTCCCCCTGTAAAAGCGCGGCAGAGATTTTTTCGGTCGAAGCGTATATCATAGCGATAAGCCCCTTACCGATCAGCCTTTAATCGCGCCGCTCGTAACTCCGGCGATAACCCGTTCGGAGAGGAACAGGTACAAAATAAACGTCGGCAAAAATACGATGACGACGCTTGCAAACATACCGCCCCAGTCTCCCGTATAGCGCATCGACTGAATCATACTGTACAAACCGACGGCGACGGGACGTACGGCGGTTCTGTTTGCGAATATGAGCGACATAAAATATTCGTTCCATACGGTGATAAAATTGAAGATGCTCACCGTAACGATGCCCGGCTGGGCAAGCGGAAAGATGATGATCCAAAACGCCGCTATCGGATTGCAGCCGTCTATAGCCGCAGCCTCTTCGTACGAGGGGCTCAAATTTCTGAAAAAGGCGGAAAGATAAAACACACCGAACGGAATATTCATCGCCGTATACAAAAAAATGATAAGGATTCGGTTATTGGTCAAATGCAGCTGCGACACGAGGCCGAACAGCGGCATGATAACCATTATGAGCGGTATGCCGAGCCCCGTAGCGAACATATTCTGCAGCAGTGCGTTTCCTTTGAATTTAAAACGGGAAAGCACATAGGCTGCGGGTGCGGAAATGACGACGATCGCCGTACAGGATGCGAGCGTATACAAAAGCGAGTTCATAAAAAAAACCGAAACCCTTTGCGTGCTCCACGCTTTTACGTAATTGTCGAAATGAAAACCGCTTACGAATTTGAACATGTGATCGGAGAAAATCTCCTGCGACGTCGAAAACGATGCAAAAACTACCCAGCTGATAAGGATAAACGTAAACAAAACCCAAAGCCCTACCAGCGTATACCCTGCAGCAACGGAATACCGTTTTCCGACATTCGATTTACCCGTATGCAATGTATTAACTTCGGACATCGTATCGCCTCCCCTTATACTTCCGTGTCGTCGTTTTTAACGATGCGGCTTGTCAACAAAAACACGACGATAACGATGAGCATCATGATAATGCCGATTGCGGCTCCCGCTCCCGTATCGCGTGCCGTATTCGCCGAAGATGAAGAGCCGAACACGAGTTCGTACATATAATTCATCGGAGCGACGGTATCGTTCGAAAGATTTACCGGACTGAACAGCTGTCCCCACACGAAAAAGCCGACGGTATACACCGTCCACATGACGAGGTTCGTGCGCGCGACTCCGCGCAAAAACGGAACGGTTATATGGAGAAAACGCTGCCAGCCGTTGCATCCGTCGAGCAGCGCCGCTTCGTAATAATCGCGCGGAATCTGCTCGATACCGCTCATAAAGATGAGCATGTGATAGCCGACCATACCGAAACAGTATGCGACGAGCATACTCCAAAACAAGTTTCCCGGTCCCGTCCACAATATCTTTTCCGCTCCATCCAAAATGCCGATTTTATGCAGCACCGTGTACAGCAAACCGTAATCCGGATTGTAGATGTAATTGATCCACATCGTTCCCATCGCGACTGCGCTCACGACATTCGGAAGATATATGGCGCTTCTGAAAAACGATTTTGCGCGTATGCCGCTCGACAGGATAAAAGCGAAGAGCAAACTCATGAACATCGTACCGAGCCCGCCGATACACCAAATGCGCGCGATATTGTACATCGACTGCAAAAAAATAGGGGTCGAAAACAGCTTTTTATAATTACCGAAACCGAAAAATTTCCATGTTGAAACGGGATCGGAAATACTTTCGATACGGAAAAAACTCATGACGAAGGTTCTGATTGTCGGATATAAAAAGAAAAGCACATAGCATATAAGCGCCGGAGTTAAAAATACGGCGATCATCGTTTTATTTTTTTTGAGCATCGCAAATTATCCTGGCTAAAAAGACTTTGAGGTCGGCGTCGATTATCCCTTTCAGAATCGCCGACGCCTTCCCGCATGCTGGAAATATCCGATATTATTTTGTCATCGCATCCGCAAACGACTGCGCCGTATGCGTGCCGACGATGAGCTTTGCAAAATTTTCTTTTATCTTTGCGTTTACGTCGGAATTGTCTTCCATACCGCACGCATACGGAAGCCGCTTCGTTGTCGAATCGACGATAAGTTTTGCATCGGCAAGCTGCATCGGCCACTCCGAATCGTTTGCGACGGGAATACCGATGCTTTCGGATGCAAGAGTTTCATCCCATTTGCCGGTCGTCATATAGACGATAAAGCGAAACGCTTCTTCGGCGTGCTTTGAATCTTTATTGATGCCGAAACTCTGCGAACCGAAGTGATTGGCTTCGATACCGTCGCCCGCTGACGCGATGGCCGGCCACGCAAATTCTCCCCAGTTCATATCGGGTGCATTCCCTTTGATTTCATTCGGAAGCCACGTTCCGTTGAGATACATCGCAGCCTTTCCCGTCGCAATATCTTCAACCTGTCCCGCAGGAAAAATATTCGATGCGGCTTTTGGGATGATATAGCCCTTTTTCGCCATGTTTTCCCAAATCTTTCCGAACTCAAGCACTTGCGGTCCGGTGAAATCGTTGTTTTTTACCATTGCAAGCGCGGCGTCTTTACCGACGAGGCGATCCATGCAGTAGCCGAACAGAGCTGCCATATATGCGTCGTCGACGGTGATACCGTATACTCCGACCGCTTTCAGCTTTGCGCACGCGTCGAGCATTTCATCCCATGTCGCGGGAGGAGACAAGATGCCGGCTTTTGCAAAGAGGTCTTTATTGTACATAGTGACAAAGGTCGAAGGCTGGTACGGAATATTTTTTACCGTTCCGTCGCCTAATTCACGAGCAACGGAAAGCAGCAGAGTATTTACGACGTCTTTGTACGCTTTACCGTCCGTCGTCGGATAGCTTTTATCGATAAACGAATCGAGCGGTAAAAGGTATTTTCCCCATGTCTTGGCGACCCGTTCGATATCCTCGTCGAAGATATCGATCGTTTCCCCTGCATCGAGCGCCGGCTGAAGCGTTTTCCTGATTTCTCTGCCGTTGAAATTGACTTCGATTTTGATACCCGTTTCTTTTTCGAATTCCCGAACCGCTTCAGCAATGACTTTACCCTGCGGCTCCGCTTCGTTCCACATGCTCCAATATACAAGCTTTTCGTTTTTTTTGCCGCCGCAGCTTATAAAAAGCGCTGCGCACATAAAAACCGCACATACCGCTGTAACCGATTTTTTCATATATCCCCCTAGTTGAAAATGCTGAAAACCTCAAAATGCAGTATAACGGAAAATATAATTTTCGATAATACCGTAGTTGTAAAAGTGTATCATGTGAATTTTCGGTTGTATTTGCACAATACGGTGTAAAATTTGTTATTTTAGAAAAATCGATGTATAATCGAACTATGGATATCGACAACACTGCATACTATACGCCGTTTTATCCTCAAAAATTGATTTCCGTCGATGCGATCGTAACGGTCCATTATTTTGAATACCGAAATACGTTTTCGTTTGCGGGAGAGCGACACGATTTTTGGGAACTCGTCTGCGTCGACAAAGGAGAAATCGAAATATACAACGGAAAAGCATGGTCGATTCTTCGCCGCGGACAGATCAAATTTCACAAGCCGAACGAATTCCACGCGCTGAAAGCGAACGGCATCGACTCCCCGAACGTCATCGTCATTTCGTTTATCTGCGCGTCTTGTGCGATCGATTTTTTTAGAGATAAAACGCTTTCGTATACGCAAAAGGAACAGTCGCTGCTCGCCGAAATCATCGCTCACGCGCGGAGCCTATTTGCCACTCCGCTCGATGATCCCTATGTTCCGAAAATGGAAGCGCGGACTGCGGCTTTTCCGTGGGAAGCGCAGCTTATCGTAAGCAACCTCGAACTGCTTTTGCTGTCGCTCTATCGAACGCACATCGAACGGGAGCCTGCCAAACAGACGCATGTGAGCTCTTACGCGCGCTTATCGTACGAAGACGAAATCGTCAAAGCGACGCTCGATTATTTTATGAAAAATATGTTTCGGATGCTCCGTTCCGACGAAGTCTGCGATACCGTACACGTCAGCTACGATTTGCTCAAAAGCATTTTTTCCAAAAGGTTCGGCTGCGGCCCGATGAAATACTTTACGCGTATGCGCATCGATGAGATAAAGACGCTCATACGCAATTCGGTTATGAACGTTTCGGAACTCGCATCTCATTTCGGTTATTCGTCGATCCATTATTTTTCACGCCAGTTTAAAAACGAAACGGGCATGTCGCCGACGGAGTATGCGACATCGATTAAAGCGAAAACCGAAAAAGAATTCGGTTGAACGTACCGTTAGAAAATTCTTGACATATCGGAAATATGTGCTACTGTTAAATGCGGTATATATGTATGATATCAAGGAGGAAGAAGATGAAAAAGAATGCGGTTGTGCCGATTGCATTGGCGGCGTTGATACTGCTCGGTGCAAGCGGCGGCAAAAAGGACGGATCGGTAACGTATATCGAAACCGTGCACGGGTATAACGGCGATATGGTCGTCGAAGTCGATATTACGGGGAAAAAAACAATTGACGCGATCCGTATCGTTTCCGACCACGAGTCGTCGCCCGTCAAAAAGCGTGCGTTTCCGATAATCATATCCCGTATCCTAAAAGCGCAAACGCCGCAGGTAGACAGCGTCAGCGCGGCGAGTTTCAGTTCGTATTCGATTAAATCGGCAGTCGCCGCTGCGCTGAAAAAAGCCGGCACCGATGTGGGCCCCGTCGCTTTTAAAAGCGGCGATACGGGAAAACGCAAAGACCTTCCGGCCGTGCATAAAAAAATACTCATCGTCGGATCCGGCCCCGCAGGCGAAGCTGCGGCGATTTCCGCTGTGGAAAGCGGCGTCGCAGCAAAGGATATTTTAATAATCGAAAAAGAGGGAATCACCGGCGGTAACGGCAAATTCGATATGGTGCTTTTTTATCATGCGGCGAGCCTTGCACAGAAAAAAATCGGGCGGGAAGACAGCGCTGCAAAGCTTCTCGAAACCCGCAAAAAGACGGCGTGGGATTCGGAAGCGCGACTCGCGGCCGAAACGAATATGACGGTGAAAATGGACGACTGGTACCGCAAGATGGGCATCGATTTGAATTACGTGTTTGAGTATCGCGACCACATGGCAGAATCGAATGCGTATGCGGGCGAAGAAATACTCGACGGTCTTGAAAAACGCATCGCCTCTCTCGGCATCGAAACGCGGACGGAGACGGCGGCATACGATTTTATCATGAAAGGAAATCGCCTTGCAGGCATGAAAGTAAAACATAAAAACGAATACTACGATATCACGGCCGATGCGGTTATCATTGCGACGGGCGGTTTTTGCCAAAATCCCGCATTGCTCGAAAAATATACTCCGGCGGGTACGGCAAAGCTTCGTTCATCCAATCAGATCGGCGCAACCGGCGATATGGTTCCGCTTTTTGAAAAACACGGTTTTCAGCTCGGTCACATGGATAAAACCGTTGTGTTCGGCTTTATGATCAGTCGCGGTCGCGAACTTACCGGTGAGCGCGTTGCGCCGCAAAAATACGATTATATTTTGGTAAATAAAAACGGTGAGCGTTTTACAAACGAACTCGTTGCCTACGGTCTTGCGCGAGGACTGGATATTTTCAAACAAGAGGGTAAAAATTGCTGGATGATTTTCGATCAGGGGATGGTCGATTTTTCGTTCCGTATCGGCGATCATATTAAAAAAGGACTTGGCGTCAAAGCCGATACGATGGAAGCGCTGGCTGAAAAAATCGGCGTAAACAAAGGTAATTTTGTTAAAACGGTGAACGACTACAATAGAGCCGCCGCCGGCGAAATTGAAGACGCGCTGCGCAAAAAACAACCCTCGCGTCCGTTTAATGCTGCAGGTCCGTACTATGCGCTGAATATCGAATCCGCCATTCACATGACAAAGGGCGGCGTCGTGTGCAATGAAAACGCGCAGTGCCTCGATGCCGGCGGCGCGGTTATTCCCGGTGCTTATGCTGCCGGCGAAGTTACCGATACGAGCGCAAATTTTTCCGCAGCCCTCATTTTCGGAAGAATCGCCGGAGCTCAGGCGGCAAAAGATATTTTGTAGGCGGCATATCGAGCTTTAGAAATTAAATCTTGAAAAACCGAAAGCACCGTACGCACGTGCGGTGCTTTTGCGGATAAGCACAAGGTTTGAAGGCGGCAGTCGTTTTACGCAAAAACGAAAGTAGGATCAACCTTACCGAAACTCCGTAACGAGTTCAAGTATTTTTTCCATTTCGTCGTCACTGAGTGTTGCTTCTTGATCGTCCGTTTGTTGTTCTTTTTGTTCCATGTGATTCCCCCTTAAAAAAACTTGCATCGTCCATACGAACGTACTGACGATGCAAGCTGTTCTCCGCTGACCAAAATATGTTATCGTAATACGTCGATAGTTTATCGTTTGTATTTTATGTCAAGCTCGTTGCCCCCGGCATCGTAATAGATGATATTTTTGATGTAAATTGTTTCACCGTTTTTCATACCGCTTCCGCCGAAACCGAATATTGCCCATGCCTCATCGGGAATATTGCCTGTTTTCGGTATGGTAAATGTTTGATAGGCCGTATTGCTCAATGTAAATTTTAATGACTCGTTAAACTGAGTACCCTGACCGGGCTTGGTATTGCCGACACCCGCCCATATTTGCTGTCCATTTTTTTTCTCGCATTTTGCTTCAAAGGTAACCTTTGCGACACGAGATGTATCGTATGTATAGCTTTTGTTCGGCTGTGTCTCAATGTTTTGCACAAAAGCTCCGCCCATCCAAGACTGACCCGTCGCTTTAACGCACTTCAACGCACCGTCGCTATCGAATATTCCTCCGCTTGTATTCATCGTATTTGCCCAAATTTGGAAATCGATTGCGGAGTGCGCTTGAGATTTGAACAAATTTTGCCACCCGTCGCCGATAACCGCATCGTAATCGATAGTGTTGCCGGGTATGCTTTCGCAGGCAAACGCAAACATAGTCCACGCAGGACTGACGCCGGTAATGTTAAATTCTTTTTCCTGCCATTCGGTTGTAACATTTACTGCATTGTGCGTAATAGAATCCGGTGCACTGCTGTTTGCAGTCGTACTCGCTCCGACCCATATTTTATATGCGCTCGAGCCGCATACTTTGTAGGTAATTTTTTTTACGGCGCTCATATCATAATATCCTTCGGTATTATTATTTGCCTGTTTATTGACTATAAATGCGCCGCCGACCCAATTCTTTTTACTATTGAACACGAGTTTCATACCGTATTCGTCCGTAAAACTTGCGTCAAAACTGGGATCGTGATTCCAGATTTGAAAATCGGCTACATCGTGCTGCGTATTGTTTTTCATGAGCGCGCCCCAGCCGTTGCCCATTGTTGCCGTTTCGTCCGTATGATTTATCCATTGCAATGTAAGCGGATTATTACTTGCATCAAGATATTCGATGTCTTTTATGGCAAGCCATGTCTGTTGTAAGGAAGGATCGTCGCCGCCTCCCGAGCCTCCGCCCGAACCTCCGCCTGCAGGATTGTTTGCGCTCACGTCATTTGCGTCGCAACCGATAAAAGCGGCTGCCGATAAAGCTAAAATAAAAATCACAATGCATTTTTTTATTAATTTCATAATTCCTCCATTCCTCCATAAAGTAGTATGGCTTTAATTTTACACGGGTACGGAAAAAATAAAAGTAAGATTTTTTTCAAAAAAGTATGATTTTTTCCGACCCGCTCCTCGTATTATTTTACCCATTTTAATGCAACGCTGTGTCCGTTTTTGTCGAGAAAATCGATATTTCGGAATCGTATCCAGTCTCCTGCCGTAAAATCGCGCGGTTTTGCGTCGTCGGCAAAGCCGAAAGGTGCAAAGGATTTTGGAATACTCGTACAGCTGAACTCAAAGCTTTGCCAGCTTGTCGTAACGTCAAAGCGATGGCTTTTATTAAACGAAGACGAATGGTTGTTGTCTGTGGTACCCGCCCAAATGTTTATAGCTTTGCTTGCCTGTGCTTCAAATCGGATCTTTACGACGGATGACATATCGTAACAAATCGCTTTTTTCGGATCTCTTGCCGGATCTTGTACGAATGCGCCGCCGAACCATTCGGCATTTTCACCTTCTGCCGTTGCGGTAAATTGTACGCCTTCGGTCGCGGAAATATCGCTTGCACCGAAACCGAATGTAAGATTACCCGACGGATCCGTCCAAATCTGCACTGCAAACGGATTGTGATTGCGGTTTGTGAACGTATTTCCCCAACCGTCGCCGATGGTAAGAGGTGTAGAAACATCGTCGCTTTCCCATGCGAATGCAAAGATTGCAAATGCTTTTTGTACGCCGACCATATGAACCGTTACTTCCTGCCAGTCGACAGTAACATTCACATCCTGCTGTTTAAAACCGTCGCTTGCATTTTTATTGCTTGCGCCCGCCCATATTTTGATCGGTATACTTGCGCGCACTTTAAAAACGATTTTCCGTACTGCCGACATATCATAAAATGTGCAATCGGCGTCTGTCGGTTTTGTCGCAGGGTTTTGTACGATTGCGCCGCCGAACCAATTTGAATACGCAGCCGTACATAGCATACCCTCTTCATTTATATCGCTTGATTCAAGGGTAAACGTAGCATCGCCGCTTTCGGTTTGCCATATTTGCAAATCGATCTGATTATGACCGCCGTTTGCAAACAAAGCGCCCCATGCGTCACCGATCGTTTCTCCCGAAGGATTGTCGGAAAATTGCAAGGCAACAGAATTGCCGCTTTCATCAAAATAAGCGATGTCTTTAAACTGCACCCATTCCCCCGCAATATTGGGCGGTACGTAATTACCTCCGCCTCCGCCGGTGTTGCCTCCTCCTCCGAGATTGCCGGTCTCGGCTATGTCGCTGCCGTTATTGCATCCGAAAAAAGAAAACGCCAAAACAGCCGATACAAACAATACAATCATCTTAGCTTTTTTCATACAGCCTCCCTATACTACCGATACTTGATTTTGATCGAATTTCCCGCATCATCCGTCCAGTCCAAGTCTTTGATTTCGAACCAATCTCCTATTGCATAATCGCCGCCCCAATCTTTTGCAAAAATAAGCATAAAGACATTTATTACATTTTTGGGTTCGGCACCGGAAACATCGAACGTTACTGAAGTCCAGTCCGTTTCGCTCAGGGAAGTATACCCAGCGTTATATAACGAGTTCTTTCTGGGATATATCTCGTTTTGACTCACCTGTACGGCTAAACACAAAGCTTTTGTATTTACCTTCCCGCGTATTTTGAACGTCATTTTTTTGACACCGGTTAAGTCAAAGAATTTTGACATATTCTGTCTGACTAAACCGCCGCCGACCCAGCCGCCGCCGTATCGTGTAACGGTAAAGCGCGAATAACCGCCATACTGCTGCATACCGAAACCGCCTGCACCGCCGCCCCATATTTGCAGGTTGAATATATCGTAAAAAGGATCTTTACAAAGCTCCCAGCCGACACCGCCGCCGAAACCGAAGATCGCATACGCTTGTGCGACACCGGTAATATCCATCGTTTTTGTCTGCCAGTCCGTCGTCACATCGAAAGTTTGTTTTGCAAGCGTGTCTGCAGTATCCGCATTGCTTGCGCCCGCCCATATTTTCCGGTTTTTATTGCTTTTGACTTTAAAAACGATTTTCCGTACCGCCGACATATCGTAATATATGCAGTTCGAATTTCCTGCAGCTGTACCGGGGTTTTGTACGATCGCGCCGCCGAACCACGTTGTAGGATTCGTAATATTGACTACCATGCCGTAGGTATTGTTTACGCCTGCCGTACCGGAAGGTACGCTGCACGCTTGATATATTTGCAAATCGACGGGGTTGTGATCGGGATTTGTAAACAATGCACCCCAGCCGGTATCGATCACCTGCGTTTCGTTTACATCTTTGTATTTTAATGCGACAGCCGTACCGTCGGCGGCAAGATACGTGATGTCTTTAAATGCAACCCATTCGCCCGTCGGTTCGGGAGGAGGCGCGTCGCTCACTACGTTTCCGCCGAATGCGAAAGGTGTCCATGCTCTTTGTACGAAAGCAGTCTGCAGTTCAACCTCTTCCCAAGCGTCCGGTCCGACGTCGGCGTATATTCTGCCTAAATCGTCCGTTGCATTTTTATTGCTTGCGCCTACCCAAATCCTGCGCGCTTTATTTGATTTTACTTTGAGCGTGATTTTTTTCACGTTCGACATATTGTAATATGTACTGCTTGTCGCAGGATTTGCATTGTTTTCTACGATCGCGCCGCCGTACCATCCGGAGTCCGTAAGAATATTGACTACCATACCGTAGGTGTCGTTGATTCCCGCGCTTCCCGTTTTTACTTCAAACGTAGGGCTGCCGTCCTTTCCCCATACTTGCAAATCGACGGGGTTATGGCTTCGGTTCGTAAACAACGCGCCCCAGCCGTCGCCGATCGTATCTGAAGAAGGAGTTCCGTCGTACTGCAAGGCGATGCTGTTGCCGCCCGCGTCGTAATACGTAATGTCTTTAAACGCGACCCATTCGCCCTCCGGTTCCGGTACCGGAGCTTCGGGCGTTTGATCTTTGAGCGTTAACGGAACCGAAGTGCCGGCGTCGTCCGTCCAATCGAGATTTTTTATTTCAAACCAATCGCCTTCGTTGAACGTACCGAAATCTTCCGATATCAGGAGCATATATGCATTGATAATATCCAACGAAGCGGCTCTCGCGATGTCAAAGGTAAGGGTCGTCCAGTTCGTTTCGCTGAGCGATGTAAGGGCTGCCGTCGTTGAAAGCGCCGCTTTTGCCGGATAGATAAGTTCGTTTCCGCGCGCCTGTACGCCGAGACACAGCGATGCGGGATCTATCGTACCGCGAATTTCAAATGTCATCTTGCGTACTGCGGAAAAATCGAACACTTTTCCGGTTTCGACAGGTACCAGCCCGCCGCCGACCCATTTATTTCCGGCTGCGCTTCCCTTTGTTTTAACGGTAAAGCGCGAACAATCGGCTTTATTTACAAAATCGAAAGTTCCGCCGCCGTCTCCCCACACTTGAATATCGAATATATCGTATGCGGGATTTTTGCACAGCATCCAGTTTTTCCCGTTGCCGAACGCAAAAATCGAATATGCTTGTGCGACACCGGTAATGGGGATTTCAACGGTTTTCCAACCGGTTGTCACATCGATGAGTTGTTTTTTTAAATGTGCGGATGCGTTTGTATCGCTTGCGCCCGCCCATATTTGCAGCTCTTCGCCACCACGCACTTTTAATCTGATTTTTGCAACGCGCGACATATCGTAAAATACGCAAGTACCGTCGGTCGGCCCCACGGCAGGATCTTGTACGATCGCCGCACCGAACCACGCAGCGCCGGGATCTATTGCAAATTTTATGCCGTCATCCGCATTCGGTGTATCCGCACTGAGACCTTGCCAAATCTGTAAGTCGATGGGATCGTGCGTCGTATCTGCAAAGAATGCGCCCCAGTCGCCGAAAGGATTTCCGCTCGCGCCGCTTGAGTAGGTGAGGGATACGCTCTGTCCTGCCGCATCAAGATACTCTATATCTCTGACGGCAACCCATTGCGTGGAGCCTGAGGGATCTTCTCCTGTTTCGCCGCCCGTTTCCGCAACAAGACTTAAAAGCTGCGATTGCCCGGCTGCATCAGTCCAATCGAGATTTTTTATTTCGAACCAATCGCCCGTATTGCATACGCCGCCCCATTCGTTTGAAACGATCAACAGACACGCATATTTGATCTGTTTTTTGTCTGAGTCCGGAATAGAGAGGGCAAGATTAACGGTTGTCCACTCGCTTTCGCTTATCGCATCAATAGTGTCCGACAGCGCCGTTCTTCCCGGAAATACCGTATCCGATTTTTCCTGTACGGCGAGGCAGAGCGCTTTGGTATCTATAGTACCGCGTATTTGGAAAGTAAGGTTTGCGACGCCGGTAAAGTCGAATGACTTTGCAGCATTGACCGATTCAAGCGCACAACGTACCGTACCGCTGCTGCCGGGCGCTTCCGTGACGGTAAAACGCGGCCGCTCGCTTGCAGGGTCGAACGTATAGTTTCCCTCAAGTGCGGTAAGTCTGAATATGTTATAAGCAGTATTTTTGTAGAATGTCCACCCGTCGTTACCGGGCAAGGTTCCTCCCGAATTGCCGGTATCCGACCCGTCACTGCCGTTAGTACATCCGAGAAAAGAAAACGCCAAAACAGCCGACATAAAGAATGCGATCATCTTAGCTTTTTTCATACAACTCCTCCTCATTAAAATATTTTTGGTAGGAAATAAAAACTTGCGCCTCGTTCTGCAAAGAACCGATTCTGCGTGTCCGCGGCTTCGAATCAAGTTCCGAAAAGTTTTAACCGTGTGCGTACTTTGCACGAGGAACACTGCTCCGACGTTTCGGTACGCCGCACCTTACAGCACTCTATTATAGTGTAAGTGATTTTTTTTGAGAAAGAAACTATGACAAATTTTAGTACAGTGTGATTTTTTCGCTTTACTGGTACACGCGTACCCAATCGACAAGAAAAAGCACGTCGCTTCCCTTTAGACTTTCTACGTCGGCATTCGGACCGTCCGTATACGGCCCGCCGCCGAGAGTGCCGCCGATCCCAAGATTCAATATGATGTAAAAATCTTTGTCGTACGGATAGTTTTGCCACGTATTGTCGTTTGTATACGAATCCATTTCCACATCGTCGTAATACGCGGTGATTTTATCCGCTTCCCATTTAACGCCGAAGGTATGCCACTCGTTAAAGAGGTTGTTTGAATATGTTTTATTGCCTATGCCTTTACCGTTGCCGCCGGAGTGTCCCTGTGCATGAAGCGTGCTGAATACGCGGTGAGGCCCCAAAGCGGGATGGGACGGAGCATTTTCCATAATGTCTATTTCGCCGCTTTTCGGCCACGTACCGTAGGCGCTTGTTTTCGGCATCATCCAAAACGCAGGCCATGCGCCTTTTCTGTCGGTTATTTTAAGCCGCGCTTCAATATAGCCGTAGGTCCAGCTCTGTTTGGAATTTAAACGCGCGCTTTTCCACTGTATACCGTCGTGATATGCCTTTATGATAAGCATGCCGTTTGCAACCCGTGCGGTGTCGGCAACGGAAGTATTATCGGTATAATATTGAAACTCTCCGTTGCCCCAGCCCCAATTGCCGTTTCCGACTTGGTATTTCCATTTTGATGAATCGGTAGTACCCGATACCGTAAACTCATCATTCCATACAAGCGTTTTGCCGTGTTTTGTCTGAGGCGGCGTTCCCGTAAAAACGCCGTCCCCCGGAGAAGGATTATTATTTGAAACGGCATTTTCCTGTCCCGGCAAAAATATGCACGATATGTACATCGCGGCACACAGCAGTACGGAAATGTATCGTATGCGCATAATTATAACCCTATATTAAAGTATGCGGTAAGCTCCATGTATGAAGATCCGTCCATCGTTGCACCTTTCGGCAGCGCGCCGTACGGGTCGGCGCTGTGTTTTCCGAATGTACGCCCCGCGATTTTTATGCCGATACGTTTTTCGGGAAAAATAAATGACGGATTCGGTTTAAAGCTGTATGCAGCGTCGAACACGTATTGGAACGGGAATATGCGGTTAAAATATTTCCACCAATATTCCTGTCCCCACGTGTTGACTTGACAGTTGAATGAACCGATCCAATGACCGTAGCGCGCGGCGATGCCCATATTCGCAAAGTACACTTTTTCCGGTCTGTCTTCGTACGTACCCGTAACCGAACCGAGACAGCCGCCGCCGGCCGTACCGATAATACGCAAATCGGGCAGCGGATTTGATACGATGCGCGTACCTATCTGCCACAAATTCCACTGGAGCGGAAGCGGGGCGGGGCTGTCGTACCACACATAATCGCTTGTCGACGAACCGTCGGCATTCGAAAGCTTATTCCACGTATCGCTCTTAAACGGAATGATATCCGTTCGTCCGGCAAACAGCGTGTATTTTCCCGTAAGGGAAACCGCAAAATTCGCTCCTTCGACATCGTTATTGTTCCACTCGTGATACCACGTTGCTCCTTCCGGATCGTAAGTAAATACCGCTTCTACTTCAAGCGCTTCCCGATTAAATGAATCGACAATAAACGGCGAACCTTTCAGCAAAGAGCGTCCGTTCGCTCTTTCAAGCGGCGTCCGTGCGCGGATTATCGGACGAATTACAAAGTCTCCGAAAATCGCATCCGCACCGACTTGCACTTCAAAGCGGTTACCCGAGCCGGCATCTCCGGTAAAAAAACTGCCTCGCACGGTTTCAGGATTTGTTTCGGCGGCAAGTCCGCGGTACAATACGTTCGTGTAAATATACAGGTGCTGAAACATATTCGTACCCGCCTGCATATACCCGCCGAGCGTGTCAGCATAGGTAATCTTTTTTGTCGTACCCTTTGTCGACGTGTATTGTGCCCCCACTTTTTCAGACCCCGCATGCAGCAGACCTAACTTAAGCGTTACCCAGGGAGCAATTCCCGCTTCGCCGTACAGCGACGCTTTACGTCCCGAACCGAATCCGTTATAGGGATCGAAGTTGATATTTACGGAAGAACCGAATTCTTCCGTATAGGTAAGGCCTGCTGCAAGCCGCGAAAGCCAGGACGGCTTTTTTGAAAATACGTGAAAGTAGTTGATCAAAAGCTGGGGCGGTGCACCTTCCCAAATTTCCGGTCCTCCTATAACGGTCAGACCTTTAAGCACTTCTTTTCCGATAAATTCCGCAGCGATCGGAGCCTTTGAACCCCAAGTGCCGTATTTGTCGACGCCTTCCATATACCAGCATTCTCGTGCGATATTAAATACATCGCCCGAAGTTTCGAAGTTCCCGTGTCCGGTATGATAGTAGCCGTTCAGATCGAAATACGGATTTGTATAATTGAACGATGCGGCATACACATCGACGTATTGCAGTTGACGGTTGTTTTTCGGATTTGAAGAAGATTCATCGCCCGTTTTATAATAGCGCGGATTGGCCTCTGCAAGATTCGTATACGGTTCGTCCGTCCATGCTTTGAGCAGTACGGAACCGGAAAAATTTTCAAACGGACGAATCGTAAGTCCGAGCGATATTTCTGCGCTTACGTGCGGTTTATTTACTTTATCATCGCTTCCTTTATAATTTAACGCCTCTTTAAAACTTTTACCGGCCTTGATCGCATCTCCGAGTTTTTGGATCGACACCGGAGTAACCGCATATACGCTTGCATCGAGTTTATCGATCGTGACGAATTTTTTTTCGTTGAGCGTTTCTTTGATTGACTGTTCGTTGCCGTTTGCCAGGTACAATCCGGTGTTAAGCGATGTAAAGGTTTTTTCTATTTCCTGATTTGTAGAATTATACAGCGACAGTTTCCATGCATCCGCAAGCATATAGTACGCAGCGCGCGGAATGCGCCGATGAATGCCGCGGTCGGTGATTTTACTCTGCGCGCAAATACCGAACCACTCTTCATTCATATTATTTACATCGTCGCGGTAATCCAAATCGTAACCGGAGTTTGCCCACGTGCCGTTTTCATTGTGAATATCGAGTTCTTTATTTTGAAACTGTTTCCACCATTCATCGATCCATTCGAAGACAAATCCGCCGATAACGTTTTGCGAACGCCCCTTACCGTATGCCTGTTGATAAATTTCTTCCCACTGTGTTTGCAAATATACCATTTGGGCGTATTGATCTTCTTGACGGCGCACTGCATTGTACGCATCGGCACCCGCTTCGGTGAGCATGACCGGTTTATCGAGTATATCCGCAATATTTTCATAGAACGAATCGTAGAATTTATAGCCGCGGTATGCATTGACACCGAAAATTTCGAGCGAAGGGCACAAGGTTTTTATCAATTCCAAATACTGCGTATCGCCGTTGACTATACCGACGGGACGATCGGGATCGATCTCTTTACAAACTTTCATCGCTTCTTCAAGGACGCTGTACAGATAGCCCGCTTTGAGCGTGTTTTGTTCTCCCACCGGAAGATTTTCGATCTCCGTCGTTGACCATACGAGTCCGTAATTGCTTTCGTTGCCGAACATATACATGAGTACGCCGTTTACACCGCGGAATTTTTCGGCGGTTTCTTTTGCCATTGCGATAAGCGTTTCACGCGTGTATAAGTCGGAATAGTCCGTGTTGGGATACCATGTACCGCGCACCGTTATGCCGTAGCGGCCGAGCATATTATTGACGATTGAATAAATGCCGTATTTTGTGTAAATGTATTCGACCCATTTCGGCGGAATCTCGTAAAAGCAACGGATCGCGTTCACACCCATCGCTTTGAGCAGTATCATATCGGTGTCTATCATGCGCTGAATGAATTCGTCGCTCTTTGACCATAAATCGTATGAAAACGTTTCTCCGATCGGCGTATATGCCCATACGACGCCTTTTACTTCCACTTCTTTTGTGCCGTCAAGCAAACGCCATCCTTTATCGTTTTTTTGTACGCTGATGGTTTTTGCGCATAAAACGCTTCCGATAATGAGTATAATCGCTGCAATACCGTATTTTTTCTTCATTATGCTACCCCTTACGGCAATGCCGCTACAATGCCGTTTCCCCATACGCTTGCGTCGGCATACGGATTGTCTTTTACGCTGTTCCACAGCACGAGACGCGAACGTTCTTTGCCGTTGTCCGCATCGTTGATTTGGAAGTCGCCGCGTACCGGCTGTCCTATTTTAAGCTTTGTGATACCTAAAAGTGAAAACGGAATCGCCGCTTCCACTTTGTACCCGTGTTCCGAATACACGACAGCCGCTTTAATATTTTCCTTCATCGACACATCATCTACACCTGCATCGTATACGAACTTATTTTTTTTGCTTTGCGGTACTATGCGTATGCGATGATCGGTGGTTTTATACGATGTATGGCGGCTCGTATCCGTACCGAAAAAGAATTCGATCGAATCGTCGCGCCACGCCTGCGGTGCGGGAAACTGATTTTCCTGTGGTTCGTCGTCCGTGATATCCGCATAGAGATACAAAAATTCGTTATCCGCGCGCGTCGTAAAAAAACCGTCCGTATTTTTCGGATTAAACGAACCGCCGTATATGACGCGGCGCGTATGAACACCTTCGAGACCGTTCCATTCGGAAAAATTTCCGTCTATGACAGGTTTCGTTTTTGCCGAATAATACACGTAAAATCGCTTTTCCTGTTCGCCTGCATCTGCATATGCATCCTCTTTAGGCACATAGGGCGGATCGACGATTTTTTTTGCATATACGGTAAGGCACGATGTACACAGCAGCGCCGCCGCTGTACAGATGTACACACTTTTGAAGAGTCTTTTCATGCAGATCCTCCGTGGAAACTAAAACTGTATAAAATCGGACGGTAGGGGTTACCGTGTTCCGTTCAGTCCAGTATAGCCCCAAAAATTTTACTTTTGTAGAATGAAGATTTTCAAAAAGGTCGATTTTTTTCGTTTTTTATCGATTCGCATGCTTGTTTTTCCATTCGGACGGCGACATACCCGTATTTTCACGAAATACTTTCATAAAATATTTTATGTCGCCGAATCCGGAACGCTGCGCAACTTCATATACTTTATAACATCCTTTTTCAAGCAAACGCTTTGCTTCTTCGATACGTAAACGTTTTAAGTACTCGTTAAAATTGACGCCGGTGTGTTCTTTGAACTTTTCCGAAAACCATGTGTAATTGACCGATACTTGATTTGCAACCATCGCCATGTTGATGTTTTTCGTATAATGCGTTTTAACATATTCGATCGCGTCGGAAATATACGGGTATTCTTTTGCATTTTTTTGTATGAGCAATGCGTTCAGATAAAGCGCATAATTGCGTACTGCGCTTATCCAATACCGAATATCCGTACATCTATATATGCTTTCTATCATAATACTTTTCAAATGCAAGTACATGTCGCTTTCGTTTTGAGCCGAAAACTGTGTAAACAGATTGTTTACGATTTTTGTGTATAAGTGATATAAACGTTCGGCGTTTTCTGCGGCTGTCGTACCGGAAAAATCAAACAACGCATCGACGGCACTCCGTGCTTCTTCGGGGGAGGCAATATCGACAATGCTTACAAAGCGGTCATAGGCTTTGTCGACGGCGGAAAAATCATGCTCCGGTTCCGATCCTTGATACCGAAAAATTCCGTACCGGATGTGCGGAGCGGGAGAACCGTCCGCTTCGTTAAAAAATGCCTGCATACATGCAGTATATGATTGACGCTTACTGATACGTATCATTGAAAAGTTGTTTGCCGCAGCGCTTACGCCGACGACAAAAGAATGAAGCAGTGTTTTATCATACGTGATCGGTTTGCCTTCGTACGCAAGCGCGATGCTCACGTAATCTTTTTTTTGTTCCATCACGTAATATGTTGCATAGAGCAGTTCCCGTTCTATCGTTTTCATGCATTCGTGCCCTGCAATGGAAACGTAGTATAAGCCCTGTCCGAAATTAAAA
Organism: Treponema sp. SP13; assembly: GCF_050938355.1. Lineage (NCBI taxonomy): Bacteria > Pseudomonadati > Spirochaetota > Spirochaetia > Treponematales > Treponemataceae > Treponema > Treponema sp. SP13. Next base: position 85,618 of record NZ_JADOVM010000006.1, read on the forward strand.
CGGGCTGCCGCACCGTTTATGCGCCCCTCGTTGATTACCGCCCGGAGCAGCTGCTCGTTATGCCGCTTAATTTTTTTTTGCGATATCGAAATCGCGTCGTGTACCGCGTCGATGAGTTCGTGTTTGTCAACCGGTTTTAACAAATATGTGGTCGCCTTGTTTTCAATCGCCGCTTTTGCGTATGAAAAATCATCATAGCCTGAGAGTACGATAATTTCCGGCTTGTGCTCAAGCGTCGCTATTTTTTTCATAAGGTCAATGCCGTTCATTACCGGCATACGAATATCGGTGATTAATAATTCCGGTTCCTGTGTTTCGCACAGCGCAAACGCTTCTCCTCCGTTTTTCGCTTCAAGGATCTTGAGCGGAATATCGAGCGCCGCGGTTAAAATCTTTTTTAATCCTGCGCGAATTAATTTTTCATCATCCGCAATGACAATCGTAACCATCTGCTTCCTCCGAAAATTCACGGATTTTTTTTACGTGTGTAATCGGGAGTGAGCGGAACGGGAACACAGATAAGCGTCCCGGCACCCGGCGTTGAAGAAATGCGGATTCGATATTCTTTGCCGCATAATACGGTTAATCGCTGCTGAATGTTTTTTAATCCGATGTTTCCCTTTGAATCACGCTCATACGTATCGTCATCGAGATATGCGGTGATTTGTTTCAGTTCTTCCGGCATAATGCCGCAGCCGAAATCCTGTACGCACAGCCACAGCCGTTCCGGATCGTCCGCATCTGCGTGTGCATATACGCGGATAACCGAATCTTTTCCGCTATGCTCTATGCCGTGTGTAAATGCGTTTTCTACGAGGGGCTGCAGAGTCATTTTCGGGATTTCGATATTTTGGAATGCTTCGGGGATTTCCGTTTTGAGTAAAATGACATAATCGTTGCGAATGTTGAGCAAATACACATACGCACGGATGTATTCGAGTTCTTGTGCGACAGTGACAATATGCACTCTCCAGCGCAGACCGTAGCGTAAAAGTTTTCCGAGCACCGCAAGACTTTGGGCAATATCTTCCTGATTTGAAATAACCGCCTGCATTTTTATCGTTTCAAGCGCATTGTACAAAAAGTGTGCGTTTATTTGATTTTGCATCGCTTTCATTTCGGTATCTGCAATGAGCTGTTTTTCCTGCGTAATTTGTTCGATCTGTTCGCGCAGCTGTGTCGTCATTGCATTAAACGTTTCCTGCGCATCGCCTACTTCGTCCGTATCGTTTACGGGAATAGTAACGTTTAAATCACCGCGTTTTACTTGTTCCATTCCCGACATAATCGAATATACACCGGACATAAGACGTGCAGTCGTAAAGCGGACAACAAAATATACTGCAGCAATCGTGAGTAAAAGACACGCGACGGCAATAAGTTCAATGAGCATCACATTCTGCTGAATGACTTTTACCGAGGATGTGTGTACGGCGACAATGCCCAGTTCTTCCGAGCGGAAGTACGAAGCAAAACGGGTATCGCCGTTTGCCGTAAGCGTCATTTGTCCGGAGCGGCTTTTCGAATTATTGAGTAGGGTGGTAAGCGCATCGGTATCTTTTTTATCCAGTGTTCCATGCAGTGCCGAAACGGTTTCGTTTGTAATCGGAACGAGCGACTTCGTTCCGTCCGAAGTATCGATCCGTTCTTCGAAAATATAATCGTGTTCGGTTGTATCGGCATTCTTGTATAAAAACGGAAAAAAATCGGACATTTTCATAGTGATTTGAATGTATCCGATCGGCTGCCGGTTTTTTATAATGCGCCGCGTCGAACAAACCGACTCGAATTTAAGTTGATCGAGATTTCCGAGATATTCCGCGATATAGTTGAACTCCCAATCCTTTAGTACCGCCAAATCGGTACGGGATGAATTTAAAAATATCGGCCATCGTTCCAAAATGAGCGGATTATCAGCAAAAACACGCAGGCCGTAAATTTCAGGCATAACCGAAAGCGTCCGTTCGATCGTCGTCCCTTCGGCGATCATCGTTTCGATGATTTCGCTTTCGTTGCTCCGCTCCGGAATGGAAAAGAACAACATAAGAGAACCGTTTCCGTTTATCATACGTTCGAGCAGCGAAAACGAATCGATATTTTTATTGATATGTTCTCTATGCTCTTCCGAAACCGCTCGGCACGCTGCAGCGAGATTCAAAAACTGCCGCTTTCGGACAACGTGTACCGTACAAGCGACGATAACAAACAAAGGTATGGCTACTATGCAGGTATACGCCAGTACGAGCCGCCGCGAAAAAGTTCCGTGTTTTTTCATAGTGTCCTATCGTATTTCGGTATGCTATCCCCGTCGTATTCGCGGATTATTTTATACCGAGTTTTGCTTTATTCGCATTCATCAATTTTGTTTGCGCTGCAATCACTTTGTCAATTCCTTTTTCTTTTTTATATCGATTAAACTCTGCGGTAATACGATCAAAGTCTTGTTCCGAAGGAGCGCGTATAAGCTCTGAAAGGACTCTGCCCCAGCGCCGTTGAATATCTTCGAAAATAAGCTGTTCATCGGAACCGACCGGAAGCGTAAGCCCGTCGTACACCGCAAAGGAGCGTACATAGGGACGAGTCCATAGCTGCGGCTGTTCGTATGCCGGTGAGTATTCAACGCCCCACTGTGCCTGCCATGCGGTATCCATGAGCATCCAATATGTATATTGTACACCCACATCGGTTTCCTGTTTGTTTTTATCATTGCGGTTTAACGCTGCAATTTCAGCCGTTAAGTGCGGAATACCGTTTCCATCGATTGTGTACGTTGTATCTTTAATGCCGAAATTCGTATCGAATTGACCTTCTTCACTGATAAGATATGAAAGAAACTGAATTGCGCGCGCTTTATCTTTACACTGTTTTGAGATGAGCGTAATAGTCCATCCGGAAATTCCGCCGCCGGAAAGCGTCGGTGCGTCGCCTGCCGTATTTTTAGGTCCGTCAACCGCAATGTAGATGCCGTTCGGATCACGTGCATACAGCGCATCTTGCGCCGCCTGCATATCCCAGTTTTGATAGAGCATACAAAAATATCTTCCCTGCGCCGCTTTTTCTTCTATTTGAGCGCGTTTATCTACGAAGATATCGGTCGGAATAAGTCCTTCGCTGTGTGCTTGACGGAAAGTTTTTATCCATCGCATATATTCGGGATTATCCGTCAAACCGAGTTCCGCATTGACAAAAGCTCCGTCTTTTTCAGGAGGGATTGCGAGAAAATGCATGAGATAGGCTTGCAGCTGCGGACAACCGGTATCGGTAAATTCATTCGTACCGAACGGAATAATCGATTGTCCGTTTACCGAGGGATACTTCGCCTTTGCTTCACGGAGCGCTTTTAGAAATCCTTCGGGAGTCGTCATATCCGGTCTGCCGAGCGCTTCATACATATCTTTACGCACTAAAAACGTTTCATTCGAAGTGAGTTTTCCTGCGTATTTTTCATAGTCTGAAGGAGTAAACGATGCATTCGGATAGCCGTAAAGATGACCGTCCGCCTGCGTGTACCATGCGAGTTTGTCTTTGTTTGCCGCAGTAAAAAAATACGGATCGTATTTTTTTGCAAGTTCGTCGAGCGGTTCAACGAGTTCCGCATCGATCATCAGCGGAACTTGTCCTTCCCACCAGCCAAGCGTAATCAAATCGGGAAGCGCACCGCCGGCAATCATTGCATTCAGCTTTTCGGCTTCGTTTCCTGCAGGAACGATAAAGTTTACATTGACGCCGGTTTTTTGTGTAATGTATTTTGATACTATCGAGTCGCCCCAGTGCCGTGTAAACCAGCTGAAGTTTATATACCAATCGAATGTAATCGGAATGTCTTTATTAAGCGTCCAACCCGGTGTTACTGCCGTTCCCGCTTTTACGGCACTGTTTATACCGTATTTTTGATTACCTTTGCTGCAAGACAGCAAGGCTGCCGCAAGTACGGCGCATAACAGTACGGTTTTCGTTTTTTTCATACAACCTCCAATTTTTTATGACAACAATATCGATACGATATCGTAAAGGGATCCGCCGTCCAATCGATTTTCTTTGCCGCCGTTTGCGTACTTCGAAAATGTTCATCCTTTGATTGAACCGACAAGTATTCCCTTTACAAAATATTTTTGCAAAAACGGATATATGCATATAATCGGAAAGGTTGTTACTACCATTGTAGCAAGCCTAACCGACTGAGAGCTTACCTGCTGTGCGGAAACGCCGATCGGCATAGACACGACCGCTTTTGATGCGGAGGCGCTTGCAACGATTCGGTACAAATACGTTTGAATCGGTTGGAGTTCCGCCTTATTAATATACATGACACCGGTAAAATAATCATTCCAATGCGCAACGCCGTTAAAAAGCGCGATCGTGGCAAGTACCGGCATTGAGAGAGGAATAACGATACGGATAAAAACGGTCATATCGTTTGCGCCGTCGAGTTTTGCCGATTCTTCAAGACCTGCAGGAAGCTCTCGGAAAAATGCCATAAAGATAATCATATTCCAAAAATTGAATAAACTCGGAATAATGTATACCAGAAAATTATCGTATAACCCGATATTTTTTAACGTAATGAAATAGGGAATGAGACCGCCGCTGAAAAACATCGTGATGGTTCCAAGTATCGTATAAAACTTGTTGCACATGATATGTTTTTTTGAAAACGCATATGCAACCATCGCTGTAAAAACAACGCTCGTCACTGTTCCGATAACCGTACGCAATATCGTAATGATAAATGCATTGATAATCGTTTTATCTTGAAACACCGTTTTATAGCTTTCCACACCGAATTTGCGCGGCAGCCAATAGATGCCGCCGAGCATGGCATCGTTTGAGTCGTTAAAAGAAATGATAATCGTATACCACACCGGATAAAGCGCAAAAAAGCAGATGACTATCATCACAGTAGTTATAACTCTATCGTATATGGTATATTGATTTACTTTATTGATTTTTTCCATACCGCCTCCGTACTAAAACAGCGATGTATCGTTTAGTTTTTTCGTAACTTGATTCGCTCCGAACAGCAAGATAAACGCTATGACCGATTTAAACAATCCGATTGCCGATGCGTAGGCATACCGCATACTGCGCATCGCCGTTGAATATACGTAAATGTCGATGACATTACTGCGCGGTGCATTGAGCGGATTCCACAACACCAGCATTTGATCGAAGTTTGAGTTAAGCAGCGAACCGACTTGCAAAATAAACAAAATGGTAATCGTCGGTGCAATTGACGGAAGCGTGATCGACCATATTTGACGCATGTGCCCAGCGCCGTCTATCTTTGCCGCTTCATACATTTCTTGATCGATTGCGGAAATCGCCGCAAGGTAAATGATGGCATTCCAGCCGAGTTCTTTCCATAAATCCGAAAAAATAACGATGGGCCAAAAATATTTCGGATATGCCAAATACGCAATGCCTTCTTTCATTATGCCGATCTTAATAAGAATTTCATTAAATAAGCCCGATTCACCCATCCATGTAGTAAGGATACCACCGAGCACGACCCACGACAAAAAATGCGGCATATATGAAATCGTTTGAACGAATTTTTTAAACCATGCGTTACGTACTTCATTAAGCATAAGCGCAAAAACAATAGGCAGCGGAAAATTGATAAGCAGTTTAAGCACGCTGATGCTGAGCGTATTTGCCATAATATTTAAAAACTCTTCATCATGAAAAAAATTAATAAAGTGCTGCAAACCGAAGGATTCCGCCCATGCCGTTTCAAAAAATTTTTTACTGAACAGCGGTGTCGTTATCATAAAATTTTTTTTAAATGCAATGAGGATTCCGTACATTGGGATATAATTGAATATAAGCATCCATACAACACCGCAGAGTGCCATTGCCTGCAAATACTTCTCTTCGCGGAGCCGCACCCAAAACGATTTTTTTATTTTCGTATGCGTTTGATGTATATGTTTTTCTTTCATGAGTACCTCGTTTCTTTTGCAGTATAGCCCCGCCGCTTTGAAAGTGCCAGATTGTTATATTTCTCAAAGGTGTGTTTTTTTCGGTTTTTCGATTTTTAAAATTGACAGTATGTGGTGCATGCTTTACCGTAGAGCAATCAAAACAGAAAACGGTACGGAGGATTTTAGCATGAAAAAAGTATGTAAAGGATATTTTACCGAATTTGACGGCGAGCGCGTGTACAAAATAGAAAACTACGACTGTATGGACGATTTTTTTATGAGTATACCGAGTGCTTCGGATGTGTGGAATTTCTGCTGGGCACACGGAGGAATCACGGCCGGACGAATCGATTGCGATCATGCAATTTTTCCGTATTATACCGCAGATAAAGTTTCCGACGGGAAATCGAACACCGGATCTTATACCGCAATCGCAAAAAACGATGCGGAAACGGTATGGGAACCCTTCGTATCGTTTTCTCCCGCAATAAAAAAACGATACGCTGCACAGATTGTACGCAATATCTATAAAAATACGTTTGGTACATCCGTATGGTTCGAAGAAATCAACAAGACACTTGAACTTTCGTTCCGTTACGCATGGACATCGTCGGCACAATTCGGACTGGTACGAAAAGTGAGTATTACCAACCTTTCCGATACGTCGGTAACGCTTTCCGTCCTCGACGGATGCCGCAATATTATGCCTGCGTGTACCGAAGCGTATGTGCAAAATTCAAACAGCGAACTCCTCGACGCGTATAAAAAAACGGATTTGGATAATACGAAACATGCACAGCTCGGATTGTTTTCTGTTTCGTCGATACTAAGCGATAAAGCGGAACCGAACGAAGGCTTATATGCAAACACGTGCTGGTTTTCAACACACGACGAAATCAAACTTTCGATCGATTCACCCGAACAGTTTGCACAAAGCGGAACGGTGGAAACGGTTTCGGTCATCAAGGGAAAGCGTTCGGGCGCATTTATCTGCAAAACAATTTCACTTGCACCGCAGCAAAGCGAAAGCTGGTACCAAGTGCTTGATGCCGGTCTTGACGCGGTAAAGATCGCCGAACTTGAAACGCTGCTCCAAGACCGTACAAAGGCAGTTACAGCGCTTGAAGCGGACATTGCAAAAAATAAAGAACTGATGACAACGTACATTGCCGAAGCGGACGGCATTCAAAAAACTGCAGATACGATGACCTGCGTACATCACGCGGAAAATGTTATGTTTAACTGTATGCGCGGAGGTTTTTTTCCGAACGAAGGAAAAATCAACACGGCCGATTTTATCGGTTTTATTGCACAGCGTAATAAGAGTTGTTTAAAAATTGCAAGGGACATAGAATCGGTAATAAGCACAAACGACACGTGGGTTCCGTATTCCGTTTTTTATGATGCGGTGAAAAAAATAAAAAATGTACAGATTTTGCGTCTTTTCTATGAATACTTGCCGCTTGCTTTTTCGCGCAGACATGGGGATCCGAGCCGTCCGTGGAATCGCTTTACGATTGTACTGAGAGATGTAAACGGAAATCTCCTTTTAAACTATGAAGGCAATTGGCGCGATATTTTTCAAAACTGGGAAGCCCTCGCTTGGTCATATCCGCAGTACATCAAACATATGTGCGCAAAATTTGTCAACGCGATGACGCCGGAAGGTTTTAATCCGTATCGCATTTCTCGTACCGGCATCGATTGGGAAATTCCCGACGCAGATAATCCATGGTCGCATATCGGCTATTGGGGAGATCATCAAATCATCTATATGCAAAAACTGCTTGAACTGTACAGTGCGGTAAACCGCAGCGATTTGATTGCGTCACTCGGAGAAAAACTGTATGTAAGTGCAAATGTACCGTACAGAATTAAATCATATACAGACATTGTAAAAAATCCTCGCGACACGATTATCTTCGACAAAGAACGCAGTGATTTACTTATCAAAAAAGCGCACGAAAGCGGTTCCGATGCGAAACTCGTGTGCGATGAACTCGGTCAAGTAACGCTTATCTCTTTTGCGGCAAAATTGATTCAAGCACTTATCGCAAAAGCGGCAAACTTCGTTCCCGGCGGCGGTATATGGCTGAATACACAGCGCCCCGAATGGAACGACGCAAATAATGCGCTTGCCGGTTACGGTCTTTCGATTGTAACGGTCTGCTATGTGTATCGGTATATAGATTTTCTGCTGCATTTATTTTCCGATTCAAAAGCACAGACATATCCGTTTCCCGGGGAAATTGCAGACTGTTTTATAAAACTCGGAACCCTTTTTTCGGAAACCGATCCTGAAAGCGTTGCATCAAATCCTTTTGAACGGAAAATTTTTACCGATAAAGCGGGTTTAATTTTCGAGCGGGAGCGAAACGCATTATACCGTGCAGGCTATTCGGGTCCTGAAAAATTATTTGCATCAAAAACGATTATCGAAATGCTGAACGCAATAAAAAAACATATTGCGCATTGTATAAAAATCAATAAGCGCAGCGACGGCATGTATCACGCATACAATGTGCTGCAAATTTATGATGACCGTATGGAAATCGAAATGCTCGATGAAATGCTGGAAGGACAAGTCGCCGTTCTGTCATCCGGTTTTCTCTCTCCCGAAGAATCGCTTGCACTTATACGGGCACTCAAAGCAAGCCGCTTATATGAAGCACGGCAACACTCCTATATTCTCTATCCGAATAAAGAACTTCCTCCGTTTATGCAAAAGAATTGCATCGTACAGGAAGATATTCTTCCGATTTCCGAATTTATTGCTTTGACCGGTTCGAAAATTCTTGCGAAAGACTGCAACGGTACGTATCATTTTAATCCCGAATTCCGTAATGTCCGGTGTATGGATGAACGGCTTGCAAGGCTGCCCGGGCGGCCGACTAAACGGGAAATCGACTTTCTTCACAGGTTATACGAAAAAACATTTTGTCATCATCATTTTACGGGACGCTCGGGAACTTTTTATGCATACGAAGGTCTCGGCAGTATTTACTGGCACATGGTTTCAAAACTGTTGCTCGCAGTACAGGAAACGGTGTTCCGCGCCGAACGTATCGCTGTACCTAAAAATACGGTAAAAGAACTTGTAGACGCGTATTACGATATTCGATCAGGACTCGGTTTTAATAAAACGCCGGAATTGTACGGTGCATTTCCGGCAGATCCGTACTCGCACACGCCGTCGGGACAAGGTGCGAAGCAGCCCGGTATGACGGGACAAGTAAAAGAAGAAATCCTCACACGGTGGGGAGAACTCGGAGTACACATTGCAGACGGAATCGCCTCGTTTACGCCGACGCTGCTGCGTTCTTCGGAATTTTTCGATGACGAAACGCTTTGCTTTACGTGGTGCGGTACTCCGATCATATATCACCGTGCCGAAAAACCGAGCATTTGTGTAAATAAAACGGAAACACGCGAGGGAACATCGCTTACCGCCCAAGAAACGAATATGCTGTTTGCAAGAAACGGCGGCATTGCGCAAATCGACGTTTACGTATGTATATAGGGGCTGCTTCCCATGTACGGCACGGATGGCGTGTCCGAGTTCCTCCTTGCAAAGTGGCCCGGCGTACTCACGATCATCGTCAACGACAGAGCGGGGAAGGGAGCTGCCGCGTACCGCTGTCCCGGGGACGTGTGGCTGCGGAACATTATGCCGATATCCGCCATTATTTGACTGCGGAACTCCTGTACACGGGAGTCATCCGATCGAACAAAGTTCGTTTCCGGCAGTCGTTTTACGCAAAAAGGGATTTGATCTCTTTTGCGTATATCTTCGTAATCTTATAACGCATCATTTCGCCTTTTGCATTGACTTCTTTTCCGGCTTCAAAACTGTTCGGAAGCAGTGCGAAGCGGTTGATGCGTTCACAGGTGCGGAAGCCCGTCTTTTCGTTTACGCGGCGTTCGATCTCTTCGCGGAAAAACATTTGCACTTCGTTCGATTCAAGCAGGCTCTCCCACGAACTGTACATGACAAGAGAGGTGTTCGCCCACTCGGTGAGCACGTCTTTTGCCGGAACGATGAGAGCTGCGATATATTTTTTATCCTGCCCCACGATCATGACGCGTTCGATGTAGGGGCTGTTCAAAAGAGAGGCTTCGATAACCGCGGGTTCGATATTTTCTCCGCCGAGCAATACGATCGTATCCTTCGCTCGTCCGGTGATTTTGATTTCGTTGTCCTGCGTCATCATACCGATATCGCCCGTGTTGAGCCAGCCGTCTTTATCGATAACCTGAGCCGTCAAATCGGGACGCTCGTAGTAGCCTTTCATGATTTGGCGGCCTCTCGCTTCGACGATGCCTTTTTTACCGGGCGGAAGCGCTTCGGTACCGAGCGAGCCGTCTTCGTTGAGCGAAACGACGCGCACTTCGGCCGCAGGGAATACGACGCCGACGCAGCCCGAGCGCGGCTTTAAAGGATTGCGCACCGAAAGGACGGGAGCCGCTTCGGTAATGCCGTAGCCTTCGAGCAGATTGAAACCGATCGCGTGATAGAACGAATCGATATCGCTTTGCAGTGCTCCTCCTCCGGAAATCGCCGCAACCATGTGACCGCCGAGCACTGCGCGGATCTTTTTAAAGACGACGACTTTGCAGATACCGTACCACGGGGCGAGCAGGATAAACGGAACGATGCCGTATAAAACGTCGAAGATGCGCGTGCTGTTTCTGTAGCGGCACACACGGCCCCTCACGCGGTCGCTCGCCCACGAAAACGCTTTTCCGATTTTGATCGCAAGGTTGAACGAAAACTGCGTAACGCTGTTTTCTTTTTCCATCTGGCGGAAAATACCGTTTGCAAGCGATTCCCACAGGCGGGGGACACCGCACATCCATGTCGGATGAACTTTCGCCATATCGGAAAGCATGATAGCGGCCGACGGTTTCGAATACGCGATGCTGCTTTTGAGCGCGACGATAAAATATTGAAACGCACGCTCGAAACTGTGCCATACGGGAAGCACCGACAGCCAGATGTCTTCGTCCTTCGTCGTCGGAAGGGCGAGCTTTACCACTTCGCACTGCGCGATATAGTTGTCGTGCGTAAGCATAACGCCTTTGGGAGTTCCTGTCGTTCCCGACGTAAAGATGATCGTCGCCGTTTCGTCGGCGCCCGTTTTATCCATTTCAGCTTCAACCGCTTTTCGCTCTTTTTCGGAAGCGTGGCGTCCTTTGTCCTCAAGATCGATGTATTTCCAAATTTTGATTTCGCGCGCTTTCGCCTGTTTTTTTATCTCATCGTCCGTAGGCGAATCGATGAGGATAACCGTCTTCAGCGTCGGCACGTCAACTCCGCAGTCGAAGAGCTTTTGCAGCTGCTTTTGATTTTCAAAAATACAGATTTCGCATTTGATGAAATTCAATATGAAGGCCATTTCGGTTCCCGTCGAATCGAGTCCGCGGGGAATATCGGTTGCGCCGAGAGACAAAATCGCGTGATCGAGGATAAACCATTCGCGCCGGTTGTCGCACATGAGACCGACAAAGGCTCCGCGCGTTACGCCGATCTTTTGCAGCGCGCACGCCGTTTCGACGACGCGATTGTAAACGCGCTTGTAGCTGTAGTGCTCGTATTCGCCGACTTCGTTTTTAACGATCTGCAACGTGTAGTCGGGATAGGCTTCGGCACGGGAGCGAAGCAAAAGCGGTATATTATGCGGCAGCTTTTCCGCCGCATCTTTTTCAAAAAGTGATTTGATCTTTTCAATCGTTTTACTCGTGTTCATCGGGTTTACTCCGTAAAATAATCATCGCGCCGCAGCGGATATACCGTCCGCAAAATCGGCGTTCGTGCGGTTTTTTTATTCTGACAAAAACCGCTAATTATGTCAAGATAGAAATGAAAATTGTAAAAGATATGTACGATTTTCGTATATGAAAACGCAGTACGATTCGCGGACAATATGATGAAATGCGAGTCGCGGACAATGCGATAAATCGTCTGCGCTTTACAGGCGATGCGATCGTCTGCGCTTTACATCTACGCCGTCAAAAGAGATCCTACGTCGAGATGGGTTTTATTTTGCACGATATCTTTCGAAACGACGAGCTTTTTTTGCTCGCGGTCTTTGATCGACGGGAGTTCGTACATGATATCCTGCAGCATTTTTTCGACGATGCTGCGAAGTCCGCGCGCGCCGGTTTTTTGGCGGACGGCTTCGTCGGCGATTTCCCCGATCGCTTCATCGGTGAATTCGAGTTTGACGTTGTCGAGGGCGAAAGATGCTTGAAACTGCTTTGTGATCGCGTTTTTCGGTTCGGTGAGGATGCGCACCAAATCGTCCCGCGTGAGCTCTTTGAGTGCGACGGTGATAGGCATCCGTCCGATCAGTTCGGGGATGATGCCGAATTTGACGAGGTCGTCGGGAGTGCAGCGGTTGAGCAGGTTCATGCGGTCTTCTTCGTTCATCATACCGACGTTGCTGCCGAAACCCATTGCGCGCTCTGCAGTGCGCTGTTCGATGATCTTTTCAAGACCGACGAAAGCGCCGCCCAAGATAAAGAGGACGTTTGTTGTGTCGATATCGATCATCTCCTGATTCGGGTGCTTGCGTCCTCCCTGCGGCGGAACGCTCGCGTGCGTACCTTCGATGATTTTTAAAAGCGCCTGCTGTACGCCTTCGCCCGACACGTCGCGCGTGATCGACGTATTTTCGCTTTTGCGCGAAATCTTGTCGATTTCATCGATAAAGATGATACCGCGCTCGGCGGCTTTGATGTTGCCGTTTGCGGCGTTTATCAATTTTAAAAGCACGTTTTCGACGTCTTCTCCGACATAACCCGCTTCGGTGAGTGTCGTCGCATCGGCGATGGCGAAGGGTACTTTGAGTTTTTGCGCGAGCGTTTTTGCAAGCAGCGTCTTTCCGCTTCCGGTCGGCCCCATGAGCAGTATGTTCGATTTTTCGATGAGCACGTCGTCGTCTTTGCGCATGCTTTTCGGAACCGACATGCGCTTGTAGTGGTTGTACACGGCGACGGAAAGCGTCTTTTTCGCTTCGTCCTGTCCGACGACATACTGATCGAGGTATTCTTTGAATTCTTTCGGAGTCGGGACGTCGTTCATCGTAATCGGCGCGACTTCTCCTTCTTCCTGATCGAGCATGCTTTGGCAGACGGCGACGCACTGATTGCAGATGTGGATATTGCCTGAAGGCGCTCCTACGAGATGACGCGATGCGTCTGCAGGTTTGCCGCAAAACGAACAAAACTGCGCGTCGCTTCCGAATCGTTTCATTGCTTTTTTCTCCCCGGCATAACGTGATCGACGATGCCGTACGCAAGCGCGTCTTCGGCCGACATATAAAAATCGCGTTCCATATCGGAAGCAACCTGTTCGGGTGTTTTTTTCGTGTGATGCGCAAAATAATCGATCGTCAATTTTTTTAAACGCACGATTTCTTTTGCCTGGATCGAAATGTCGCTTTCCTGTCCCTGCACGCCGCCCCACGGCTGGTGGATCATAACGCGCGAAGAGGGAAGGGCGAACCTTTTTCCCGCAGTGCCGCCTGCGAGGAGGATTGCACCAATGCTTGCAGCCTGTCCCATGCAGATCGTCTGGATTTGGCACTTGACGTACTGCATCGTATCGTAGATCGCAAGACCTGAGGTAACCGATCCTCCGGGACTGTTTATGTATATGCTGATGTCTTTATCGGGATTTTCCGATTCGAGAAAGAGAATTTGCGCAACGACCAAGTCCGCCGTAACGTCGTTTATCTCCCCGTCGATAAAGATAATTCTGTCTTTGAGCAGCCGTGAAAAAATATCATAGGATCTCTCGACGTTTCCGCTCCGCTCGATGACGGAGGGGACGAGCGTGTTCATCCGTTCATTCATAGTCACATCCTGTCTATATAATATACTGAAAAAACGAGGCGGCGTGGGTTCAGTTGCTTTCCCCTTTAAATAAATCGGCGAACGATATCGCATCTCCCTTTACCGTTTTCACCTCTTTATACAGTTCGTCGTAGAGTTTTTGCTCTTTTGTGTCGTCGATGAGGTATTCTTTCGCTTTTGCGTCTTCGTAGTGCTTTTTCACTTCGTCGACGCTTATGCCGCCCCTGTCGGCGATTTCTTTATAGCGCGCTTCGACATCTTCGGGCGTAACGGAAATATTCCGCGCGCGGATCAAATTGTCTACGATAATTCTGCTTTTAAGCATTTTTTCGCTTGCGCCTGCCCACTCTTTGAGTATATCGGCTTTCGTCTGTTTTGCCGACGAAAACATCTTTTCAAGCTGTTCCGGCGTCGTCTGAAACTGCTGCGCCATCGAATACCAGCGGTTTTCGAGTTCCGTGTCGAGCATGGAAGAAGGGATATCGAAGGGATTTTTTTCGACAAGCCGGGAAAGCAGTTCGTTGTTTTTGATTTCTCCGATACGCCGCTCCTTCGCGCTTTCCATATTTTTTATGATGGCTTTTTTTAAGTCGTCGAGCGTTTTGTATTTTTCGCTCACGTCCTGCGCAAGTTCGTCGTCGAGTGCGGGAAGGTTGCGTATTTTGATTGCGGTAACCGTTACGCCGATTTTTTTCGTTGTACCCGCAAGCGTTTTGTCTTTGTCGTCTTTTGCGTAGGTTTTCGTAATCGTTTTCGTTTCGCCTTTTTTCATGCCGATGACGTCGTCGTCGATGCGGTACAACGTACCGTTCGATCCCGCCGTAAAGACGAAATCTTCGCGCTTTGTCCCTGCGATTTCGTTTCCGTTTTCGTCGAGTTCGGCATAATTGATCGTAACGATATTGTCCTTTTCGACTTTTTCGTCGTCTTTTTTGTCGATGACGACAGCATTGCGCTCCTGCACGGCTTTGAGCTCTTCATCGATCTCTTTGTCGCCGATTACGACCTGCGGCTCTTTTATCGTAATGCCCGAAAAGTTTTTGACGTCGACTTTGGGATATACGTCATAGGTGAGAGAAAAGCTTAAATCTTTTGCAGCGTCGAGTTCCGGCATTTTTTCCATGACGGGCTGAGCGTAGGGGAGCGGACGGTTTGCCTTTTCCGCATCGTCTTCAAAGATTTCGTTGAGCGCTTTGTCGATTATATCGCTTACCGTATCGGCTTTGATGCCCTCTCCGAATTTGCGTTCGAGAATATTCGCCGGCACGTGGCCTTTTCTGAAGCCCGGAATCTGCGCCTGCTTTAGATATTTGCCGAGCGTTTCCGCGTATGCGGCCGCGACGTCTTTTTGTGAAACGGTGACGGTGAGTTTTACCGCCGATTTTTCAAGGTCGGTGAATTCTTTTTTGAGTTCCACGCTTCGCTCCTTACCAGTAATCTCCGTACGAATAAAAAAAGCGATTCAGATTGCTCCGAATCGCTTTTGCTTTTAAGCGGGAAACGGGAGTTGGACCCGCGACATCCACCTTGGCAAGGTGGCGCTCTACCACTGAGCTATTCCCGCAAATAATTCTTTGCGTTTTCCGGCGCTGTAAGCTTCGGTACTCGAGCGGGAAACGGGAGTTGGACCCGCGACATCCACCTTGGCAAGGTGGCGCTCTACCACTGAGCTATTCCCGCAAATCTGTATGTCGCAACACCTCAGGCATCGGAATTGCGAGAGAAGGGACTTGAACCCTTACGCCGTAAGGCACCGGAACCTAAATCCGGCGTGTCTGCCGTTTCACCACTCTCGCATAAAGAGTGCGTGCCTTCTCATCTCACACAAGGCTTGAGCCATGCCGGCTTCGAACCGACGACCCACAGATTAAGAGTCTGTTGCTCTACCAGCTGAGCTAATGGCCCGTACTCAATCCACGACAGTGGCTGAATGTTATAACTATAGCAAAAATAAAATAAAATGGCAAGTACGTTATGCGATTTTTTGCAGGCACTCGAATGCGACGGGAAGCGGCGAAGACAGTGCAGGGTGGGAAAATTGCGTTTAGCGTGACTCGAACACGCAACCTACGGATTCGAAGTCCGTTGCTCTATCCAGTTGAGCTATAAACGCTTTCGGAAGGATTTCGAAGCCGCGAGCGTTCAGGCAATCGGCGGCGTCTTTTTTATTAATTTTTATAAAAGCGGGTGCCTGGTGGGGATTGAACCCACGACAACCAGATCCACAATCTGGCGCTCTACCACTGAACTACAGGCACCGTAGCGCATTTGCAATGCCCGAAAACTATAGCAAATTCGGAGACAGTACGTCAAGAGCGAGCAAAATCCGAGCAGTGGTCGTTCGCGCTGTATCCGTGCATCGGGCGAAGTTTGCTCCGCTGCTTTTCCGCTTTTTCCGCATAATTGACAGAGCGCCGTTTTATCGTTATATTTAAAAAAATTCGTTTTGGAGGAATGTTATGGCCGGAACAAGTAAAAACTCCCGTACATCGGTTGCGACGCATAAATTCATGTGTCCCGACTGCGGCGGAGAAATCATAATGAAGACTATGTTCGAAAAGGGAAAAATTAAAAACGTCGCGGAATGTTCTAAGTGCAAGCGGACGGAGCGGCGCCCGAAAGACTTTAAATGATTTTTTATTCGTACGAAGGGTTAATGCCCCTGCACTTTGCGTCGGGTATGTTGATTTTTACAATGCGAAAACCGCACTCACGGGTGCGGTTTTTTTATTTAACCGATTAACCGAAACGACGGCTTTATTGGCTCCGCCATGCGTCAATTTGCGCTTCCGCCGCTTCTCCATGTGTCGAGCTGAGTTTGAATCAAGCGCGGAGCTTCTTCCAAAATCGCGTTTTGCGCTTCTTTCGTTTTCGGCGCATCGTAGATTTTTACAATCGTCACTTTATAGCTGCCGTTTTTTAAATTCGTCATGATCGTGCGGAGCCTGCCGATCTCCCAGCCGCCGTCGAGGGCGCACACGACGACGGGGAGCCCCGTCGCTTCGGCGAGTTTTCGAAATCCCGCGGAATAAAATTTTCCGACGTTTCCGTTCCGCGTGCGAGAGCCTTCGGGAAAGAGCACCGGAATTTGATCGCGAGCGAGCACGCGCTTTGCAAAATCTTCGATCGTCTTCATCGCCGTTACGGGACTTGCTCTTCGCGGGATAAGGCAGTGCTCCTGTGAGCGCAGCATTTCCGATACAAGCGGAATGTGGCGGCCTAGCTCCGCCTTTGCGACAAAGCGCAGACTTTTATCGCGAAAATAATTCATATAGCAGGGTATGTCGAAAAGGCTTTGATGATTCGAAATGATGATAAACTGCGGCGGAAGTTCGCGAAAACGCCGCTTGTCGCCGATAAAACGAAAATGCTTGTAACACGATAAAATCGAAAACAAGCGCGGAGCTACCGTACGCACGATATAATCGGAAAGAACGGTGCTCGCTTTTTTAGATATGGGATACAAAATAATATTGCCGATGGACGGCAATGTTACCATTCCGAACAGGCAGCATAGTGTGACAAGGCTCGACATGGCATCATAATATAATGAAAAGTCCCAGCTGTCAAATAGAAGGGTAGGGGTATCTCAAAAGTCGGTTACTTCTTTGACAGCCCTAGTCCCTTGTCAGAAAGCGCTCGGTCTCCGCGACAATCGTATCGAGATCTTTGTAAAGGCGTTTCGATTCGGGTATGCTGCCTAAAAATATCGTGCCGTAGCGCTTTTCGTAGATGCGTTTGTCGAGGAGTGCGACACAGCCGCGGTCGTCGCTCCGTCTTATAAGGCGTCCGAATCCCTGACGGAATTTGATCACCGCTTCGGGAACGCTGAGTTCCATAAACGCGCTTCCGCCGCGCTTTACGACGGCTTCGGATCGGGCGGTAAAGACCGGATCGTTCGGTACGGAAAACGGCAGCTTTACGATGATCACTTGCGAAAGAGAGGAGCCGGGCACATCGACGCCCTGCCAAAACGAATCGGTCGCAAAGAGCACGCTTCCGATATCTTCACGGAACGCATCGAGGAGGCGGGAAGCATCGTCGTCGCCCTGTTTTAAAAGTCGGAACTTCGAAAGAAAGGGTGCCGCATCCGTAAAAGTGTTTCGAAGCATATCGTAGGATGTAAAGAGAACGAGCGTCCTGCCCCGTGCAGCCGAAACGAGGCGGCTCACCGCCGACACGACAAAGCGCTGAAAGTCGACGGCGTTTTCGGGAAGAGGGGCGTCGGACGGAACGGAAAAAAGCAGGTTCGTTTTATACGGAAACGGAGATGGAAAATCTCCCGTAAGGATGCGATCTTCGTCGGCAAATGAAGCGCCCGTCCGCCGCATCCACCACGAAAAATTTTTGTGTATCGAAAGCGTCGCCGACGTACACACGACCGACTGCATCGGCTCGAATACGCCCGTGTTCATAAGAGGCGCGATGTCGAGCGGCGTTTTCGTAAACAGCGTGTACTGCCGATCTTCGTCTTTTGCCGAAAGCGCATCGCTCGGAAGATATTTTTTTTGCAAGTAAAATACCGAATCGCGTTTTTCATCCCACGCCGTAAAGTCGTTGAACAAAAGCAAAGCCGCTTCAAGTCTGCGAACGACGAGCTTCGCTTCCCAATACGCGCCTGCCGCTTTGTCCTCGTCCGTGATGCCTTCCATCAATTCTTTTACGAGGGCGATAAGCGATGAAAGAGAAGACGCAAGGGAAGCGGCAAGAGAAAGAAGCGGCCCGAAATCGCGAGAAGTCGCATCGGAGAGGCGGATCGTGTAATCGTCCTGTAATATATCTCCCGCCGCAGTTTCCAAATCCGCAATCGCCGACTTAACGCGGCTCGCGATTCCGCTTGCATCCGCCGCACGCTCTTCGTTCGACGACAAAATTGCAAGCGTGCAGATATATCCCGCTTCGGAATTTTTGTGTCTGCGGTACAAAAGATTTACTTGACGCAAAAGCGCAAATCGGTTCGCCGTGCCGCTGAAAAAACTCGTCGCCGCGTTTTCGATACCGTGCGCTTCATCGAATACAACGTGACGATACGGCGGCAAAACCGCCTGATCGTCCCAGCCCGCTCCGCTCATGCGCGACTCGATGTCGGCGAAAAGCAAGTGGTGATTGACGACGACGATATCGGCAGAAGAAGCCTCTTTTCTCACTTTCATGACAAAGCACTGCGCGTAAAAAGGACAGCGCGGCCCCATGCACGCATCGCTTTCGCTTTTTATGCGCGACCATATCTTTTCTCCGGGCATAAAGGGCAAATCGCTTTTGCTTCCCGTCGCGCTCTTGTCAGCCCACCGGGCGATCGCATCGAAGGTTTCCGTATCGTCTCCGAAAAGCTCTCTTTCGCTTCCCGCGTCCGAAAGGCGGCGGAGGCACACGTAATTTTGCCGCCCTTTGACGAGAACGGCTTTGCACTTTTTTCCGATTATTCTTTCCGCCGCGGGAATGTCTTTTTCGCACAGCTGTTGCTGCAAATTAATCGTGCCCGTGGAAATGACGACGCGCTCGCCGTTCGAAGACGCCCACAGCATCGCGGGGATGAGATAAGCGTAGGATTTTCCGACGCCGGTTCCCGCTTCGAATACGCCGAGCGAATTTTCATTGAAGGAGCGGGCGATGCTTCGAAGCAGAGCGATTTGTACGGGGCGCTCTTCATAATTTTCGGACAGGACGGAAAGCGGGCCGCCGTTTTCGAGATACAGAGAAGCCGCATCGATATCGAGTTTTTTAATCGATTTCGGTTTGACCGCTTCCATGACGACGTAGACTCGAGAAGCGCTGTTGTCGATGATGTAAAAACCTTGCGCGCGCTCGGAGGCGGCGGAAGCGGCCGCCATATCCGCGTCGGAAGGTTCGAGGTATCCGCTCGGATGATTGTGGATGAGAACCGCGCATTCGCGCACGTCGTTTTGATTGACGGGAACTTCGCCCTCGTTGCCGCGGGCGCCGACTTTTACCGAAACGACGATCCCCGACGAATTGATATCGCCGGTAAAAAATACTTCGTTCCCTCCCGCTTCTTCGACGGCGCGCTTGAGTTCATCGATAACTGAATCTGAAAAATATTTTCGGCTGTCCATCACTTCCGTCCGGAACGCTTACAACTATATGAAATTGCATCGCTGCAAAACAACGATTATGTCGTCCCCGTATTTCCTCACGTAAAAATCTAACCGTAACTATCAGCTTTCGGCAGAGAGTCTTAGCCGCATCATATTTCTTTATGACTTTTGCGTCTACTCGTTCCTTTGCAATAATCTTCATCTAGATTTAACGTGATGCAACGCGTTGTGTTGACTTTTCGTACAATGTGCTATAGACTTATATCAATCGATTACATTATCGCGGTTTTGCTTTGCATAAACCGCGTTTTTTGTATCATTATCCTGCGTCCGATACCGGAAATGTCATACCGGAGTGATTTCGCTTTCTATTGGAGTATGTGATGCGACCTGCACTGTACGATGCCGATGAGCCGTTTCCGTCCTTTTCCCGGCGGAGGCGGCTGCAAAATCGCCTGAAAAATTATTTTACCGATCCGTACAATATCATCATGCTCGTTTCCGTAGCGATTTTATGCTATCTCATCGTCGTCCCGCTTGTACAGATGATCGGTACGACCTTTACGATGGCGAAAACCGACCTCCGTCGCGTGCGCGGTGCGGTCGAAGGTCAGTTTACGCTGTACTATTGGAAGCGGCTTTTGGCGAGCGACGTTTCGCGCAATCTCTTTTGGATTCCGCTCCGCAATTCCCTTGTCATCGCCGTTTGTACGAGCGCGCTTTCGATTCTCATCGGCTCTCTTGTCGCGTGGCTTTTAGTGCGCACCGACTTGCCCGGAAAAAGATTTTTTTCGCTTGCGGTGATCGTACCGTATATGCTGCCGTCGTGGTGCAAATCCATGGCGTGGCTCACCGTGTTCCGTAACGAAACGATAGGAGGAGCTGCGGGCTTTTTAAGCTATTTCGGCATCAACGCTCCCGACTGGCTCGCCTACGGGCCGCTTCCGATCGTACTCGTGCTTTCCATACATTATTATGCCTATGCGTATCTCCTCGTTTCCGCAGCTCTCCGTTCGATCAATTCGGAACTCGAAGAGATGGGAGAGATCGTCGGTGCGTCGAAGGGGCTTATGCTCAGGAAGATCACTTTTCCGCTCGTGCTTCCGGCCATCCTTTCGAGCGTCATATTGACCTTTTCAAAAGTGATGGGTACTTTCGGCGTTCCGTCTTTCCTCGGTCTTAAAGTCGGCTACTATACGATTTCGACCTCGCTCTATGCGACCGTCCAATCGCAAAAGGGCACGGGCTTTGCGATCAGCATCATGCTTATCCTCATCGCGTCGGTAAACATCTTCGTCAATCAAAAGCTCATCGGTTCGCGGAAATCCTATGCGACGATCGGCGGAAAGGGCGGCCGCTCGACGCCGCTTTCGCTCGGTTCGTGGAAAGCGCCGACGGTCGTTGTACTCTCCGCATTTTTGGCCGTAGCTGTCATCCTGCCACTCGGCATTTTGCTTTATCAAACCTTTATGCTTCAAGCCGGCGATTACAGCTTTTCGAATTTTACGCTGCATCACTGGCTCGGCGAAAGCGACCCCTTGATTTCCGACGGACTTCCCGGCGTCTTCAAATCGCCGCAGTTTTGGATGTTCGTCAAAAATACGCTCTTGCTTGTCGCGTGGACGGCCGTCATCGCGACGATCTGCGGACAGGTCATCGGCTATATCAATTCGCGCGGCAGGCATTTAAAAAGCGGAAAGCTCGTCGAACAGCTCGTGTTTATCCCGTACCTCATTCCGTCGATCGCTTTCGGTGCGATGTACCTTGCCATGTTCGCATCTCCGACCCGCGTTTCGTTTTTTGGACATCCGCTGACGCTCATTCCGTCGCTGTACGGTACCTTTGCCGTGCTCGTTCTCGTTTCGATCGTAAAGCATTTGCCCTTCGCTTCCCGCGCGGGTACGTCCAATATGCTCCAGATAAGTACGGAGCTCGAAGAAGCGGGGCAGATCGCAGGTGCGAATTTTTTGACGCGCTTTTTCAAAATCGTGTTTCCGCTTTCCAAAAACGGTTTTATGAGCGGTCTCATGCTCATTTTAATAAGTATCGCAAAGGAGCTCGATTTAATCGTCATCCTCATGACGCCGACGCAGGCGACGCTGCCGTATATGGCGTACACCTATTCGACGAACGGCTTTCAACAGCCGGCGAGTGCCGTCGCAATCGTACTCTTTATCCTCGTGTTTTTATTCTATTGGATTGCAAATAAATTTTTCCACGCCGATATTGCCGGCGGGCTCGGAGGCTAGACGTGAGCAAAATCGTATTGACCGGCATCAACAAATATTACGGAACGAACCGCGTTTTAAAAGACGTCGATTTGACGATCGAAGACGGAGAGTTTATGACACTGCTCGGACCTTCGGGCTGCGGCAAAACGACGACGCTGCGCGTTATCGCGGGACTCGAAAAACCGCAGTCGGGTTCAATCGTTATGAACGGCGAGCGCATCGTAAACGCGGCCGAAAGTTTTTTCGCACCTCCTGCAAAAAGAGGCCTCAATCTCGTATTTCAGTCGTACGCGCTGTGGCCCCACATGACGGTATTCGATAACGTCGCCTTCGGTCTTCGCGTAAAGCATACGCCGAAAGACGAAATCAAAAAGCTTGTCGAAAGCGCGCTCAGCCGCATGCAGATCGGCGAATATGCGGGGCGCTATCCGTCCGAACTTTCAGGCGGACAACAGCAGCGCGTCGCCATTGCCCGCGCTATAGCAACGCCGGTTGAACTCCTTTTGCTCGACGAACCTCTGTCGAATCTCGACGCAAAGCTCCGCGTCGATATGCGCAGCGAACTGAAGCGATTGCACGAGGAGATGGGAACGACGATCATCTACGTGACGCACGATCAAGTGGAAGCGCTCACGCTGTCGACGCGCATCGCCGTTTTTTTCAATGGACACATCGAACAGGTTGCAAGTCCTATGAGCTTATACCAAAATCCTGCAAGCGTGCGCATCGCGGAATTTATCGGAAATCCGAAAATAAATCTCACGGGCGGAAAAGCGAAGCGGACGGAAGCGGGGCTCGAAGTCGAAAGCGCATTCGGAAATTTCACATTTCAAAAAAGCGACTGCACCGATAAGATTCCCGACGGAACATTCGACTGCAGGATAGGTTTTCGGCCGGAAGAAGTGACGGTTTCCCGCACGGCTTCCAAGGGTGCCGTAGAGTGCCGCGTGTATTCGAGTATGCCTGCGGGAAGTGAAACGCTCATACGCCTTTCCGTCGCCGGAGAATCTTTCCTTGCAAAGCGGCTCGGTATCCGTCACTACAAAGCCGATGAAACGGTTTACGCGGCGATAGCTCCCGAAAAGCTCAACGTGTTCGATGCCTTGTCCGGTGCGCTCGTAAAAAAATCCGTCGAAGGCGAAAGCGATTGATCGTATCGATGTAATTATCGGATATTGTAATTAATTAATTATTTTTATAGGAGGTACGATAAAAAGCGCCGTCTGAAATATCGCCGTCGCTTTTTATCTCGAGTTTGCTTGGATGTTTGCAGAAGACGTGTATACGTGTCGTTTCGATAAAAATTGTATGAATACGATACGCTTTATTTTGCAAACTCGACTATTGAACGTGTGCGCGCACGCGCACGGCTAAAAACTTTTTCGGAAATTGATTCGAAGTCCGCGAAAGCGGACACGTAGAATCAGTTCTTTGCAGAACGAGCCGAAGGCTCTAATTTCCTGCAAAAGTTTTTATAGGAGTATATGATGAAAAAGATTGCGGTAGCGGTGCTGTTGGCGGCGATGTTTTCGTCCGCATTTTCGATGGGACAAACCGAAACGAAATCGAACAGCCAAGAAGCGAAGTGGGCGAAGGACAACGGACTCGACAAAGACGAAAGCGTCGACGAGCTCTATCAAAAAGCGAAAGCGGAAGGCGCTCTCGTTATCTATACGATTTCGAGCCGTACGCAAAAAGTCGCAAATGCTTTTAAAGAAGCGTATCCCGGCATCAACGTGGAAGTCTACGATATTTCTTCCGGCACGTTGAAAGAAAAATTCGCAACCGAATATAAATCGGGCATCCGCACGGTGGATATTTTGCATTCGAAAGAGCAGGTCGGCGAATACACGTATGAAATGTTTTCCGAAGGCATGCTGCATAACTATCAGCCTGCATCGATTTTCAAAAACGTTCCGGCTTCTTATATGACGCTCACTCCGCTCATGCTCGAACTCAATCTGTGGTTTTACAATACCGAAGTGTATAAGACGTGCCCGATCACCTCGTGGTGGGATTTTACGAAGCCCGAATGGAAGGGACGCGTCGTATTTCAGGACGCGGCGAGCAACGACGCTTACTGCGCCCCGCTTACGGCTATGGTGCAGCACGCGGACGAAATGGCTGCCGATTACGAAAAAGTGTTCGGTAAAAAAATTCAGCTTGCAAAAGACGAGCCGAACGCGGGATATGCTTTTATCAAGCGCTTTCTCGCAAACTCGCCGATCATCGCAAAGGGTTCCGATGAAGTTATCGAACTCGTCGGCGCAAAGGGTCAAAAAAATCCGCCGGTCGGCTACGCGTCTTCCGTAAAGCTTCGAAAGCAGCGTGACGGCTACGCGATCAATTACGGTCCGAAGACCATGCACGTGTCGAACGGCATTCCCGCGCTGAACTTTATCGCGATCGCGAACGAATGCAAACATCCGAACGCCGCAAAGCTTTTTATTAAATTTTGGATGGGAGGCGAAGACGGAAAAGGGAAGGGCTATGAGCCGCTCGTTTCCCTCGGTTCGTGGTCGGTGCGCCCCGAAAATCCGTCGGCAAAGGGAAACATTCCGCTTTCCGACATTCCGCTGTGGGACATCGATTTCGATTATATCTACAACAATATCGAAACCGTCCGCGATTATTGGATCGCTCATAGAAATTAAACTGCGGATCGTGCAAAGATCGCATATCGATTTTTGTGCGCCGCCTGCGTATTTTGCGCGGGGCTGTCCTTTACGAAGTTTTCAATAACTTCCGGGACAGCTCCGGCTTCCTTGTTTGCTATCCTATTTTTTAAAACCTGTATTTCATTCCCAGCTGCACAAAGCTGTTGTGACGGAAGGCGGGGAATTCGCTTTTGTCCGCATCGAACGTGTGGATAAATAAGCCCGACGCGATGATGTCGAAGCTGTCGGCGACGTTCCACCTTATCTGCGGCATGACGATGAGGTCTTCGCGTTCGATACCCCAGATGATGCGCAGTTCCGGTTTGATCTTTTCATGATTCCAGCTGTCGGAAATATTTACGACGATTTTATCGTTCGTGTAGCTCGCGTTCGCGTTGTAGTCGACGTCGTATGCGCCGTTATCGCGCACGCCGCCGTCGTTCAGCACGCAGCTTCCGATCGTTTGCACGTTTACGTTGAGGTTACTGAGCGGCAGATCTTTGTCGAATCCGAACACCCAGCCGATCGAGTGATTGCGAATCGCCGCGTCGCTGCCGGAAAAATCGTTTGTCATCGTGTACGCCGCTTCCGCGCGGAAATTGAATCCGCCGAAGGTTTTCGCTCCTTCCGCGCCGAAGATGTGCAGCCGGTCGTAGTCGACGAATTTATCGCCCTCGGCGGCATTTCCGGTCTTAAGATACGTTTCGACATAGCTTCGCAGCTTTGCAGCATTGACCGACGCTTTTTTGCTGCGCCCCGTATAGTACGAAAGCCCCACATCCCAAGTACCGAGCGTCGCCGTCGCTCTCACTCCCGCCTGTCCGTATTTCAGCCGGTACAGGTTCGGATACAGATTGTTCGAAAGAGAATTTGCGCGCGAAAGCATTTCCGTATATTTTACGGCTTGCAGAGGGGTGGTAATACCGCCAGGAAATGCCGCACCGATGACACCCGCCGCTGCCGCTGTCATACTTGCTTTCAGCGCGCTCATTTCAGCCGGCTGCCACATACCGCTTCCGTAGCGATCGGCGGTCATAAACGGCGCGTAGACGCTTTCGACGCGCAGGCTGTTTACGATGCCGACATCTTTCGGCGCGTTCCACACGAGGCGCACCATCGGTTCGGAAATGCGCCTGTCGATGTAGTCGGGGATGATAAAGTCGGTATAATCGTTTGCGTTGAAGTTGTCGAGCACGTGCAGTTTGTCGCCCTTGCCCCAGACGACTTTCATTTTACCGCCTTCGAGCACGAAGTTTCCGAGATACGCGCGGAGCGTCATTTCGTCGATGATATCGAAGGGGTAGTCGGCGATAACGTCTTTATTAAATGCGAATGTTACGTCGGCTTCCGTTTTACTCCCTTCGTATGCGAGTTCGATCTTTCCTTTCGGTTTGATATACGTATCCCAATCGGAAAACGATTTATTGTCGCCGTCCGAGTTCCTGCTGTCGACGTAATAGCGGAAATCGATTTTCGCTTCGCCTCCGATGCTGAGTCCCGCGCTTTTAGCGCCCTGCGATGCGCCGCCGAAATCGTCGGACACATCGCTTCCGAAATCCGCGTTTCCGAAATCGAGCGCATCCTGCGCGTGCGCAAAATAGGGCAGTATAAAACACAGTGCACCGATCAGCGCCGCAATGGCTTTTGTCTTTTTCATATCCGTGTCCCCTTTGTTTAATTATTAATAATTTTTACCGTTGCCGATTTCACTGCAGCCTTTATTTGCCCGTGTTGAGAAAGCTCTGAGTAAATACGCGGTCGGGGATCGGCTTATCGAGGACGATGTTGTCAAGCGCGTTTCCGTTTGCGTCTTTCCGCTGCGTGATCGCGATGCGCGTCGAGTGACCCGTCTGCACGTTTTTGAGCACGTTCGACATGGGGATATTGTAGCCGCCGATGTTTTTAAGCTTTTCTACGGTGAGCACTTTTAAAAGCGAGCCGTCTTTTTTATCGTACATTTCCGCGTACACCGGAACGTAGGTCGCTTTATCGATCCATTGGATGCGGTATTTGTACTGCGCTTTCGACGCGTTTACCGGAGTCGATTTGACGACGTAGCAGCCAAAGCCGTTTTTTTGCTCTTCTTTCAGCAGTTCGTGCGTGTCGTCGTCGAGTTCGCGTGTCGACATATCGTCGTAGGTTGCATCCGTTCCGGTAAACGATTTATCGCCTTCGCTCGAATTGACGCGGCGCGTATTGCGGAGCGCCGGAAGGTAGATCCATTTGTCGTCGTCGGCGTTTTTCTTTTCCATTTGGAGAAAGCGCGTATTGATATTGCCCTTGTTCGTGCTGTTTTTGAAAATGATGACGACGTCCGACGTGTCCGTCTGTGCGTTGTGCCGCCCGTATTCTTCGATTTCGCGGCTTTCTTCGATCGAACCGTTTTTTGCAATCAAATCCATTTTAATAAGGGAATGATTGTAAGCGGGCTTTTTTACGTTGAGCACCTTTTCGATGACAGCGCGCCCGTCTTCGGCAAATGCCGCTCCCGCTGCGGCGAAAGCCGCCGCCGCAAAAGTGATTTTAATAAGCGATGCTTTTTTCATAATATCTCCTATAAAAACTTTTGCAGGAAATATCAATTTCCGAAAAAGTTTTTAGTCGTGCGCGTACGCGCACACGTTTAATAATCGAGTTTGCGAAAATATACTGTATCGTATTCATTCGATTTCCATCAAAACGATGCGTGTACCTATCTTCCGCAAACATCCGCGCAAACTCGAGATCCGAAGCGGCGGCGATATTTCAGACGGCGCTTCGGATCGTCCTCCTATAAAAACTTTTGCAGGAAATATCAATTTCCGAAAAAGTTTTTAGTCGTGCGCGTACGCGCACACGTTTAATAATCGAGTTTGCGAAAATATACTGCATCGTATTCATTCGATTTTCATCAAAACGATGCGTGTACCTATCTTCCGCAAACATCCGCGCAAACTCGAGATCCGAAGCGGCGGCGATATTTCAGACGGCGCTTCGAATCGTCCTACTGATAAAAACTTTCGTATTTCCTATTCCGTGTCGTTTTCGCCGATATCGCGTTCGACCTCCTTTTTCGCTCGTATGAATTTCGGATCGTAGGCGACGAGGAAGCCCGGAATAATCGTCATCGCGAGCGCCGAACTTGTGAACATGACGATCGCGACGAGGATGCCGATAAAGCGGAGCACGACGAATTGCGAAAAATAGAGCACGAGAAAGCCGAGTCCGACGGCGAGCGCGTTCGTGATGATACCGATGCCGCTTTTTCTGAACGTCCGCTTTGCCGCGTTTTTTCCGTCGCGCGTGAGCGAACGTTCGGCGCGGTACGTTTCGAGAAAGTGAATCGTATAGTCGATGCCGACACCTATCGCAACCGACGCGAGAATGCTCGTCACGAGGTCGAGCTTGATTCCGGAAAATCCCATGACCATGTAGTTGAGCAAAATGGTAAACGCGAGCGGTACGGTACCGAGCAGTCCCGCCCAACCGGAGCGGAACGAAACGGCGATGACGATGAACACGCAGATGAGCGAAAAGAGCAGCGATTTGAGCTGGCTCGAAATGACCATATCGGTCATCGTCGCTTCCATTTCTCCCGGCCCGGTGAATTCGACCGTATAGCCTTCGGGAAAATGCTTTTGCGCATAGTCGCTCGCCGTATCGATAAAGTGCGTGATGTCATCCGTACTGTGCGAGCGGAATTGCATTTGTGTGCGCAAAACCGACGGCTGGAGCTGGTTATTTGCAAAGCGGTCGAGCGAACCCGAAAAGAGGAGCAGATACTGCGAC
This sequence comes from Treponema sp. SP13, assembly GCF_050938355.1. Lineage (NCBI taxonomy): Bacteria > Pseudomonadati > Spirochaetota > Spirochaetia > Treponematales > Treponemataceae > Treponema > Treponema sp. SP13. The sequence continues at coordinate 114,111 of NZ_JADOVM010000006.1, forward strand.
ACGAGATCCGAAAGCGCTTCGCGGTTTGCCGCGGGATATTTTTTTACGTCGTCGGGGATTTCGTAATAATCGATTCCGTTGTAATTGAATTTCTTTTCGAGGGCGGACACGATTTTTTCGACGGTCGCATGCTGCCCGCCGGCTTCTACATACGCTGCAGAAAGCATATCGAGCATATCCCGTACCGACATCTTTCCGGAAAGTTTTCGCGCATATTCTATATTCGGATCGATAAAATCGACCGGTGCTTCCGTTTCGGGTGCTGAAGAAGAACCGAAATCTCCTCCGAAATCGCTTGCGGCAAAGTCGTTTCCGAAATCGTTCGAACCGAAGTCGCTTGAACCGAAGTCGCTGCCGAAATCTCCGCTTCCGAAGCCGTCATCGGCGATCAGGGATGCGCTTTCGTCGGAAACGTTTTCCGCCGCCGGAACGTGCATGACTTGATTCATGCGTTTTATAAACGTCGTAAACGAAACGATTTTTCCGACGCTGTCGAAGTTGTCGAGCAGATAGGTTTGCATGTCGTCGAGCGGTTTTAATATTTCCGGTTTTGTCATGCTTCCCGCAACGTACACGCGCTTTCCGTCTTCGTCGAGCACGTCGTTTCCGTTTTCGTCTTTTTGTACCGGTCCTTTGACGATCATGTATACGGTATTTGTGCCGGCAAAACGCTCGTCGACGTAGTAGACGTCCTGTCGCAGTTTCGACATATACGGAAAATAGCTGATGAGCGCGGTATCGATGTGCAGGCGTGAAAGACCGACCGCGGAAAACAGCACGATGAGCGTACAGAACAGATATATGCGCGGCTTCGAACCGCAAAAAAAGCTGTAGATACCGTACAGCGTTTCGCTTGAGCGGTGCGATCCCGTCCGCTTCGCTTCGATTTTCGCTTTGACTTTTGCTTCCGCTTGTGCAAAGCGCTTCGAGCGGTAGCCGACCTTTTCCGGATTTTTTATCATGAGCAGCGCGGGGATAAACGTCGTTGCAAGGATCAATGAAAAGGCGATGCCGAGTGCGGTGAATATCGCAAAGCTGTGGAGCGGCCCGATGGGGCTTGTGACGAGCGAAATAAAGCCGATTGCCGTCGTGAGCGCCGCAAGGAACACCGCAACGAACACGTCTTTGAGGCTTTCGATGATGAGCGCTTTGTGTATCTCTTTTGTGAGCGTACCTCCTTTTTCGAGCGCATCGTCGAGAGCTACGTAGTAGTGCGTGAGCACGTGGATACCGTATGCCGACCCGCACGCGATGAGCGCGACGGGGATAATGCTCGTGACGATCGTAAACGTAAAGCCCAATGCCGCCATCGTGCCGCACGTCCATATCGTCGCCATGAGTACGGCGATGAGCGGGAGCAGCGTTCCGTCGAGCGTTTTAAAGCTTAAAAACAGCGTGATCAATACGACGACGACGACGAGGGGAATGAGATTTTTCAAATCGCGCAGCATGAATTTTCTCGAGCTTTCGGTGAGGACGGGATCTCCGTAATAGATGACGTTGAGGTTCGTGTGTTCCGTCGCTTTACCTACGATGTCGCGGATCGCATTGAGCGTCCGCTGCCTCACGGCTTCGTCCGATTCGTGTACTTCATTCGGATCGGGATGGTTGTTCGATTTTAAGATGATCTGCATTTGAGCCGCACGCCCGTCGTCGGAGAGGATGACGCGGCGGTACATATCGTCCCAATCGTTTATGTTTCGCTTTACCGTTTCCGCCTGCTCGTCGGTGAGTGGCGGCAAAAGCCCGTTTTCGCGTTCGACGCCGATAAGGTTTCCCGCAATGAGCGCGTCATCTTTTCCGTAGATAAAGTCGATGTTCGTGAGCGAGTCGACGCTTTCCACGTTTTCAAGCGCTTCGATTTCGGTCGTGATACGGTCGATAATTGCGATGTTTTCCGGCGTGACGATGGAATCTCCGTCCGTTTCGAGCGAAACGCCGATGACGACGGTACTGCCGAACATATCTTCCGTATCGATGAGACGCGTGTAGGATGCGTGCTTGTGCGGGAAAAATTGTCTGACCGAATTGTCGAGCTTTATGTTTTTGAGCTGAATGCCGAGTATGCCCGTGACGGCAAGGCAGGCGATGATGATGATTCGCGGGTGCTTAAAAAATCGCTGCATGGAGCCTCCTTGTGTTTATCTATGAGTTCTTTCGTTTAAGTTCTTAAACACATAAACAAATACTAATAAAGCCGCTTTGAAAAGTCAATAGGGTGCGGCAAAAAAGACGGATTAAAACGGGGCGTTGAAAAAACGATTCGATTTTTGAGACGGATCTTTTTCTGTTGACAAAGCGTGCCGATAGATATATACTGTATCATATACTTAAACGAATAAACGTTTAAACTAATAATTGATAAATCGATTGAAATGCGTTTTTTGCAATCGAATAAAGCCGGTCGCTATGGTTAAAAATTTTCGTACTGAAGTTCAGCGGATTTGGAAAAAATTTCTCGTGTGTAAGCCGTATTTTACCGCGCTCGGAGATGAAATGAGGCAGCGCATCGTTCTCATCCTCGCGGAAGCGGGGCTCGACGGTATGGATGTGGCGGCGATCACCGCAAAGACGCATCTTTCCCGTCCGGCAATCTCTCATCACTTGAAGATACTTAAAGACACGGGTATCATCACGAGCCATAAAAAGGGAACGAGCGTCTATTATTTTATCTATATACAAAATACGCTCGACAAGCTGGAAGATCTGCTCACATCCATCGAAAAGCTCGTTTCCGGCATCGACATGAAATCGATAAAGGAAAAGGCTCCATGGATGATCGCCCGCGACGATTATCTGCTTGCGGATGAAGTGCAAAAAAAGTAAAATCAAGGCATGACATTTACACGAAAAAGCGGCATCCTGCTGCATCCGACATCCCTTTCGGGAAGTCCCGGTATCGGAACGCTCGGAAAGAGCGCATATCGTTTTGCGGATTGGCTGCATCGCTCGAACCAAAAGCTGTGGCAGATACTGCCGCTCGGACCGACCGGTTACGGCGATTCTCCGTACGCATCGTTTTCAACCTTTGCGGGAAATCCGCTCCTCGTCGATTTTGAACTGCTTGTCGAAAGAGGCTGGGCGTGTACGGACGATACGGTTCCGCCCGATTATATACGCTCCGACGGGCCGGTCGATTTCGGCTCGGTCGTTTGGTGGAAGCTCCCTGCGCTTTCGAAATGCGCTCTTTATTTTTTGTCGCACGCAAACGACGCCGACCGAGATGCTTTCGCATCTTTTAAAAACGACAACGAAGCGTGGCTCGACACTTACGCCGTCTTTATGAGCGTAAAAAACTTTTTCGAGGAAAAAGCGAAAATGCAAGGTGGAAATTCGGACGGCGCGAATGCGATGTGGAACAACTCGTGGCCGAAAGAGCTTGCATCCTGCGGGCCGCAAGCGGTCGAGCAGTGGAAAGATGAACACGCGGAAAAAATCGAAATTATTAAAGCGATACAGTTTTTCTTTGCAGTGCAGTGGGGCGACTTGAAGCGCTATGCCAATTCCCTCGGCATCGACATCATCGGCGATATTCCGATCTTTGTCGCCCCCGATTCGGCGGACGTGTGGGCGAATCAAAAACTGTTTCAGCTCGACGAAAACGGCATTCCGACGCGGGTAGCGGGAGTGCCGCCCGATTATTTTTCGGCGACGGGGCAGCTGTGGGGAAACCCGCTTTACGATTGGGATGCGATGAAAAAGGACGGATACGCGTGGTGGATTTCGCGCATCCGCCGCATGCTCTCTCTCGTCGACTGCATCCGCATCGATCACTTCCGCGGCTTCGAATCTTATTGGTCGGTTCCGTACGGAGAGGAGACCGCCGTAAAGGGTATGTGGGTGAAATGCCCCGGCGCGGATTTTTTTGCCGCCGTCAAAGCATCTCTCGGCGATATCCCTATCATTGCGGAAGACTTGGGCGTCATTACCGACGAAGTGCGCGCGCTCCGCGATGCGTGCGGTTTTCCCGGCATGAAAGTGCTCGAGTTCGCTTTCGATCCCGAAGAAGCCGGACGCGGAGGCATGACGAACGCTTTTTTGCCGCACGAATACGAAAGTACGCGCTGCGTCGTCTATACCGGTACGCACGACAACGATACGCTGCAGGGCTGGCTCCTCCGAGAAGGCGGCGATGTCGTGCGCTGTGTTGCCGAATACCTGTGCGGAAAGCCGCTTTCGGATAAAGACGCTCGGACAATGGTCACAAGCGGCGAATTGTGCGGAAAACTCGTAAGGGAAGCGTTCGCGTCGATCGCTTCGTACGCCGTCATCCCGCTGCAGGATGTTCTCGCTCTTGACAACGGCGCGCGTATGAATACGCCGTCGACGACGGGCGGAAATTGGATGTGGCGTATGGATGAGAATGCGCTCTCCGACAAAGCGGCCGCCTCTCTTGCGTTTTTAAGCAAGTTCTACGGAAGAAACGGGGAATAACGTACGCCCGCCTGGAGTGACTCGGCGACCGGAGCGAAGCGAGGACGCAGAGCGTGAGCGAATCACGGAAGGCGGGATAGCAAACCGGTTTCGTCCGAATAGTTTCGTCCGAATAATTAAAAAAACCGCGTAAAAATGCAAAGTGTGCGCGATATATAAGGCGTGAAACGCTTCGTTTTTGCATTGAAAGAAAGGGCAGTGTACGCCATGCGCTTAGCCCTGTCCTTTGTTGCCGGCGGAAACGCTTGTGCGGTCTGCGGAGGGCAGGCGGGAGTGATTCCTCTGTGCGGCGAGTGCGAAAAGCGGTGTTTTGCGAAGCCTCCTTGCGGAGGGGGAGAGCGGTGTTCGGTGTGCGGTAAAACGCTCATATCCGAGCGCGGCGTATGTATGCGCTGCAGGCGGGAGCGTCTTTTGGTACATACGGATGCCGTTTTCCCCCTCTATTCGTATCGTTTGTGGAACAGCGTGCTTTTGTTCCGCTGGAAAATACAAGGAGAACGCGCCCTCTCGCCGTTTTTTGCCGCCCGCGCAGCTTCAGCCCTTAAAACTCTGCCGGGTGCGTTTGTCGTCGTTCCGGTACCGCCGCGTCCGGGAAAGATCCGCAAAAAAGGCTGGGATCAGATCGAAGAACTTTGCCGTTTTCTCGAATACAGCTACGGGTATGAAGTATGCCGGATTCTCGAACGCCGTACGACAGGCGAACAAAAGCGGCTCGGACGGGAAGCGAGACTCGAATCGATCGGAAAAATATATGCGTTGAAATCCGAAAAAGCGTTCAAAAGGGAACTCAAGCGTTTCGGCGGCAAGGTGCCGAAAAACATGTGCATCATCGATGATCTTTTTACTACGGGTGTAACGCTTGAAAGCTGCGCCGCCGTTTTAAAATCCGCCGGAGCCGAAAAAGTGTCCGCCGTAACTCTATTTATCGCGGATTGAATGTTGCAAAATGTGCAAATATAGTATATGATGACGAGAACAGTTTTCAAGGAGCGCATATGGCCGGAGAAGATTCCCAATTTCAACTCGTGACGTTTCAGCTCGGTGATGAAATATACGGTGTCGATATCATGGATGTAAAGGAAATCGTAAAAATACAGGATGTGCGTCCCATCCCGAATGCACCGTATTACGTCGAAGGAATTATCAATCTGCGCGGAGAAATCATTCCGATCATCGATCTGCACAAACGCTTTCGGCTGAAATCGCCGCGTGACGAAGATATCGATGCCGATATCGAAGGCGGTTTTATTATCCTCAGTATCGAAAACAATAAAATCGGCATCATCATCGACCGTGTCGCGCGCGTCGTTCCGGTGACGGCCGAAGATATAAAAGAGCCTCCGCAGATGTTCAGCGGTATCGGCTCCGAATATATTCAAGGCGTTATCCGCTCCGACAACGGCACCTACCTCATCATGCTCGACATACACAAACTGTTCAATCCGAAAGAACTGCAAAAGATTGTCGATTTTTAACGGACGGCGATGATTCGAACATACAGCACAACGATCAGACGGAAAGAGATGGACGCCGTGCTTACCTGCATGGTCGACGAAAAGATCGGACCGGGCGAGATGAACGCGCGTTTTATCCAATCGGTCAAAGAATTTTTCAAATGCGACGGTGCCGTTGCCGTGAGAAGTCCGTCCATCGCGCTGAAATACGCGATGAAAGCGCTCGGCGCCGAACGGGGTACGACCGTCATGATTTCCGCTCTTGCCCCTTCGTGGCAGATACTCGCTCTCGAAGATTTCGGCTATACGCCGCTCGTGCTCGACGTCGATGAAGCGACCGCTCTCGTAACGGCGGATATTGTTTCCGAGGGGATCAAAAAAGGCGGACGCATTCTCCTCCTGCACGAAACGAACGGCATTATGCCCGATATGGACGCGATCGTTTCTCTCGGTGTTCCCGTCATAGAAGATATTTCACAGAGCGCGGGTGCAACGATTCCCGCGCCGGAGGGGACGGAGCGTACGCCTGCCGAAGCCGCGCGCGCGAGGGCGGGCTTATACGGCGTGTTTGCCATTTTGAGCCTCGAAGAGCGCGATGTCGTCACCGCAGGCGGGGGAGCTGTCGTCATGGCGGGAAGCAGACGGGATTGGATTCCGCTTAAAAAATACACCGACGAAGCGCCTCTTACGGATTTGCTCCCCGATTTAAATGCCGTCCTTGCGTGGGTCGAACTCCGCGAATTCAATAAAAACGAAGAAAAACGCAAAGAAATCTTTACGCTTTTTCAGCGTGCCTGTATGTCGGGCAGGCATAAAATGCTCGTGCGCGATTTCGACGGCGCGTCGACGATGTGTACGTTTCCGCTCGTCCTTTCGAGCGCGTACAAAGACGTTAAGCAGTATACCGACCGCAAAGGCATCGAAATCGCCCGCGCTTTCGAACATTCGGTTATTGCGCTCCGCGATGAAGCGCTTTCTCCGTCGTGCATCCGCGCGAAATCGCTCAGCCTGCGCTGCGTTTTGTTTCCGCTTTATCCGCGGCTCACGCATGCCGAAACGGCGCAGATCGTCAAAGTGCTCGGCACGCTGCCGTGAGCGGGAGCCGTATGGAAAAGTGCCGTATCGTCGTCAACACGTCAAAACCCGAATCGCAGGCGCTCGGAAATGAAATCAAGCGCTTTTTGGCGGAAAAGAACATAGCATCGTCGCTCTACCGCTTTGACGGTTTCAGCGATGCCAATCCTTTTTCGAACTGCGATTTCGCCGTAACGCTCGGCGGCGACGGCACGGTGCTCTTTGCCGCCCGCGGCTGCGCATCTCTCGGCATTCCCGTATTCCCTGTCAATTTGGGCGAATTCGGTTTTATCGCGAGCATCGAAAAAAACGAATGGAAAGAAAAGCTCGAGCTTTTTTTAGCGGGAGATATGTTCGTCGGCGAGCGGAGTATGCTCGAAGTTTCCTTTTCGCGCGGTTTGCGCGGGGATTTTTCCGCCGTCGCCTTAAACGATGTCGTCGTCAGCGCGGATACGGCTGCAAAAACCGTTTCGCTTGAAGTATCCTACGACGGCGTGCCGCTCGGCGTTTTTAAAACGGACGGCATCATCGTCAGCACGGCCACCGGTTCGACCGCGTATTCGGCGTCTGCAGGCGGGCCGATCGTCGATCCTGAACTCGATGCGATTATTCTTACTCCGATAAACGCCTTTTCGCTTTCATCGCGTCCCATCGTGCTCGATCCGCGCGAAGAAGTGTGCATAAAGCTCCTTTCGGTGCGGAAAGAGGCAGCGCTTATCACCGTAGACGGGCAGACGCCTTTTGCGCTGAAAGCTGAAAGCGTCATCACCGTACGGAAAGCCGCGCACAAAGTAAAGCTTGCGGGCTGCACGACGGAAAAATTTTGCAGTGCGCTTCGTTCAAAATTGAATTGGTCGGGAGGGCCGCATGCTCGAAGACCTGACGATTAAAGATTTTGCGCTCATCGATTCGGTTTCGATAGAATTTCCGCGCGGCTTTACCGTGCTTTCGGGAGAAACGGGCGCAGGCAAATCGATCCTCATCGGCGCCCTGTCGTTTTTGCTCGGCGGAAAGGCGGATGCTCAGATGATCCGAAGCGGTGCTCACGAAGCGTCGGTGACGGGAACCTTTTTGCTCGGCGGAACAGACGGAGACGGCCGCGTCAAAAACGATGTGCCGAAAACGGACGCAACTTCCGACGGTGAAGAAGCTGTTACTGCCGAAGCGTGGCTTTTGGAACACGGTATCGAAAGCGATGACAGTCGCGTGCTTGTGCGCCGCACGCTCCGCGATTCGGGAAAGTCGTCCGCGTGGATTCAAAGTACGCCCGTTACGAGAGCCGACTTGGCCTCTTTTTCGGCACTTCTCGTCGACATCCACGGTCAGCACGAACACCAGTCTCTTATGAAAGTTCCCCGCCACCGCGTTTTTCTCGACGCGAGGGCAGGCATCACCGAAGAGGTGCGGCGCTTTACCGCGTTGTACGCCGAACTCGTCGAAAAACGGAAACTTCTCGACGAACTCAACGCGTCGAGCGAAGAGCGTTCTCGGAAAATCGAAATGTATTCGTTCGCGGTACACGAAATAAACGAAGCAAAACTCAAAGCCGATGAAGACGCCCTGCTTTCTGAAGAGGAGGGGAGGCTTTCGTCTTACGAAAAGCTCGCTTCCGACATCGACGCGATTACGAACATGCTTTCCGACAACGAAACTTCAGCCGTGTCGATTTTAAAGCAAGTGCGGCGCGACGCATCTCATGCGCTCGAAATGGATAAAACGCTTTCCGATTTGGATTCGCGCGTGGAATCGGCGTTTTACGAAGTGTCCGATATTGCCGAAGAATTTTCCGCGTATAAAGGCAAGCTCGTCTACGATCCCGCACGCCTCGCCGAAGTACAGGACCGTCTTTCTCTTATCTACAATTTAAAGAAAAAATACGCATCGTCCCCGTCCGCTCCTCTTTCCGAAGTTTTGCAGTATGCGGCGGAAGCCGAAGAAAATCTCGAACGGCTCGGTGCGGGAAAAGCCGATAAAGCATCTCTGGAAAAAGAGGCGGCGGAAACCGAGCGGCGCGTCTATACGGCTGCAAAAGCGCTTTCCGAAAAACGAAAGGCTGCGGGCGAGGCGATGTCGAAGGAAGTCGAATCGGTGCTTGCAAAACTCGGCATGAAAGGTACTCGCTTTTCGGTGCGCGTCGAAGAAAAGCCCGGAAGCGGCGCGGTGCAAAAATGCGGCCCCTACGGCATGGACAACGTCGAATTTTTGATAAGCGCGAACCCCGGCTCTCCGCTTTTACCGCTCGCTCAAATCGCGTCGGGAGGAGAGCTTTCCCGCGTCATGCTCGCCCTTAAAACGATCTTCGCCGAAACCGATCCCGTCGAAACTCTCGTCTTCGATGAAATCGACACGGGCATCGGAGGGGAAGTTGCGGTGTCGGTCGGCAGTCACCTCAAAAATCTTGCAAAAAACCGACAGATATTGTGCATAACGCATCTTGCAAGTATTGCCGTTTATGCCGATAATCAGATAAAGATCGAAAAAGGCGTGGCGGACGGAAAGACGTCGTCGCGCTGTACAAGCGTTTGGGGTGATGAGCGCATAAAAGAGATCGCGCGCATGCTTTCCGGAGAAAATTCGAGCGAATCGCTCGAACACGCGCGGTCGATGCTCGAACGATTCGGCAGCGTTCGGTAAAAATCTTCGGACGGGCGCGCACTGATGTTCGTTCGCTTCAAGCTTTTATTCGGAGGACAGTATGGCAAAGATATCGGAGACGACGCGAGGGCAGCTTGCCGAAGCGATACAACCCTATCAAAAACAGATCGACGATCTGCTTACAAAAGAAAAAACGTTCATCGACCTCATGAAAAGCGACCACGCGGGCGAAGCGTATAAAAAGCTGCAGCTTGCCGAAGACATGGTTTTCGTTTCGAGCCTCTACATGGCGGAAAACAGTTTGTCGCTGAAAATACTCGAAATAAAAAATAACGACGCGCTCAACGAATCGCGCAAAACACTCTACCGCGCAATCATCTATCTCGAAGATATCGTAACGAATTTTATCGATGTGCCGTATTCCGAACTTTCGTCAAAATGGGAAAACATCGCGAATACGCCGGTTGCAAAGCGCTATCTGCTTATTCGAAAGCTCGGTCTTGCCATACGGCTTTTAAAAGATGCGTTCGGCGAAAACAGCAAATGGAAGTGGTCGTTCGTCGAACTCGAAGGACGATTTGCCGCCGTTGCAAAAAATCTCATCGACATGAAAAAGGGCGCGCGCGATTATTTTGAACCGAGCTCTGTCGATTACGAAACGACGGTGCTGTACATACGCAAACTGCAAAAACTGCTCGACGCTTCGGCAAACGGCTATCGCGATAAATATGAACTTTCGACGAGGCGCATCGACGATATGCGCAATGCGATCAAATTTCTGCTTGCGCGCCACAAACTCTGTCTTGCGATCGGCGATAAGACAAACGCCGAAGATATCAAAAAAAAGGCCGTCATCTGGAAAGATAAAATGGACGCCGATCAAAAGGCGGGTTCAAGTTCCTAATGATCAATAAAGCGCTCGCCCTCAAAATTTTCGAAGGATTTTCCATTCAGCGCTGGAACGATTTGATCCGGCCTTTCGATTTAATCGAAATGGACAAAGCCGGCGAAAAGATGATCATCGCTTACGTCATCGGAAAATTCGAAGAGCACAAAGGCGTTTCGATCGATTGGGAATGGATGGCCTATGCCTCTCTGTTCGACCTGCTTCGAAAGATTTCCCTGTGCGATATAAAAGCGCCGGTGCAGCGTTTGTTAAAAAAAGAATACACCGCCGAATACTTAAGGCTCGACGAATGGGTGCTTTCGCAGTACCGACCGCTCATAAACGACGACGAACTCTTTTCCCGCTTTACGATCTATGTCGGACAAAAAGCGGAAACGCTTTCGATTCCCGCATCTCTTACGGCATCCTACCGCGTGCTTCAGGCGGCGCACAAGTATTCGACGATGCGCGAACTGCAAATGCTTTCCGTCGTCAACGAGCGGGAGCGCCTCGTAAAGATCGAAACGGAACTCGAAGCGCAGATTCAACCCTACCTCGATTTGGAAGGGCTGCAGATGATGCTCACGCATCAAAAGACCTACGATTTTTTATTGAAGACGGAACAGCTGCGCTTTCAAACGCGCTGGAATCAAACGCCGCGAGTGCCGAAAACGAACGTGCTCGGTCACAGCTATTTTGTCGCGGTCATGACGCTGCTTCTCGCGCGAAGCAGCGGAATCGAAATGTGCCGAAGAAGGATTATTAATAATTTTTTCAGTGCGCTCTTTCACGATTTGCCCGAAGCCGTTACTCGCGATATCATATCGCCTGTAAAACAGGCGACCGATGCGCTTCCCGACATCGTAAAGCGCATCGAAGACGAAATCGCAGGGAGGGAGCTTGTTCCGCTCATGGAAGATTTTTTTGCCGACGAACTGCGTTATTATACGAACGACGAATTCGTAAACCGTATACGGCGGGACGGAAAGAGCGAAGCGGTTTCGTGGGAAGATTTGAACGGTCGTTTTAACAGCGACGCCTTTGAGCCCGTCGACGGCCGTCTCGTGCGCCTTTCCGATCACCTTGCAGCCCTTCTCGAAGCCGACAGTTCGATCAAGCACGGCATTACCTCCGAACACTTGGTGCACGGCAGAAAGAGCCTTCTCGGTCACTATGCGCCGGGCGAAACGATAAACGGCATCGATGCGGGAAAATTATTTTCGTATTTTGCTTCGGATTGACGAAAACTCGTGTGATATAAAGCATATATAAAAACGTTCTACTTCGTTACTTATATTTTTTCACTTGTACAATTTCCGCCTCCGCGTTACTATAATCGTATGACAACAGCAGTATTTCCCGGGTCGTTCGATCCGCCGACGAACGGGCATTTAAGCATTATCAAAAGAGCGAGCAAACTCTTCGATACGGTCGATGTCGTCATCGCGGTAAACGCGAACAAGCAGTACCTCTTTACGAAAGAGGAGCGTTACCGCATGATGGAGGAAATTATCAAACCGTATGAGAACGTAACGCTCCACCTGTGCAGCGAGCTTGTCGCGCAGTATGCGAAAAAAACGGGCGCAAACGTATTGCTGCGCGGTATTCGCAATACGAACGATTTCGCATACGAATTCGATCTGTCGCTGATGAATCACATGCTGAACCCCGACATCGAAACGCTTTTTATACCGACGGAGCAGCGTTACGTCATCGTTAAATCGAGTTCGATAAAAGAGCTCGCGCAATATCACGGCGATATTTCGTCGATGGTGCCGCCGATCGTCGAAGCGGCGCTGAAAGAAAAATTCCCGGAAGCAGGAAGGGGGCATTGCTCTTGAGATTGCTGCAAAAAGCTTGGCATAAAAGCGTTGACTAAAAACGGAAAAATGCTATAATAGATTGACATTCGGCTGGAAACTGTTGTACTATTGACCGCAGTTATTCAGAAAAAAGCGAGGTTTAAGTATAATGGCAGTACCCAGATCAAAAACTTCAAAAGCCGTGACGAAAAGACGGCAGGGTGTGAATATGCATCTTGAGGCACCGCAGCTTGTTCCGTGTAACAACTGCGGAAACCTTGTGCAGCCGCACCGTGTGTGTCCGAAATGCGGGTTTTACCGCGGACGTCAGGTAATTATGCCGGAATCAAACGGTTGATGCAGGGAGCATGAACATGGACGAATTATTCAACAAAATCCAGAAACTCATTGCCGAGAAACTGGAAATCGATGAAAGCAAAATCACCCTCGATTCTTCTTTCAGAGGAGATCTCGGTGCGGACAGCCTCGATACTTACGAGCTCGTCTACGCGATCGAAGAAGAATTGGGTGTAAGCATTCCCGACGACAAAGCGAACGAATTCGAAACCGTCCGCGATGCGTACGAATTCATCAAAGCCGAACAGGCGAAAAAATAACGCAGTCGTTTGGATGTCGTATGATAAAACACAAGCCTTGAACGCTTGTGTTTTTTTTATGATGTAGGGTTGCAGAATTATGTGCAAACGGCAAAGCTTTTCATCCGAACGTAAAAAACAACTCGTTGCATTTTGCAAGCCGCTCGGCTTACGCTTTCGCGAGCTTGCGTTCCTCGAACTTGCATTCCGCCACCGTTCGTATTCGAACGAAAGCGACGACAAACGTCCCATCAACAACGAACGTCTCGAGTTTTTAGGCGATTCGGTGCTGGGGCTCGCGGCGGCTTCATACCTGTACAAAACCTTCGAAGACAATCCCGAAGGGGACTTGGCGCGGATCAAAGCCGTCGTCGTGTCGGAAAAAACGCTTGCGCCGATCGCGCTCCGCTTCGGTATCGACAAAATGCTCGTTTTGGGACACGGCGAGGAGCTCAGCGGCGGCAGGAACAAACCCGCGATTCTTGCCGACTGTATGGAATCGATTATCGGTGCGTACTTTCTCGACTCGGGCTATGCGGCTGCCGAAAAATACGTGCTTTCATTTCTCGTCCCCGAAATTGAAAAAGTGCACGACGACCGCGGCTCGAAAGATTATAAAACGCTGCTCCAGGAATTGTATCAAAAAAAGACGAAAGCCTGTCCGCTCTACGAAACGGTGAGTGTCACGGGCCCCGATCACGACCGCACGTTTTCCGTTACGGTGCACCTCGGAAATGTCGCATACGGTCCCGAAAGCGGAAAGAGTAAAAAAGAAGCGGAACAAAAGGCTGCAAAAAAAGCGTATATGCTTCTGACAGGGTTGTCGAAAAAGTAACCCTTTTGAGGCAGACCCTCTGACAGATGCGTAAATTTGTGCTATACTGAAAGGCAATATGGCACAGCAAAAGAAAACAAAAAAAAGATCGTCTTTTTTTACATCACTCGGTTTTATCGTCCTCGTCGTGACGGCAGCCGTTTTTTCGGCGCTCGGCGTTTTCGGTTTTTTTCAAAAACTCGATTACCGTATGTACGATTTTTTGCTCAGCCTCCGAAGAGAGCCGAAGCAATCGGAAAAGATTTTATTCGTTAACATCGACGACGAGTCGATTCAAGCGCTCGGCGAATGGCCGTGGAGCCGCGACATCATCGCCGATTGTCTTTTGCGTATACGCGAACTCGGTGCGGAAAGCGTCGTTTTCGATGTCGAATACCTTTCGCCGTCTCCGCGGGGGGTGGCGCCGAACGCCGAAGAAAATATGAACGCGGCGATTTCGGCAGGCCGAAGCGACATCACCGGCGTCATCAACGAACTTTCCGAATCGGTGAGCCGCGGCTTCATTTCCCGTGCGGAGCTGCCGGCAGTGACGAAAGATATGATCGCCGATTACATCGATCCGGCTCTTTCGAATATGCGGGCCGATATCGCATCGAAAATGTACCGCGACAACGACGACTATTTTGCAAGGGCGATTCAATTTTTCGGCAACACGTGGCTTACGGTAAACACGCGCGACGTTGCGATTACGCTTTCCGACGAAGACAAAGTGTATGCGCAAAAACGTATTTTGCTTTCGAACGTTACCGATGCAGGCGGTTTTATTCCGCGCGACAATCAATATACGTCCGACGAACAGTACAACGGACAAAAGACGGGATTCTCTCCCGCGCTTCATACGCTCATCGCGCACGCGGCGGGAGCGGGTTTTACGAACGTCGTCATCGACAGCGACGGCACGCGGCGGCGAATCGAACTGCTCTACGATTACGACGGAAAATACGCGGCTCAGCTTTCTTTTGCCCCGCTTTTGCATATAGTCGACGCAGAACGCATCGAGCGCACGCGGAACTCGCTCATCGTGTTCAACGCGCTTTTTCCCGGAGAATCGGAGCGGACGACCGTAAAAATCCCGCTCGACAGCCGCGGGCGCATGCTCATCAACTGGCTGCACAGGGAGCAGGGAAAATCGTTTAAAAACGAATCGGTCGTCTTTTTAAAAGATCTCGATTTTATCGAAGAGGCGCTTATTACTACGCTCGGCAATATACGGGGCAACGAACTGCTCGCCCCGGACGGAAGCGCGCTCAGTTATATAGGAGCTGCGGAAAAATTATTAAAACAATATAAAGCGCTTAACGAAGAAAAGCAGGTACTGCTTGCGCGGTGCGCGGGTTTTAACGAAGACGGCGAACTCATCGACGGTATAAGCGCAAACGAATACGAATCCTACTTTGCCGCGCGGGAAGCCTTTTACGACGATATCGGTTTGTTTATCGACTCGGGCTATATGAGCTCGATCGAAGCGCGCATTGCAGAACTTTTAAAAGCGGGACTGCAGCAAGAGCAAGCCGACGGTTTTATCGACGTTATGAAAGAGCAATTCGGTATCTTCGCCGACAATTATAAAACCTACCGGCAGTACGTAAACGATATGAAAGCCGTATACAACGCTTCGTACTGTATCATAGGAAACACCGCGTCGAGCACAACCGATCTCGGAACGAATCCGTTTACGCGAAGCTATCCGAACGTCGGCACACACGCGAACGTTATGAACACGATTTTGCAGCGCGATTTTATCACGCCGTTTCCGTGGTATTACGGCATGATCGCAGCCTTTTTGTTAATCTTTTTTGTCATGTTTATCACGTACGGCAGATCCGATATGATGCAGAATGTCGTAACCGGCATCGCAGTCTTTCTTATCGTGAGCGTCTTCGTCTTTCTTATGATCGTTCCGGGTTATTATATTCCGCCCGTCGCTTCCTGTCTTTTTATGCTTTTCATATATGTCGCGGGAATCATTTTGCGCTTTACGCTCAGCGATCGCGAAAAAAGATTTTTGCGCCGTGCGTTTTCGACCTACCTTTCAAAAGACGTCGTCAACGCGATCGTCGAAGATCCCGAAAAGCTTTCGCTCGGCGGAGAAGATAAACACATAACGGCGCTCTTTTCCGATATCAAAGGGTTTTCGTCGTTCAGCGAACTCGTCACGCCGACGCAGCTCGTATCGATTTTAAACGAATACCTCGGTTTGCTCAGCGATACGATTTTGCGCTACAACGGCACGATCGATAAATACATCGGAGACGCGATCGTTTCTTTTTTCGGCGCACCGATCGATTTGCCCGACCACGCATACCGCGCCTGTGCGGCGGCCGTGCGCATGAAGCAGGCGGAAAAACTGTACAACGAAAAGCATCTCGCTCACAGAGACATCCCGCGCGAGCTCGAAACGCGGATCGGCATTAATACGGGCAATATGGTCGTCGGAAACATGGGTACGAGCATGAAGATGAATTACACGATCATGGGCAACGACGTAAACCTCGCGAGCCGCCTTGAAGGCGTCAATAAAATCTACAAGTCGTGGATCCTCGTTTCGGAGACGACGTGGAAAGAAGCCGATTCGGGTGAACACAAAGGCGAGCTCGTCTCCCGCAGGCTCGATAAAGTGCGCGTCGTCGGGATCAATAAGCCCGTGCAGCTGTACAATATACTCGGCTTTAGAAGCGAAATGCCGCCGGATGAACTTGCATCCCTCGACGAATTTCACGAAGCGCTCGACAAATACCTCGCACGGGATTTTAAAAAGGCGGGAAAAATGTTTATGAATGCGAATAAACTGAATCCTGCCGACGGAGCGTCTCTCGTGTTTGCCGAACGCTGTAAAGATTACCTCAAGCAGGGCATCCCCGACGATTGGGACGGAGTGATGAATATGACGACAAAGTGACGGAAAGAATTGCAGCGCGTGCGGCCGTGTGTTTACTTATACCGATATTCTGCTCGCATTGTGCATTTTCCGAAAGCGGATTATACTGATTTTTATGAACATCGACCGGAACCGCTACTATGAAAAAATGACTGCAACGCCCGCGTCGCGTCTTGTGCTTTCGCTCGGTTTTCCGACGACGGTCAGTATGCTCGTCACAAATATCTACAACGTGGCCGATACGTTTTTCGTAGGCCTCGTCGGTACGAGCGCGTCCGCCGCGGTCGGCGTCGTATTCGGTTTGCAGGCTATCTTTCAGGCGGTCGGTTTTATGCACGGACACGGCGCGGGCAGCAATATCGCGCGGCACCTCGGAAAAAAGGAAGTTGACGAAGCGTCCGTCTATGCCTCTACGAGTTTTTTTCTCGCACTGGCGGCGGGACTGCTTTTTATCGCCCTCGGTTTTTTGTGCATCGATCCGCTGTGCCGCCTTTTCGGAAGTACCGATACGATTTTGCCCTATGCGCGCGAATACGCATTTTGGATTTTCCTTGCGGCTCCCGCGATGACGGTCGGCTGCGTGACGAACAATATTTTACGCTATGAGGGCAGGGCGGCTCTTGCGATGGTCGGACTTGTCAGCGGCGGGCTTATCAATATCTTTCTCGACTGGCTTATGGTGTGCGTGTTTCACACAGGCGTTTCGGGTGCGGGTTTTGCGACGATGATAAGTCAATATATCGCCGTCGTTATTTTGATATCCATGTTTTTGAGCGGAAAGACGCAGAGCCGCCTTTCGATAAAAGCGTTTTCGAAAACTTCGCGCGAAATCTGTTTCGACATTTGGCGTGTCGGCTCTCCAAGCTTGACGCGGCAGGGACTGCACAGCATTTCCGCAATGGTACTCAACAACTGCGCGGCCGTGTGGGGAGATGCGGCGGTCGCCGCCATGGCGATTGTCGGAAAACTTTCCAATTTTTTATTTTGTGTAGCCGTCGGCATCGGGCAGGGATTTCAGCCCGTATCCGCGTTCAACTACGGAGCCGGAAAATACAGCCGCGTGCGCACTGCTTTTTTTACCGCCGCCGTTATGGGAACTGTTTTTTTATCCGCATTCGCTCTTGCAGCTTTTATATTCGCACCCGAGCTTGTCCGCGCTATGCGGAACGATGAAGAAGTCGTTTCGATCGGCGCCTTTGCGCTCCGTGCCGCATGCGCTTCTCTTCCTTTCGTGCCTCTGTCGATTATCGGCGAAATGCTTTTTCAGTCGACGGGCTTTGCGGGAAAAGCACTCCTTATATCTTCGCTTCGAAGCGGCGTCCTCTTCGTTCCGATCGTTATCGTATGCTCAGTGACGATGGAATTGTTCGGTCTTGAAATATCGCAGAGTGCGGCGAACGTGCTTGCGTGCTTTTTATCGCTTCCGGTTATCGTACGGTTTTTAAAACGACTTCCCGAAGATGAGGAGTAAGAGAGCGCAAGCGAACCGAAATGTATCGGTGCAGGCGAATGAGATCAAGATGTAAAAATGCGGCAGGCGTTGTTACCGTGCGCCGATAAAAGCAAGCGGGGCTGCCTCAAAAGTCGCTTACTTTTTCGACAGCCCCAATGTTCGTATGATACCGATAATCAGTGGAAAATATTGATAATTCCGCCTAAGACGATACCGACCAGACAGAAGTCCGCGTCGCTGAACGTCGTACTGACAAAACCGAGATTTCCGAGCAGCGGCATGAGTATGATCGGCAGGAATGTAATCAACAGGCCGTGTATAAACGAACCGAAAAAGCAGCCCCTGCGTCCGCCGGTCGCGTTGCCGAAAACGCCGG
Organism: Treponema sp. SP13; assembly: GCF_050938355.1. Classification (NCBI taxonomy): domain Bacteria; kingdom Pseudomonadati; phylum Spirochaetota; class Spirochaetia; order Treponematales; family Treponemataceae; genus Treponema; species Treponema sp. SP13. Next base: position 132,494 of record NZ_JADOVM010000006.1, read on the forward strand.
CCGAAGCGCCGCAGAAAAAGTGGGGAACGACGCCGGGAATGATGATCGGCAGTTTAAACACGATGCACAGCAGCATTCCCAAGACACCGCCCAAAAAGCTCGACAAAAATCCGATGAGAACCGCGTTCGGTGCATAGGGGAATACGACGGGGCAGTCCAAAGCAGGTTTTGCATTCGGTACGAGTTTTTGCGAAATACCGGTAAATGCCGGAACGATTTCTCCGAGGATCAAGCGGACGCCCGACAAAACGATATATACGCCGCCTGCAAAAGTGATGGATTGCAAAATCGAAAATACGATAAAGTTTTGTCCGCCGCTTTCATTGGTCTGTACGTATTCGGGTCCTGCGACGATGGCCGAGATGATAAAGATAAGTCCCATCGTTACGGAAATCGCAACGGGCGTATCGCGGAAAAATCCGAGCCATTTGGGAAATTGAATTTCTTCGGTCGATTTCGAACCTTTACCGACGAGTTTGCCGATGTATGCAGACGTCATATAGCCGAAGATACCGAAGTGTCCGAATGCGATATCGTTCGTTCCGGTGATTTTCCGCATAACGGGCTGTGCCCACGCGGGGAAAACGGCCATGACAAAACCCAAAATCAAGGAGCCGACTAAGATAAGCAGCCAGCCGCTTAATCCGCCGACGGAAAGGATGACGGCGATCAGGATAGCCATGTAAATGGTATGATGTCCCGTTAAGAATATGTATTTCAGCGGCGTAAAGCGGGCGATGAGAATATTTACCACCATGCCGAAAAACATGATGAGCGCCATTTCGGAACCCATCGACTTTTGCGCGATGGACACGATGGCTTCATTGTTCGGAACGATTCCTTGTATATGGAAGCCGTACTGAAACATACCCGAAAAATGGCCTAAGGCGCCGACGATCACCGATGCACCGGCTCCAAGCACCAAAAATCCCAAAATACTTTTGATAAAGCCTTTTACGCATTCCGACGCATCTTTTTTTTGGATCAATAAGCCGATTAAAGCTACCAATCCGACGAGCACGGCGGGAACGCTCAATACGTCATTCATCAAAAAACGAAAAAATCCCATCTTTTCCTCCATAAAAACTTTTGCAGGAAATAAGAGCCTTCGGCTCGTTCTGCAAAGAACTGATTCTACGTGTCCGCTTTCGCGGACTTCGAATCAATTTCCGAAAAAGTTTTTAGCCGTGCGCGCACGCGCACACGTTCAATAGTCGAGTTTGCAAAATAAAGTATATCGTATTCATTCGATTTTTATCGAAACGGTACGTATACACGTCTTCTGCAAACATCCGCGCAAACTCGAAATAAAAAGTGTCGGCGATATTTCAGACGACACTTTTTATCATTCCTCCTACGGAGAGATTTTACGGCGGCACTGCAATGAGCGGGAGTTATAACCGGCGGCGGCGCCGTATCGCCGATTAAAACTCTTCCGATCGGCGATTCAGATAACCTTCATCTCTTTGAGCTTTTCGACGAGTTTGCTTTTCATATATTCTTTGTCGATCATATTGTCCAAAGAGATTATCTCGCCTTTGAATCCGATAAATTGATTGGTGATATCGCGGGTACCCATATAGATATCCGCCTGCATACCTTTTGCGGAGCTTAAATCGGTGTGCTCAACTTCAATATCCGAAAGCCCCAATTCTTTCAAAATATTTTTTATGTTGATTTCCATCATAAAGCTGCTGCCCAAACCGCTTCCGCATACCACGAGAATTTTCATTCTTCCTCCCATAAAGCCAATTAAACGGCGAGATAAAAACGCCGGCAGTCTTTTTGCCGTTTTTTATCATCCTCATATTATTATCATATATACGATACACCGGAATTGCAAATTTCGCAATCTTTTTCTATACGAGATACGACAGATAGCTTTCTCCCGCTTCGGGCTTTTCTGCCGAAAAGAATTCCGCTGCCGTCGCGGCGGTATCCGCCATCGTTTTTCTGACGCCGATATTGACCGCGCGCACACCTTGTTTGTATATCAAAAGCGGGACGTATTCCCGCGTGTGCTGCGAATGTCCGATCGTCGGGTCGTTTCCGTGGTCGGCCGTTACGACGAGTATATCGTCTTCTTTCAACAGGCGGATGATTTTTCCGATATAGCCGTCGACGATACCGAGAACTTCGGCGTAGCGTTCGGGATTTTGCGCGTGTCCTGCGAGGTCGGTTTCCTGCACGTTGACGCAGATAAAACCGTGATCGCATAAGGATATCTGCTCTATCGTTACATCCAAAATCGTTTTCGTGTCGACGAGGTTCAAAAAACTTTTTCCCGAAGCGTTGGCTACGATATCGGCAACTTTACCGATGAGTATGCACGGAATATTTTTTTTGCCGAGCAAAAACGGCAGCTGCACTTCCGGTACGACGCCGTACCCCAAATGGCGCACCATATAGCCTTCTTCGTACACGAGCGATTTCGGCGCATCGATGCCGATATACTTTCCTTCCCGTTCCGTTTCCGCAGCGAGGATCGATTCCGTCGTCGCCTTCGTTCCGCCGAACACGATAACCCGTTCGACTTCGACGACGCTCCGCACGATCTTTGCGATTTCCAATTCTTTTTCAAACGATATATTTCGGAAGCTCGTCGTCACATTGTATACTTGTCCGGGATCCGTTTCGAGGTTATCGGCGACGGCGACGCAGTCGTCTACCCATAAATATTCGGCATTTTGTTTTCGGCGCACAACCGAATGCCCTGCAGCTTTTAAAGCCGCTTCCACTTGATCTATGTAAAACGAAAACGGCTTCATAAGCGGTTTTTGCGTGCGCGTACCCATGATCTCCTGATGTCCCAAAAAGGTATCGCCGCCGTAATGCTGCAGTCTCGATTTCCCGAATACCGCATCTCCATTCATCTTCATCTTTTTGTAATCACAGCCGAGCGCATTCATTAAACCGAGCCGCTCGAAATGCGGTAAGTACAGATCGGGAACGCTGTCCAAAATATGACGGCACGTATTAGCTCCGTAATCGCGCGGCCGCACTTGCAGCACGTCGTCCATATAGCCGACCCCGTAACTGTCTATCACTAAAACGATAAATCGCGCCATTATCAATCACCTTCTTTTTTTATACCCTGTCCCGTATACACGCCGATAATCGACGGAGCATCGCTTTGAATGCCCTCAACCAAAACGATATCCGATCTCGTGACGAACATCTGCGTGCGAAAACACGCGAGCACCGTCTTTCCGATACTTTGCTGCGAAGGCATTTCCAAATAGTAATCGATGTTTCCTGCGGGAAATGCCGATACGTTTTGTAGGGCGAGTGTGCCGTCTCCGTCTTCGATGAGCGCGTGCTGAAAGTGCCCGCGCGGATAAAAACCGCCGCCGTAAAAGTACGATTTGTTTTTAAATGTATGGGAGATTTCCGATACGTATACGTATGCCGGTATTTCCGCCGAATCGTCGTGCACGTTAAACGGCGTCGTGCCCGTCAGCGCGTGTCCCGGCTCTCCGTGCGTACCGCCCGATTCTTTTATCAGCGGTACGGTTCGCACGCTCGTCACGGACGGCATATTCATCTGTTCGATCGGTATGCCGAATCGCGATTCGATATAGGTTTTTGCTTCCGTCAAATCTTCGATGTTTTTCGTCCGTTCGACGCTTTGCGTTCGCTCGTCGTATAAAAAACACGGAAACGACGTTAAGCCTGAGAGCTTTACCCCTTTGTACGTTTGTATTTTTTTTATTAATTCTTCCAGTTCGCTCACAGTGCATCCCGCTTCCTGTCCCGCATATATATTCGATCTTTTTCCGACGATGCGGAGCATGATATTTTGTATTCGATGCGCTTGAAGCGCGGCATCGGAAATCTCTTTCGCTTTTTCTGCGGAATAGACCGTAATCGCTTCAGGGGCATAGTTTACGATATCGTTTACCGCAGCTTTCGGGATCTGCACGAGGTGACCGACGTGTCCCAGTTTTACGCCGTACTTCATCATCGTTTCCGCTTCTTTAAAATCGACTGCGACGCAGCCATCGTAACCCAGCGCTTCCAGTTTTTGCGCTATATACGGATTTCGCCCGATCTGCTTTGTCATATAGTAGAGGCGTACGCCGTATCGCTTCGCTTCATCCGCAATACGGCGCGCATTTTGCAAAAGCATATCGACATCGATGACATACGAATCGGGCAAAATCCTGCAATCTTTATGCAGCTTGTATGCCGCGCGTACGAGTTTTTGATTTCGCCGTATGAGCGTTTGTAAAAACATAGCCTTATAAAAACCTTTAATCCGCCGTCGCAGCTTTATACGCTTCGTCTAAAATCCGAATGATCGTCTGTGCTCCGCTGCGGTTCGGATTTATCCTGATCATCGTATCGCGCAGTTCGGGATTTTTTTTCAAAAATGTTCCCGATACCCGATAAAACAGCGGCGGCACTTCGAATTTCGATTCCGCACCCACGGGATAGGGCAGTGCACCCAATCTTTCGGCGGCGGCCAATACCTTTTGCGCGACGGGTTTGTCGAATTCGACGAGCAGTACCTTTGACTGCGCGTTTGCTAAAAGACACTGCCGTACGTACGGAAATTTTTCGCGGTCGTTCAGTTCACGCAAGAGCCTGTCGTTTTGTTCCGCCTGAATCGCAAGGGCGACCGGAGCATATACCAACGAACGCAGCGCTTCCATGCTTTCGAACCCCTGCACTTGTCCGCCGCCCGAATAGTTGTACGCGCACACCGTGTCGATGAGCGATTTTTTTCCGACGAGGCAGCCTATGCCGACGGGCCCCAATAATTTGAAAAGCGAAAACGCGGACAAATCGGCACCGCATTCGCAGCCTATTTTTTCGGTTTTCATAACCGCATAATTATCGTCTACCAGTACGACCGTCTTTTGTTTTGCGTTTTTTATCAAATCGATTACGTGCTGCAGATCGTAGGCATCGTCGAGCGTTTGGCGCGTATGCTGCACGAGACAGAGCGCGATATCGTTTTCCCGGAGTTCGCGAAGGATGCTTTCATCGTCGTTGAAGTCTGCGCGTACGACGCGGAGCCCCATCGATGCGACGCTCACTTCCGTCGTCGGGTACATCGGTGCGCTGTGTACGAGGATGCAGTCCGACGGGCGCAGCGCGGACATGAGTCCCCAGCGGATCGCCTGCGTGCCTGCTCCCCGCGTCAACATACATGCTTCCGCATGGAAAAATTCGGCCAACACTTTTTCCGCAGTTTCGGTACACACGGGTTTATGTACGGCGGTATTGAGTCCCAAATCCCCTGTAGAAAGAAATTCGGAACCGCTGAAATGCTTTGTGATGATATCGACCAATGCAAATTGTTTTTCCATCGCGCCGCGCAGGCTGACGGATTCGAGCGGATATGCGCGCATCAGTGTTTGTCCTCTGTCTGTCCGTAAAATTTTTTCGGATTTTCTTTTAATATTTTTTCTATCGAACTCGCTTTGAATCCCGCACCGAGCAGATTTTTAATAAACGTGTCGAAAAGATAGCAATAGCCTATGCCGCCTTTGTGTTCCATATTCGACTTCCGCGTGATGTCCATCGAAAAAAATATGCGGTCGATTAAATTTCTTTTTTCGATTTCCTGCAGCATGGAGATACGGACGTCGTCCGGCATATAATTGTTTTTTCCGATCGTATCGAATTCGACGTATGCTCCCGATTCGAGTATTTTGAGTATATAGTCTATATCGCCGCTTAAATCGAGGTGTCCGATGCAAATGCGGCCGAGATCGACGTTTTGCTTTTTAAAAAGGGCGATCTGTTCCGCTCCGAGTTTTCCGAGCGTCGTGTGCGTCGTTATCGGGGTGCCCGTCTCTTTGTGCGCGATGATCGCAGCGTTGAACACTTTTTTTTCGATATCGCTTATCGCATTTTCGCTTGAGCCGATTTCGCCGATGATGCTCGCTTTGATTTCCGTACCGTCGATGCCCTCCGTGATCTCTTTGATCATGATACCGGCGATGTCGCGTTCGCTTTTTTCATAAATGCAGTCGGGCAAAAAAGGCTCTTTATAAAAGCCGGTAGCGCAGAGGATATTGATGCCCGTTTCACAGGCGACGGAAGCGACATAGCGTACGTCTCTTCCCATGCCGATATTCGTAACTTCGGTTATATTTCGTACGCCTTTTGCATAGAGCTTTTTTAATTCGGCGACCGTCTCTTCCCTGCAGTCGAGCCGGCAGTCCGCATTGTTTTTTACCTTCGACAGATCGATATGAATGTGTTCGTGCATCAGCGTGTAACCGTCTGCAAGCATAAAAACTCCTGACACGGCAAGTTTTACGGCGCATCGGATCCGCAAAACTCGCCTATTAAATTATTAAATTATTTTGCGACGGGGAATAATCCTATCACGTGCAGAATGTTTACCAAAATACCCGTGCATATTGCGCCGACAGGTCCCACCGCCATCGTCGGTATCGGCTTTTTCGAATTCTGATTTAAGAAATACAAACCGATGACGAGGATGTATCCCATCGTCGGTGCGATGGCGTTTGCGGCGATCATACCGCCGACGAGGAGCGCCAAATCCAACACTTTCGACATGGCCGTCCGCGTATTGTCTCCCAAATCCTTTAATCCGGGCGATTTATCCATACCTTTTGCGATAACGTTGAGCAAGAGGATTTCGATGACCATGATCAGCGCGCCGATAAAGAAAGATCCGACCAGACCGACTATGCCGAAGTTGATGAGCAGGAGGGCGGGGACGTGCACGGCTTTCGTTCCGGCCGGCGAATAGACGCCCGACATGATAGCGGTCGTCATGACGAGCGGGATAAAGCCGAGCATCCTTCCGAGCGCTACCATCGCGGCTTCCGTGTAATTTCCCTCTGCGGTCAAAGTCAGCGACGCGGGGCCTTCGGAAATCAAGAGCAGCGTCGTCGCAAGCGCTACGACGCCTCCGCTTATCGCAAGCAAAACGACGTTTTTACGTATGCGCGCGATATTGTCTTCAAACAGCGAAAACACTTTCGTCGCTTCTCCCGTTTTATCGGATTTGACGCGGGCAGCGACGACAAGCATCGCACAGATACCGAAGAGGAGAGCCATACCGTCCGCGTTGAGCGCGACCTTTACTCCGTTGACCGTAAATTTTCCGTAGAGAGAGGTAACGTGTTTGATGAGCATCGTCAATACGAGGACGACGGCTGCCGTTTTGACGCCTTTTTGGTAAGCGACGGCGATTGCAGGAAACACGCAAAACGAAATGATGATCAAATTTCCGACGCTGCTTAAATTGCTTGTAAAGTTGATGGGCATTTTTGCAAACAGATTCATGATCACCTGCATGCCGAAGAGCAGGAGTATACCGTATACGCAGCCGACCGCCGCCGACAAAATCATACCGCGTTTCGTATCGTTGAACGCCGTACCGATGATATCGCAGGCGAGCAGAATCGTATGCACGATGATGATTTTTCCCGTAATCGATGTCGGCAGACCGAAACCGATGACGAGACCGAACGACAGTGCAAAGCTTGTCGCAAAGAGACTCCGTCTGTCCATCGCTTTGTTTAGATACTGCGGCAAAAGCGGTCTCAGTCCGTCGTGAAAGACGGCGATGCTTTGATTTGCCAAGAGGGACGAAAGTCCTCCCAAAGCCGCCATGACCAAAACGGTCAATGCATTGATGTGAAAAATCATTTTCTTTTCCTCCTAAAAGATTTTATTAAGTTTTTCTAGTTTTCCTTTTTCAGTATCGCTTGTACCAAAACCGGCAGTACCCGTTCCGCGTCGGTATTGACGAAACCGAACGCTTTTTTTCCGTCGTTGACCGCTTGCGCTATCTCTTCGTCGCTTAAAATTTTACCCGGAATGCTGAGCGAAACACACCGGCCCGCTCCGAGCAAACCTATGGCCATAGCGAGCGCCGCTCCGGCTCCGGTAGCGCATGCGCCGACATAGTAATCGTACGCATTTGTCTTGACACCCATCGCAGCTTCGATATCGCTCTTTATGTCGACCGTGACCTCTTCGCCTCCGTACTGCGCGACGAGCTTTGCGATCAGCTGTTTATCCATCTGTCCGCCGACGGCGATCTTCTTTGCCATCTCAGTATGCCTCCTTATTCGTCCATAAGTATTAATAAATTGGTGATAATAAAATACCGCTCCTGCATCGGGAATTCCGTTTTGAAGATATCGCGTTCGAGTTCTTCGGCGAGCGCTTTAGCCGCAGCGAAATTCTTTTCCCGTTCGATTTCTTTTATCATCGTATCGGAAACTTCGGTGATGCCTTCTCCTTTTTCGATTCTCGTGAGCGCCATCGCCAAATGCGTGACGAAGCGGCTGCCGTTTTCTTCGTTCAGCGAAATCCCGTATTTGGAATCCAAATGAGAAATCATTGTAACGATTTTTTCTTTTGTCGTTTCCGCGATGACCTTGTTTTCGGTCAGCAGCGACAATCTGTACATCAGATCTTCCATGATCATTCCTCTGTGTATTCCTCTATTGTTGCCGAAAGAATCGCTCTTTTGACTTTTTGTATGTTCGCCGGCGACATGCTGAAGCAGCGCAATCCCATATCGAGCAATTTTTTTGTAAAAGAAACGTCTCCCGCCATCTCTCCGCAGACGGAAACGTGTTTGCCGTATTTTTTTGCCGCCTCGATGACGTTTTGTATAAGACGCAATACGGCAGGATGCGATTCTCGGTAGAGGGCGCTTATCTTGTCGTTGCCCCTGTCCGCGGCGAGCGTGTACTGGGTCAAATCGTTCGAACCGATGCTGAAAAAATCGACGAGGGGAGCGAGCTGTTCCGCGATGAGGGCGGCAGCCGGCGTTTCGATCATGATACCGATTTGCACGTCTTTGCCGTAGGGAATGCGCCGGGCGTCCAAATCGCTTTTTATTTCCGAAACGATCGCGCAAACCCGCCGCACTTCCTCTTCTTCCGTGATCATCGGAAACATGATGTGCAGTTTTCCTTCCGTGCTTGAGCGAAAAAGCGCGCGCAGCTGCGTGTAAAAAAAATCTTTATTGTCCAAACAAAAGCGTATGCCGCGCCAGCCTAAAAACGGATTTTCCTCTTTCGGCATCGGTAGACAGGGGTACTGTTTATCTCCGCCGATATCGAAGGTTCTGATCGTCACTGGCTTTCCGTGCATCGCTTTCAAAACGGCCGCATAGATTTTGTACTGATACTCTTCCGACGGAATGCGATCCGGATTTTCATTTAAAATAAATTCGGTGCGGAACAAACCGATGCCGTCCGCGCGTTCCTGTAAAGCTTTTTCCGCTTCCGCTTCCGAACCGATATTCGCTTCGAGTTCTATAACCGTACCGTCGAGCGTCACGGCTCTCTTTTCCGCGAGCGTCTGCAGCAAGCGCTTTTCCGCCTGCACTTCGGCGTATTTTTTTTCGTACGACCGTATCTTTTCGTCGGGCGGGTTTACGAACAGCGCTTCTCCGTCGATGATGACGGTATCGCCGTTTTCCGCTGTGTCGTAGGGGATATTCGAAAGCATCGGAATGCCGTTTGCACGCGCGATGATGGCCGCGTGAGATGTTCTGTTGCCCGTTTCGCAGAGGATTCCCAAAAGGAGCGTTTTATCCAATTCGGCCATATCGACCGGTGTGACGGTATAGGCCGCCAAAACGGACGGTTCCGTCAAGCGCGGCGCTTGTGCCGTCTCGGGATCCGTGCAAAAGAGCAGCATCGAAAACAATTCGTTGAAGTCGTCCGCCCGTGCGCGCAGGTATTCGTCTTCCAAAGCGCCCATAGCTTCGACGTATTCGTCGGCGGTGCGGGCGAGGGCGGCTTGCAGCGTATCGAAATCGTTTTTTATTTTTTCGACGACGTCGTTTTCGAGTTCGGGATCGTCCAAAATCGCGATATAGCTTTTTAAAATATCGGCCTGTGCCTTGTCCGAATCCGCATCGGCTTTGCGCATGAGCGCTTCGAGTTTTTGCCGGACGGTATTTTTTACGTTTTGAAATTGAGCGCATTCGGAGTCGATCGCATCCGCGTCTATCTTTTGCTCCGTATCCCGTTTTTTTCGGTGCGCCGATTTTACGATCCGAGCGATACACAAGCCGTCGGATAATACCGTTCCGTGCAATTCTTTATACATGCCGCGCTACTCCTTCAGTTCGGCGAGAAATTTCGTCAAAGCGTCCATCGCTTCTTTTTCGTCGTCGCCGTCGGTTTTCAGCGTGATGACGTCATTTTGCGAAATTCCGATGCGCAGCAGTTTGATAATGCTTTTCGCATTTGCGCTTTTATCGCCTTTGCGAATCGTAATCGCGCAGCCGAAAGTGTTTGCCAGCGTGATAAAATCGTTTGCCGGTCTCGTGTGTAATCCCGTCGGATTTTGAATCGTTATCTCTTGTGCAATCATGTATGCGCCTCCGCAGTTTTCAGTATTTTTTCCAAATCGGCTTCCGTTTCCGCTTTGCGTAAAGCCTGTAACGCATCGTCGTTGTCGAACAGCGTCATCACTTCGATGATCGCTTTTTCATTTAAGGATTGTTTGTCGGGCGCCGTAATGCACAGCAGAATGTCGACGGGATCGTTCGTTTTGTGTCCGAATGCGATCGGCTCGTGCAAACACACCAAGCTGTAGCCGAGTTTCAACGCGCCGCTTTCAGGCCGCGCGTGCGGCATCGCGATGCCGGGGGCGATTACGAAGTAGGGACCGAAATTCCGTACCGACTGCAGTATGGCCTCGTAGTACGAAGGGGCGGCGCATCCGCAGTCGATGAGCAGATCGACGCTTTTTTTTACGGCATCCTGCCATGTCGCAAACTGCGCTTTGAGTGCGAACGTTTTGTGTTGTAAAATAAAATCAGCCAGCATTTTCATACCCCCGTCGTATATTTTGCAGTATCGATTTTACCTGTTCTATGTCCGAATCTTCGAGCCTGACCGAAATATGAGCAACAGGGACTGCAAGAGGCGCGGTTTCGATAAACGAAATAATAAAATCGATATTGTTTTCTTTTACGTATGCATCGGTTAATTTTCGGATGGAAATCGTTTCGATCGGATCCAATTCGGGAAAAGCTTTGCCGAGTTTTTCTTTCAATATGCTGCTGACGACGAGACCCGAAGCGCATACGAGTCCGGCGGAAATTTTCCGCGTATTGCGCTCGAAAAAAGGAGAGATAAAGCCGAGCATAACGCTTCCGTCTTCTTCGGAAACGGGAATGTGTAAACGCTTTTGCAGGTATTCGGCCGCAGGTTTGACGATTTTTTGCATACCGTTGTTTTTGAGAACGATATTTTCGGCAAGGCGCGATGTATTTTGCTGAATGGAAAAAAGTCCCTTGTGCCTTTTTATCAAGTGCAGTATCTGCAGGTAAACGATATATGCCGTTCTTTTCTGTTCCGCGACGCGGCCGTCCAAAGCGCCTTCGATAAACGTTATGAAATCTTCGGCGATCCGTTCGTATTCTTTTTGATTCGGCAGGATATTGTTGTACGCTTCCGTGCTTTGAAATACTTCCGTCAAAACCCGTATTTCGTTGTCGCACTGAGGATTGCCGCCGATAAAAAAATCCGCATCGGAAACGGCTTGCACAATCTTTGCTTCGCTTTCGACTCTTTCGGTTCGTTCATCCGCAGACGGCTCTATAAAAAAACCGTTTTTGCGTCGCAGTTCCGTTATGCCGATGTACAAAAACATGAGGATAAAATCGATATCGGAAAAAGAAACGCCGGTACTGCGTTCGACAGTTTCGACGATATCGAAATTATTTTTTATCGTCGTTTCGGCATCGAAAAATTCAAAGACGGCGGATGTAAACGAATACAGTTTTAATATGTTCCGTTCCGATGCCGAGCGGTGAATGTAGGCGTAGAGCAGGCTCATCAATTCGTTGAAATTTACATAGAGGCAGGCGCTGTTTAGAGCTGCGAGGCGGACGGCGATTTCGTTTCCGCCGATACAGGTGCCGAAACCTCTTTTGCGGATGACTTCGCAGCCCGAACCTGCAAGACGCGTTTCAAGTTCGGATACGATCTTTGCAGCTCCGCTTTCCGATATTTTTAAAACGTTTGCAAGGGAGGCGAGCTTTACCGTATCTTTTTCATTGAGCAGGTGGAGAAAGGCTAAAAAACTTTTTTCCGCCGGTGAAAATTCGGGCTTGTAATTTTTTTGCGCAAAGTCTGCAATGAGTTTTTCTTTCGCTTTTTCGCTGCCGCTCAGCATAAAGCCTCTGCCGCGCAGTTTGGAAAAATGTAAACCGTAGGGTGCCGTGCACTCCTCCAGCTGCGGCAGCAGCCGAAACAGCGTGCTTTCGCTGATACCCAATTTTTCCGCGATAACGATGGAAGAGATATAATCGTTCGCGTCGAATAAGATATTGATGATGGAAGCTATTCGAATATCCATACCGTAATAGTTTATCATAACTCGACTCGTTTGGTCTTGTAAAGGAAAATCAAATTTTTGTTGACAGGAAGGTTTGGTGTCATATTTACCGTTTTCGATACCCGTATTTTCGCTGCCGAACCTGTCGATGTATGCTTTTATTTTTGAGATATGTAACAATTATAGAAAAATATTTGTATCAATCTTGACAGTTTTTAATTATGGGATGTATACTCAATAACATACTAAAACAGGGGGTAATTGAAAAAAATGGCAAAAAAGATCGTAATCGTCGGCGGAGTCGCAGGCGGTGCTTCCGTTGCCGCCCGTGCCCGAAGGCTTGATGAAAGTGCTGAAGTCATTATGTTTGAAAAGGGGCCGAACGTTTCGTTTTCGAACTGTTCGCTGCCCTTTTTTTTGAGCCGGATCGTAAAGGAAAGCGGCAACCTCGTGCTTATGTCGCCCGAACAATTTAAAAAACAGTACAATATCGTCGCGAAAACGTCGCACGAAGTGCTCAAAGTAAATGCCGACAAAAAAACGGTTACTGTAAAGGATTTGACGAGCGGAAAAGAGTTTGACGAAAGCTACGATACGCTCGTCCTTTCTCCGGGCGCGTCTCCCGTCATGCCGAAAGCGATTCCGGGCATCGATCGAAGCCACGTATTTTCGGTACGCAACGTCGTCGATATCAAAAAGATCGACGATTACGTTACGGAGCACTCGGTAAGCGATATCGTCGTAGTCGGCGGCGGTTTTATCGGCATCGAAGTCGCCGAAAACTTTAAGCTTGCCGGAAAAAACGTCACGATCGTCGAAAAACTCGACCAAGTGCTCGCGCCATTCGATCACGATATGGCGCAGATTTTGCATAAAGAAATGTACGACAAAGGCGTCGCTCTCGTCCTCGGCGACGGCATCAAAGAAATCGGCGACAAAGACATTACGACCGAAAGCGGCAAAAAGATCGCTGCAGGGGCGGTCATCATGGCGCTCGGCGTGCGGCCTGAAACCGAACTTGCAAAATCTGCAGGCGTCGCGCTCGGTGCGACGGGCGGCATCCTCGTCGATCACAATTACCGCACGAACGTTCCCGACATCTACGCAGTAGGCGATGCGGTCGAAGTGACGCACTTTATCACAAATAAAAAAACGCGCCTCACGCTCGCAGGTCCCGCCCAAAGAGAAGCGAGAGCGGCCGCCGACGACATGTACCGTATTCCGCACCGCAACACCGGCGTCATCGGTTCATCGGTTATCCGCTGCTTCGATTTCAATGCGGCGTGCACCGGCTTAAACGAAAAAGCGTGTAAAGATGCGGGAATCGATTACGATTACGTGTACGTCATCCCCGGCGATAAAGTCTCTCTTATGCCGAATGCGAACCCGATCTTTTTCAAATTGATTTTCGAAAAACCGTCAGGAGCGATCATCGGCGCACAGGCGGTCGGAAAAGGTGCGGTCGATAAGCGCATCGATGTCATCGCGACTTGCATTATGCTGCACGGAACGCTCGAGGATTTGAAAGAGCTCGAATTGTGTTATTCGCCGATGTTCGGCACCGCAAAAGACGTCGTAAACTACGCAGCCCTCGTCGGCCTCAATATATTGAACGGAGTGTTTAAACAAGTGCCCGTCACGAAAGTGCGCGAACTTGTCGAACGGAACGCGTGCATTGTCGACGTGCGTGAGCCGAAAGAGTATGCAGCGGGGCACATCGTCAACGCGGTCAACATCCCGCTGAGCGCTCTTCGCGAACGCATGAACGAAATACCGAAAGACAAACCCGTGTACTTGCACTGCCGTTCGAGCCAGAGAAGCTATAACGCAATCTGCGCGCTGCAGGGCAGCGGCTGGAAAAACGTGTACAATATCATGGGCTCTTTTCTCGGCGTGAGCGAATACGAATACTTTACCGATAAAGTGCAAAATCGGAAGCCTATCGTTACGGCATATAATTTCAAATAATTATCGGAGGTAATGACGGGGGCGAAAGTATCGGTCGATAAGGGATTCTTTCGGAGAAAACTTCGTTCGCTTTCGCTTGGTACGCAGTGCCGGGTTTTGCATGTATAAAGCTCGGCACCGGCGCTGTTTTTTCGGCGGCTTTTTTTATTCGCCGCGCGCGATATTGTCTTTGATAAAGTGCAGCTTCAAATCTTTGAGCTTTTCCGTTATGGACACTTTATAGATGTGAGGATTCAATAAGCGCTTATACGATTCGTCGAGCGTTTCAAGCTGCTCCTTCATCGTCTTCCGGCTTACCGCAAGCTGTTCGCTGTCGGGAATACGCGCTTTCGTACGCTTTCCGCCTTCGACTCGCTTTTTTAAAAGCGGCTCGACGCGGGAAGCCGTGAATACGAATTGGCGGTAGTCGATCATCGGGTGATAGTAGCGGTATTCTTTTCCTTTTTCGATTTTTTCTCCGTCGAGCGCGAGGATGTCGGCTTTTGCCATACCGCATTCGTCGTAGAGGCGAAACACGTTTTTTATGCCGGGGTTTGTCGTCTTCGCCGGATTGTCCGAAAACTTCATCGCGGGAATGAGTGCGTCCGTTTTTTCATCGCGCCTGGCGGCAAGTTTATACACGCCCGTAAACGACGATTCCTTTCCGCCGGTTACCATGTGCGTGCCGACGCCCCAGCTGTCGATCGGAACGCGCTCGGCGACAAGCGTCGAAATGATGTCTTCGGTGAGTTCGTTTGAAACGGAAATCTTCGCGTTCGGCAAACCCGCCGCATCGAGCGCTTTTCGCACTTCCGTCGAAAGATAGGAGATGTCGCCCGAATCGAGCCGTACGCCGAAATTATATCCTTTTGCGGCGAGTTCTTTGCCTGCGATGATCGCGTTTTTGATCCCCGATTTCAGCGTATCGTAAGTATCGATCAAAAAAACCGAATGCTCGGGATAGATTTTCGCGTACGCACGGAATGCTTCGAGCTCGGACGAAAACGACATGATCCACGAATGCGCCATCGTTCCCATGACGGGAATGCCGTATCGTTTTCCCGCGAGCGTATTCGACGTTCCCGCAGATCCTCCGATGTATGCCGCCCGCGATGCGCTCATCGCTCCGTCGGGGCCCTGTGCTCGGCGCAAACCGAATTCCATGAGACTGCCCTTATTCGATGCGAGCCATACGCGAGACGTTTTCGTCGCGATGAGGCTTTGAAAGTTGACGTAATTTAAAATCAATCCTTCGACGATCTGCGCTTCGATGAGATTTGCGTGGATTCGAATGAGCGGTTCCTGCGGAAAAATCACCGATCCTTCGTCCATCATGTAGACGTCTCCGCCGAACGAAAAATCCTTTAAATAATCGAGAAAACCTTTATCGAATATCTTTTGTTCGGCGAGGTACGCGATGTCGGCCTCTTCGAATCGGAACGACGTGAGAACGTCGAGCAGCGTTTCGTTTCCCGCGAGGACGGAAAAACCTCCCGCCCACGGCTGGCGCCTGAAAAACATATCGAAGACGACGGGACGGTTCATCTTTTCTTTCCAATAGCCCTGCGCCATCGTGAGTTCGTAAAAGTCGGTAAAGAGCGCGCTCGTGATGCCCCCGTTTTCAGACAGGGAAGATTTCGCTTCGGATTCTTTCATACAAATACCTCATTGATAAAAATCGATAATCGCGTATCCGCGATTTTTCAGAGAGGTTTTTTGCGCGCTTTGCCGGCATCCGTCTTACGCTGCATTCCCTGACAAGCCGTATTGTAATTGATTTACCGTATTTAGTCAAAATCAAAATCGGATGTGTATGTGATGCTGTTTTACAGCGCTTTCGTCATGATGATGCCGGCTGTTTTTACGCCGTCTTCGGCAAAAAAATTTTCGATGCGGCGGAGTTCCGAAAATCCGTTTTTTCGGTAGATATGCCGCGCGCCGCGCCACGCTTCGTTTACGAGAAGGAGCGCGGTTTTGACTTCCGGATTGCCGGATGAAAAGTGTTCGACCGATTGTGCAAAGAGTTTTTTACCGATGCCGCACCCGCGGTATTCGGGAAGCAATGCGAATGAACTCAAATAAAGTACGCTTCCCGCAGAGCGGTGCGAAGAGACCGGGTCGTGTTCGAGCGAAAACGCTTTATCGCTGTCGGGGATGCGTTCCCATTTTTCCGCGCTGAAATAGCCGCAAATCCTATGCCGCTCTACGTCTTCAAAGACGATAAAACAGTTTTCGCAGATTTCGATACGCGATAAAAATACGGCTTCGCTTTCACGAGTAGCGGCGTCAAAGGATACACTTTCGATATCCATAATCGCGCGGATGTCGGACGGTAATGCGGCACGGAATATCATACGATTATTGTAAGCGATTTTTAAGCGCGTGTACAGCCGTGCATACGCTTTATCACGGTTTGCGTCGCGCGGCTTTGCGCTTTAAAAAAACAAGAGGGAAAGATGTTCGGCAAAACGCCTACTTGCTCTTTCCCGCAATTCCGGATTTGCGGTCCGGCTCCGCATTATGAATCCCTCTTCCGGTTTCGCTTTTTACCGGGTTGCCAATGACGCGACTGCTTTCGGAACAAGCGCTTTAAAACATAAAACGTACGACAATAAAGATGCAATTCCGTACGGCATCGCGCATCGAAGCAGGAAAACCCTGCAAGGATTACTGTAAATATACAAACAATGAGCCGAAAAGTCAAGTACAAAATAATTCCTGCAAAAATAATTCCGCGCGTACCGATCATTCCCAGCCGAATGTCGCAGGCGGCTTATTCGTCGCGTCGTAGTAGACCGCATCGACAAAGGGGAGGGCGGCAATTTTTTGTACGATGCTCTCGAGTACATCCTGCGGCAAGTGTGCAAAGCGCGCGGTCATCACGTCTTCGCTGCATACGGGGCGGAGCACGAAGCTCGCGCGGTCGGGCGAGGACGCATAGGGCAAGTCGATCGTCAAATGCTGGAACACTTTATCGTACCATCCCGATTCGTAAAGCGCTTCGAGCGCGATGGCGTCCGCTTCGCGAAGCCGGTCGAGCCGCCCTTTATCGCAATAGCCTTTTTGCAGCGAAAGCTTTACGCCCGGCTTTCGGTAGAGGCGGATGAGCGTGCGGTTTATAAAAGAAGCCTTATTCGTGATGTAGGACGATGCCGCTTCGAGCGAATCCCAATCTTCGGGTGTGCTGTAAAAACCGTCTGCGAGCGTTTCGAATGAAAGCACTGCCGGAAAGCGGTAGGTGCGGAAATCTCCCTGCACGCCGACCGAACGCACCGGAAGCGCATATCGCGCCGTTAGGGTTTGTGAAAGCGGAATGTGCATCGCCTCTATTTCTTTTTCAGCGTTTTTAAAATCACTTTTGTCTTTTTCGCTCATCGTACCGTCCGAACACAATACGTTGATCGAAAGGCCGGGGCCGGGGAAGGGATGGCGGCGGATGAGGGAAGGGGCGAGACCGAGCCTTTTTCCGATGTTCCGCACTTCGTCTTTGTAAAGATTTTTCAGCGGTTCGATTATCAAGCCCTTTTCGATGAGCGATTGAATTCCTTCGACGCGGTTATGGTGCGTTTTGATGACGTTTGAATTTTTCGTCCCGCCCGATTCGATGATGTCGGGATAGAGCGTGCCTTGTGCGAGCATCCATGATTCCCCGTCCAAGTGCCTTTCGGCGACGATGGCGTCTCGAACGGCGATAAAGGTTTCTCCGACCGCAACGCGTTTTTTTTGCGGATCGACAAGGCCGCTCACGGCTTTCAAAAAACGCTCGCTCGCGTCTTCGACGATAAAATTGGTAAAGCCCGCCGCACGGTAGTGTTCGGCGACGGCTTTGCTTTCGTCTTTACGCATAAAGCCGTTATCGATATGCAGTCCAAGCACGCGATCCTGTCCGAGCGCTTTATTTAAAAGCGCAAAGGTGACGCTGCTGTCGACGCCTCCGCTTAAAAAAAGCAGCACGTTTTTATCTTCTGCTTCGCGTTGTATGTCGCCTATGATCATTTCCAAAACCGCTTTTTCATCCCAATTTTTTTCCATGCCGCAAAATCGAGCAAAGTTTTCGAACACTGCGTTTCCGCACGGCGTGTCGGCAACTTCGCAGTGAAACTGCAGACTGAAGCGCTTTTTTGCAAGGTTTTGCAAAGCTGCGTATTTACAGTTTTCCGTGCTGCCCGTTTTTTCAAATCCGTCCGCGATCTTTGTCACTTCATCTTGATGGCTCATCCATACTTGCATAGGAGATGCGATACCGGAAAAAAGCGGGGACACGGTGTGTGGATCGATCGTAAGATGCGCTATACCGAATTCTCCCGCCTCTCCTTTTTCCACTTTTCCGCCGTAATGCTGCGCCATGAGCTGGTGTCCGTAGCAGAGCCCCAAAATCGGAATGTCCGAATCCAAAATCGATTTGTTGAAGGCGGGGACATTCGCGTCGTACACCGAAGCGGGGCCTCCGCTTAAAACGATCCCCTTTGCCCCTTCGATTTCCGAAAGAGAAGCGGAGGGGAGGGCGATTTCGGAATAATAACCGAGGGCGCGGAAACGCTTTGCGATCAAGTGTGCGTATTGACTTCCGAAATCGAGAACGATGATTTTTGAGAGCGGCATAGTGTTTCCTGTCTATAAAAAATATTGTTTAAAATACGGCATTGCAAAAATATCGATTTTTCAAAAATGCGCCGACCGTTCGCTTATTATATCACAGTATCGCTTTTTTGTGCGCGCTCGCGTACACGCATTGTGAGAGCATTAGGACGGCATTTTTATGTTTTTGGAGAGTGCTTGACAAATACTAATAGTGTTGATAATATTATTAAAAATAACTTGTACTATCGTATCGGATGCAAGCTTTTAGGTATTTTAAAAGTTATCTCTAAAAACTGCAGTTTTTAGAGGTGCCCTGATGTTTTACGGGAGGTTTTTATGCAGAGTGTTCGAAAGAAAACTAAGACCAAAATTATGAGTTTCAGCATTACCGGTACCGTATTTGATGAAGTGGATGCTTATTGTAAAGAGCGCGGTTGTTCGCGCAGTTGGTTTATTAATAAGGCTGTCAGCAGCTTTATGAAAGACTGTTTGGAAAATAAGGCGGATTATGATGTCGCCATTGCCGCTTTGGAAAGATTTAAAAAGAGTAATGGAAAGACATATACAAGTGATGAACTCCGGAAGGAATTCGGATTGTGAGAGTTGTATATTCGGGAGATGCGAGAAAGCAGTTAAAAAAATTAGATAACTCGGTCAAGGTAAGGATTCTTGACTATATGGACGAGGTTTCGAAACTCGATGATCCGAGAGCCAGAGGCAAGGCTTTAGTCGGAAATTATATCGGCTTATGGCGCTATCGTGTTGGAGATTACAGAATCCTTTGTGATATAAAAAATGATGAGCTTTGTATTCTCGTTGTAGACGTCGGGCATAGGCGCGATGTTTATGAATACAAGTAATATGCTTGAACCTTTTAGAAAAAAAACTTACGTACACATATCTTTCGTCCGGCAATAAAAAAAACGCCCCGCGGGAGGCGGGACGTTTCAAAACGACGGTAGGCGCGCCTGCGATTTTACGCGGGGGCGCATAAGAGCCGTTTAATTTCCGGTGAACTGGCCGACCAGTTCGGGGAAATCGAAACTCTTTTCGACAAAGTAGCGGAGGTCGAAATCCTCATGCGTGACGATAACCAAAATCGTTGCGTGGACGGCGAGGTATTCGGAAATTGCCTGCATGACTTTGAGGCGCGTTTCGAAATCGATGTGCGCGAAGGGTTCGTCGAGCAGGAGGATATCCGGCTTTGCAGTGAGCGCACGTGCGATATCCATGCGCTTCATCTCTCCGGACGACAGCTGCTGCGGCCGCTCGTCGAGGTTTGCGCTCGTAAGGCCGACCTTTTCGAGGTTCTTTTCGAGCTCTTCGATCGTGCCGCCTTCGCTTGACGCGGAAATCTGTTTAAACGAATCGCGGATGCTCAAATCGGGGAAAAACGAAAAGCGCGAATCCTGCTGTACGACCGTCATACGGCGGCGGAACGGCTTAAATGCTTTCGGATCTCTTCCCGTTTCTTTCGGCTTTAAAGCGACCAAATCGGAACCTTCCATGAGGATCTGTCCTTTGGTACTGTCGAGCAGGCGAAGGATCGCCTTAATCGTCGTAGACTTTCCGCAGCCTGAAGGGCCGGTGAGTCCGTACACGGTCGAACGTTCGAATTTGAGGTTCAATCCCTTAAATGCGGTAAAGGTGCGCTCTCCGAAGATACCGCGCTTAAAATACGTTTGCGACACGTTTTTCAATTCGATCGCAGTTCCCGACGCACCTTTTTTCGCATCGGGCTTTTCGTAGCCTTCCATTTCGGGAAGCTCTTTCATCTGTTCGATGATGCCATCTTTGAGCATAAACGCTTTGTCGAGCGTGAGCCGTTTGATAAAGTCAAGATCGTGACTGACCATGAGGAAGGTTTTATCTTTCGGGCCGAGTATTTCGTTGTTCAAAAACGTGACGAAGTGTTTTCGGAGATTGCGGTCGAGGTTTACGGTCGGCTCGTCCAACAGGATGAGATTTCCTTTCCGCGACAAAAGAATCATGAGCGTGATGCGCTGCATTTCACCGCCCGAAATCTCGTCGGGATAGAGGCGCGCAAACGCTTCAAAATCGAGTGAAAAATATTTTGTGAGCCGCTCGACGATAACCGGCCGTTGTCCCGGAGCGAGCAGGGCAAGGTTTTGATCGAGGGTTAAAGCGGGGTTCATAACTTGGGCGGTTTCCGCCGGTATGAACATGAGTCCCGACTGTGCGATCTGAGACCATTCGCCGAAGCCGAGCTTGTGGTTGAAGTACGCGGGAATCCCGTTTACTTTCATGGCCCCTTCGAAGGTAAAAATCTTCGTAGAGAGGATTCCGGCGATGGATTTCAAAAACACCGATTTACCGGTACCCGTCGGTCCCATGATGACGGCGGAAGCATGCGATTCAAGCGAAAAGCTGCAGTTTTTGAGGAGCACGCGCTCACCGAGACGGATCGAAAAATTATCAAGCGAAATAGGTGTCATGCGTTTCCTCCCTCTTTTTCGTTCAGCACGATCAAAAAGGCGACGCTGATCGCGATGAGTATGGCGGACGGAATCCAAAAGAGGATCGGGTCGCCTCCTTCAAATAGCGCGTCTCGGTGCGCTGCGATGAGTGCGCCCGGACTCAAGTGAGCAGGGGTGCCGTAACTGCCGAAACCGAGCTGAATGATAAAACCGAACGAACAGTCGAGGACGAGCGTTTTCAGCAAAATGCCCGCCGCAACGCGGCGGAATGTACTGCGCATTAAGTCGGTCGTCATCAAAATGGCGAGAATGCGCATCTTCGGAAATCCGTACGAGCGGAACGACAAGCTGTATTTTCGGTTGTACAGATCGATGAGCGGGATCGCGATGCTGCGAACCGCTTCCGGCAGCGTCGTCACCGTTGCCGCGAGCACGAATACGATGAGCGACATCATCGTCGATGCCGCACTCGTATGGCGTGCGAGGTAGCCCGATACCGGAGCGTAGCAAAAGAGCGCTACGAGGATCGCCGGAATCGATTCCACCGCATTGAGGATATTTGCGAAACTTCGCCCGACGTGCATATTCAATACGCTTATGTAGCCGAGTATAAAGCTCAGCAACATCGCGAAAAGCACAGTCGCCGCAAGCGTAATCGACAGCTCTTTAAACGACGAAACGAGCGACGTAAAATAACCGGAGTCGACGATCCTTTGCGGTGCGAAACCTGCAAAATACGACGGCGAAAGCCACGAAAGTGCGAGAGGCGATATCAAAACGACGATGCACAGTATTTTAAGAACATTAAATAGCTTTTTCATACCACCTCGGATAAATCAGGAATAGAATGGTCTTTACCAAAAATGCTACGACCGCGTTGACGCACAAAAGGATAAACACCGACGCTACAAGCAAATCGGTGTTCGTAGCAAGCAGCGCATCGAGCAGCGTACTGCCGAGTCCGGGAAATGAAAATACGATTTCCGCGATCGTAACTCCTCCGATGATCGCCGGCACTTTACCCGCAAGGTAAGGGATAAAGCGCGGCAGACTCGAAGAAAAAAGATAGCCCGAATAGGTTTCCGGCAGCGGAAAAAATCGTCCCAAATTACGGCCGAGCGTTGAAAACACGACCGCGTGAGTCGAATTGACCTGTCTGAGCATATCGGCTTTGAGAAAGTTCGTCGCATCCCACGAAAGCCCTCCGAGCACAACGGTGATAAGCGCGATGATGATAAACGGGGCGTCGCTTCCGAACGCATTCGCCAGCACCCAAAAGCCGACGAACAGCGGCACCGCAGCGAGAACGGACGTGACCAAGCCCAAAAATCCTCCGAAGCGTTCGGCTCCGGCGGATTCGTGGTGCTCGGACATATACTGTCCCGTTACGGTGTACGCGGAAGAGGCAAGGGCGATGACGGTCAAAATAAAGAGCGCGAGCAGCGTCAGCGGTAAAGTGACGGCCGCTCCCGATGCGATAATCTGACCTGAGCTGAAACCGGGATGTGCAATGGAAAAATCTTCCGAGCCCGAAATAAGCAGCAAAAACGACCGTGCCGCTTCGGCATAGCTTTCAAGCGGCGCGCCGATCGAAAGCAGATAAAATGCCGAAAGCACGAGTGTTCCCGCCACGGCAAATACGATGCCGTGGATGATGAATTCTCGGATCAAAAAGCGTAGAAAACGCATAGCACTCCCTATTTAATTTTCCAATTTTCGGCTGAAAGGAACGGATTGTCCGTAGCGATCGCAACGTTGTCTAAACCGCGGGAGTATACGTCTTTTTCCAGCGAGCACAAGTACAGCGCAGGCGAAAGTTCGCAGAGGCGCTTGTCTATCTGAAGCGTCAGATCGATCCAGTTTGCGGTAACGATCTCTTTTTCCCACGCGTCAAACAGACTATTCAATTTGCTGTCCGCGATTCCGGTGACGTTTTTCGAACCGTTCGAGCGGTACCAGTCGCCCAAGCTCGAATAGAGGTTATCAAAGCCTTCGCAGTACATGAGCGCGAGTTCGAATGATTTTTCGGTATGTACCATGCGATCGAAAACTCTGTCGCCGGTGCGCTTGGCTTCAACGTTCAAGCCGATTTCGGCAAGCTGCTTGACGATGCCGCTCGCCATTTTGGCACCGAATTCGCCCATAGAGTCGGGGTAGAGGAGGATCGCGTTTTGGCCTGAAACGCCGCCGGAAGAAGCGAGGCTCTTTGCTTTGTTAAGGTCGTAAGCAAGGAATGTCGGCATCGGCTTGTCGACGTATTCGGGAATATTCGCCGAAAAGAGGTTCGACGGGAAGGGACCGTAGTTTAAGATGACGCCCGATTTTTGATCGGTGATCGACGGAATAAGCACTTCGCGGTCGAGCGCCATTGCCATAGCCTGGCGTCCGTCGGCGTTCGGGAAGAGTTTCGTATTGATCGCGACTTCGTAGAACGCGTACGGGATGTACGAATTGATATCGACGTTCGGAATCTTCGCGACTTCGGCTCTGTCCATCGGGTTCGTTTCGAGGATGACATTGACGCGGCCTTTGCGCATTTCGTTCATGCGGATAATCGGGTCGATGACGCGCTTCATGACGAGGCTCGACGTCTGCGGCTTCGATTTAAAATAGGTGCCGTTCGCATCGAAGGTAACCCATTTGCCGATTTCCCACGTCGCAAGTTTAAAGGGGCCCGTTCCGACAGGTTCGGTTGCGAATTTACGTTCGTTTTCGCCCGCACGCATATTGACTTGCATATTCTGTCCGTTATATTTCGACGGAACGATTTTAAACGTGAGCACGGGATATGCGCGGAATTCCGGTATCGGATTGATGAATTCGACCTTTACCGTTCTGTCGTTTTCGGCGGTAACGCTTTTAATAAACGACATAAGATAGTCGCGCTTCGGAGAATTGTTCGCTTCGTCCGTATACGCGGCAAACGAATAGACGACGTCGTCCGAAGTGACGGGATTGCCGTCATGCCATTTTACGTCGTTGAGGGTAACCGTATACGTTTTTTTGTCTGTGGGATTTTGCACGATGCTTTCGGCAAGTGCGAGATCCGAGTAAAGCGAACCGCTGGTTTTATCGACTTCAAAGTTGACCAAACCGTCGAACAAGAGTTCGGCAGCGTTCAAGCCCGACGTATTTTGCTCAAGTACGGGGTTCAAAGAATCCGGCAGCGTCGACACGGCGATGACCGCGCCTTTCGGCTGAGCTCTCCACACGATAAACGCGCCCGCCGATATCAGTACGATAAGCGCGATGATAATAACGGCAATAATGCCTTTTTTGTTGATCTTCATTAACGCATCCTCACAATGAATGAACTGTAGACGACGACTTCGCCTTCATAGTCGGGCGTTTTGCCCTTTTGTATTTCAAAAAAGTATTTGTTGCTCGTCAACTGTCCGCCTGCGTTGAGAACCGGCCATGAGTTTCCGATTTTTGCGTTGCGGTTGACGAGGTCTTTCATATTGTTTTTTTCGATGAGCCGGCCGCTCTTTGTGTTTTCCGCAAAGACACGGACGGTACGGTTATCCTTCAGCGTGACGACGAGGTCGTTCATCTGTCCGCGCGGAATGGAAACCATGCCCCACCAGTATTCGTTGCCTTTTGCGTTTTTCGCGCTGAACTTCGCCGGGCGGCTCCTTTTGCTTTCAGCCGTCGAGCGCGGATCGGGATTGAACAGACCGATCATGAGCGGGAAGACGACTTTGCCGCGGCTTGCAATTTCCTGCGCGGTGCGGATTTCGGCGTTGACTTGAGCGATCTTCGATTCGAGATCTTTTTTCTGCGCGTTTATATCGTCGATAATATCCTGGCCGATATCGTTCGGATATTTTGCCGCAAATGCGAGCAAATCCTGGTACGTCGCTTCGATATTCGTTTGAACCGACTGATAGTGGGCGAGAATCGCTTCGAGCGGCATCTTGCCGTTTTCGCCTGCGTTTTCGGGTGTGCGTGCGAATTCTTCGTCGATGTGCGTTTTATATTCGTATGCGCGTGCGCGGATGGCAGAAGCGCGTTCGATCGCCAAATCCTGACGCGTCTTTTTAAACGCGCGGATATTTGCGGAAACGCCTGCGGTTTTTGCGACGCCTGCATTGTTTGCCGCAGAATCGATTTCTTTTTCGGCACTTGCATAAGAGGCGAGTACGGAATCGTAGGCTGCGATTTTTTCTTCAAAATCCGGAGTTGAGCGGACTTTTTCGATTTGACTGTTGAGTGCGGAACTCTTTGCGAACAGAGCGCTTACGACATCGGTTTCTTTGTTCGCCTGCGTCAGCTCATCGGTGTTTCCGTATATTTTTACTGCGGACGCATAGAGTTTTTTCGCTTGAGTGATTTTTCCCGCGGCAACCAAACCGTCGATGCGTTTTGCCGAAAGAGAAGCGCCTTTTTCGGAGACGTCCGACTGAAGTTTGAGAGCGGGATCGAGCGAGCCGAATTTGTCAAGCGCCGTATTGCAGGCCGCAAGCAATTTCGCTTCGTTTTTCGTCGAATCGGTGCTTGCAAGTGCATCCGTTCCGGCTTTATATGCGGCGACATAGTTGAGATATTGCTTTTTTACTTTTTCATCTTTTATTTCGTTCCAATACGGAGCGGCCGCTTCGGGTTCGCGGTCGTTCCACGCTTTGACACCGGCAGCGATTGCCCTGTCATCGGGATTTTCTTTGCCTCCCGTAGCGCAGGAAATAAGCATAACGGCAAAAATTGCCGAAACGATAAGCGCGTATTTTTTCATTCGGAAACCTCCTTAACTAAGCGGAAGCCGACATCGGCGTATCCGTTTTGACTGTTGATATTGCGGAAATTTGAAATGCGTAATTCGGTCGGGCCGTCCATCCATGATCCGCCTTTGACGGTGCGAAGATTTGTCTCTCCTTCGATGCCGTGGCTCGACGATGTCCACTCGGCGACGTTGCCTGACATATCGACGAGACCCCATGCGTTGTTGCCGTTTTCGAACGAACCTACGGGAGAAGTCTTTGTAAATTTACCGTTGCCTTTGTAATTCGCCCGTTTTCCGTCCGTCGGATTTTCATCTCCCCACGGATAGATGATGTCGGCACCGGCGCGGGCGGCTTTTTCCCATTCTTCTTCGGTCGGAAGTCGATAGGTAAACCCTGTCTGCTCGGAGAGCCATGCAGCATAGGCTTCGGCGTCGCTGTAGCTGACGGCGACGACCGGCTGTTTTCCTTGATTGTAATCGGGATTGTCGAAATAATCGGGGGCGCTTTCGGCTCTCGTCGTGTGGAGAAAGGCCGCATAGCGCGCATTCGTGACCGGCGTCACGTCGATAGCGTACGAAACGGTCGAAACCGTGTGTGCGGCTTCTTTTTTCTGTGCGCGGGTATCCTGCGGAACGGCTCCCGCATTGAATTCACCCTCGGGAACGACGACCGACGGAAATGCCGCGTTGATGTCGTCGAAACGGACATAGTGCGCATCAGCGATCGTTTGGGCATCGAGCTTTTTCAAAACGGCGGACGACGGAACGGACTTAGCCAATGCGGTCTGCACGGTAAGCGTTACCGCCCTGTTCCGAAAGTTTTCATCGGCGGGAAAAGCGACGGAGATCGTACCGAGTGCGTCGGCTTTGATCAGCGTGCGAACGTCGGCGACTTCGCCGGCATCTGTCGGAAGATCCGCCGCTTCCCACGTAACGGTGACCGGAAGTCCGCCGGCCGCATTGCCGGAAGTATCGGCGACCTTAATCGAAAATTTCGTAGATGCATTGACGATGCCGTCTTTTACCGAAAACGTAAAGCCGAGGTTTTTTGTGACATCGGTGCACAGCGCTTCGGCTCTGCGCGAAAGCAGTTCCGTACCGTCGGGCACGGCCGAAAGCAGTTCCGTTTCGCCTTCATCGACCAATTTTTCAAGGATTGCGACAGCTCCGGAAAGCTTGTCGGCGGGATTTTTTTTGCTCTTGCTTGTAGCGAGACGCGCGCTCAAATCGGCGCGAAGCGCATCGGTATAGAGTTTTTCTTTTTTGTCCCAATCGACGATTTTCATCCGGTAGGTGACAGCCGGCGGTTCATTCTTTTTGGATTGCGAATAGGGTTTGATGTCGGTGATACGGGCTTTGACCGACGCATCGCTTACCTGTACCCTCGGCGCTTTCGGATTTACGGAGCGAAGCGCGGCGGTCAACGCACTTTCGACGAGGTCGCGTTTTCCCGCGAACTCCGCTTCCGCTGCTGTAGCTCCTTTACCATAACCGTAATAATAACCTTCTTCCTGTTTGACCAGTTCGGGTTCCGCCTTTTTGGCAAAAGCCGACCAGTTTGTCAAAACAAAAAAAACGGAAACCAAAAGAATCGCGAGGCGATTCCGTTTCATTGATGTACTCATACTTGCATCTCCTAAAATTTATTATATTGTATATAATAAATTTAAAACAACTGTTCCACGCTCCGTCGTTTTTAGTATGTCTATGCTGCGATTCGTTGTCGCAGCAGCAGGCTAATAAAAAGCGAAGCGCATAAAGCATAGCATACGGTTTTGAGTAAGTCAATATTTGCGAGAGCGGATTTCGCAGCAGACATTACCGAATACCGTACGTTTGTATAACAACATTCAATCGCGAAGGTTATACGCGATATCGTACTGATTTTAAAATTGTTTTTTATTCTTTTTTATTATAATAATAAATTATATTTAATTAATAATTATTAATTATTTTTGCGTTTTATTTTTTACCGAATACTCGCATGCGGCTTTAATAAATTCGCGAAAGAGCGGACCCGCGCGGTTCGGGCGGCTTTTGAACTCCGGGTGAAACTGCACGCCGACCATCCACGGGTGATCGGGAGCTTCGCATATTTCCACTAAATCACGTTCGGGGTTTACGCCCGAAATGATGAGACCCGCTTGTATCAATCTGTCGCGGTAGGCGTTATTGAATTCGTAGCGATGGCGATGGCGCTCCCAAATCGTTTTGGCGCCGTACGCTTTTTCGGCGAGCGTACCCGGCTTTATTTTGCATTCGTATTTTCCGAGCCGCAGCGTCCCCCCGAGTATTTTTCCGTTTTGGTCGGGCATTAAATCGATGACGGGATCGCTTGTCGTTTTGTCCATCTCCGAAGAGTTCGCGTCTTTTAAGCCGAGTACGTTTCTCGCATATTCGATGACTTGAATCTGCATGCCGAGGCAGATGCCGAAGTAGGGCACTTTGTGAGTGCGCGCGTACTTCGCGGCGTAGACCATGCCTTCGATGCCGCGTCCGCCGAAGCCGCCGGGGATGATGATGCCGTCGGCCGCTTTTAAGTGCGCGAGGGCGATTTTGTCGTCGGGGAGTTTTTCCGCACCGATCCAATCGATCGTAACGTCCGCTTCGTTGTGGATGCCGCCGTGTACGAGCGATTCCGCGACGGAAAGGTATGCGTCGTGCAGTTCGACGTATTTTCCGACGAGCGCTATCGTCACTTTGCGTTTCGGGTTGTTGAATTTATCGACCATCTTTTGCCAATCGGCGAGATCGGGGGGCGTGTTTTTAAGGGCGAGCGCTTCGCACACCGCGTTTCCGAGCCCTTCGTGTTCCATTTGAAGCGGCACTTCGTAGATGGATCTCGCGGTGAGATTTTGTATAACGTGATTCGTGTCGACATTGCAAAAAGAGGCAAGCCGTTCGCGGGTTCCCGTATCGATCGGCTCTTCGGTTCGGAGCATAATGATGTCGGGCTGGATGCCGAGCTCCTGCAGCTCTTTTACCGAATGCTGTGTCGGCTTCGTTTTGAGCTCCTGCGATTTTTTCATGTAGGGCACGAGCGTCAAGTGGATGTAGCAGCAGTTTTCTTCGCCGACTTTGTATTTCATCTGACGGATCGCTTCCATAAACGGCAGCGATTCTATGTCGCCGACGGTACCTCCGATTTCCGTAATGATGACGTCGGCATTTGTTTCCGCCGTCGAAAGCATCATACGGCGGAGGATCTCTTCGGTGATGTTCGGAATGACTTGCACCGTTCCGCCGTGAAATCCGCCTTCGCGCTCTTTGTTTAAAACGGCGAGGTAGACGCGGCCTGCAGTCGTATTCGACGATTGGGAAAGAGAAGCGTCGGTAAAGCGCTCGTAGTGCCCCAAGTCGAGGTCGGTTTCGGCTCCGTCGTCGGTGACGAAAACTTCGCCGTGCTGGTAGGGATTCATCGTTCCCGGATCGATGTTCAAATACGGGTCGAATTTTTGATTGACGACTTTGTATCCTCGGCTTTTTAAGATGAGCCCGATAGATGCCGCAGCGATGCCTTTGCCGAGTCCCGAAACGACTCCGCCGGTGATGAATATATACTTAGCCATTTTTATCATTATAGCAGGAAAGTTTCCGTTCGTCCATAAACGCGCGAAACATATTCGGATATGTGCGACAGCGCTTTTTCCGCCGTTTTGTGATTTATTTCAAGAAGGCTTCGGAACTCTTCGGCGGAAATTTTCATCAGCTTGCAGTCGGTTTCCGCTTTCGCTTCCGACGTGCGCAGTTGGTCGAGTATGCACGTCTCTTCGCCGAAAAACGAGCCCGTGTCGCAGTACGAAAGGTTTCCGTTTCTGTTGATGAGTACCGCACCGCTGACGACGTAGTACGAATCGTCGGAGCGCTCGTTCTTTGCGTAGATGATCGAACCCGCGGTATAGTTTTCGACGTTGTCGTCGTTCATAATCGCCGACGGCGTGATAAAGAGTATGCGCTTTACGATCGAATTGAGTTTTGTGTCGTCGCGGTCGGGTAAGAGGTATAATTCGCTTAAAACGAGCGGATCGAAAAACTGCACGATATATACCACTTGCGCGAAGATAAAAAACAGCGTAAAGAAGATATACGTTTGGAAGAGGAAAATCATAAGTCCGCCGAGCACGCCGTAGATGATATTGTAGTTTGCCATGTTGAGAAATTCGTTTGTCAATTTTGCCGCCGTAAAAAACGAAAGCGTACACAGTGAGGAACAGAATGCGCAGAGTTTTACGTTCGGTTTCGTTTCCGACGCATAGCGGTAGGCGAGCAGTACGATGACAAATATGAGGGCGAATTCGGATACGGTGATGACAACGGGCGAAAGAACGAGGAGCGGCGGAAGTTCGACCGGCAGAGCGACGAACGGAAACAGCGTAAAAAGATTTCGAAGCGCGAAGAGCAGCAATATGATGAGCGTCGCTATGACGATGAGCGCAAGCTCTCCGATGACGATGAGCGCATGGTTGAAAATCGCGCGGGTTTTTATTTTTTTATGAAAGATACGGCGCATGCCCTGCATAACCGCGGCGAAGGATTTTCTCGCCATCAGCACGATAAAAAGTACAAGTACGAATTCGATCCGGCCGAAGGTTTTTACTTTCAGTATACCGTCGATAAAGGATTCGGCGTCGAACATCGTTTTGTATTCGGAAACGCGCGATAAAACCGAATCGATGATTTCCGGCGACGCGTGGATGATGCGCACGAGGACGGCGAGTACCGTCATGACGATCGGGATAAACGAAAAGAGAAAACCGAAAGCGCAGGAAGCTGCGCACGTATAGAGATTGTTCCGCGCGTAAAACGACGCCGTCAAATAGATGAGCTGACCGACCGTATTTTTTGCCGAGCGTTTTTTATGCCGCCGTTTCATCAACGCTTGTAATTATAGCGCGCTTTTTAAAAATCCGCCAGCTTCGGCGCGCGCGGGTAGGGGATAACGTCGCGGAGGTTCGACATACCGGTAACGTAGCGGAGGAGGCGCTCGAATCCGAGTCCGAAACCCGAATGCGGTACCGTGCCGAACCTCCGCAAGTCGAGATACCACGTATAATTCGACATGTCCATATTGCGCTCGTTACATGCAGCCAGCAGTTTGTCGTAATTTTCTTCGCGCTCGCTTCCGCCGATTATTTCGCCGATGCCCGGAACGAGGACGTCGAGGGCTTTGACCGTTTTGCCGTCGTCGTTTTGTTTCATATAAAACGCTTTGATCGCTTTCGGATAATTGTAAACCATGACGGGGCATTTGTAGATTTGCTCGGTGAGGTAGCGCTCGTGTTCGGTTTGAATGTCGCAGCCCCAAAACGGTTTGTATTCGAATTTATCGGCATGTTTTTCGAGCGCTTCGATCGCTTCGGTGTACGAAATCCGCTTAAACGGCGTTTCGGCGACGTATTCGAGCATCGCGATGAGGCCGTTTTGAATGCGTTTGTCGAAAAACTCCAAATCGCTTCGGCACTTTTCAAGCGCCCAGCGCAAAAGGTATTGGATAAAACTTTCGGCCAAATCCATATCGTCATCCAAATCGAAAAAGGCCATTTCGGGTTCTATCATCCAAAATTCGGACAAGTGCCGCGGAGTATTCGAATTTTCTGCGCGGAACGTCGGTCCGAATGTGTACACGCGCGAAAGGGCGGTCGCAAGCGTTTCCGCTTCGAGCTGACCGCTCACCGTGAGGCTCGCTTTTTTGCCGAAAAAGTCTTTCGAATAATCTACGAGGGATGAAGCGCTTTCGGCCTTTTTGCCGGCATTCCCCGCTTTGACACCGATCTCCGCGATCTTTTCGAGCGACAGCGTCGTCACTTGAAACATTTCGCCCGCGCCTTCGGCGTCGCTGCACGTGATGATCGGCGCATTGATATATTGGAATCCGTTTTCTTGAAAAAACGAGTGAACGGCGAAAGCCATCTGATTGCGCATGCGGAACACCGCACCGAAAGTATTCGTGCGCGCTCTGAGGTGAGCGTTTTCGCGGAGATATTCCATAGACATTTTATTTTTTTGAAGCGGATAGGCGTCGCTCGGACATTCTCCGAGAACGATAAGCTTTTCGAGCGTCACTTCGACGGCCTGTCCCGACGCGGGCGAAGGGACGAGGAGCCCTTCGGCGCGCACCGAAGCGCCGGTATTCGCTTTTGCGAGATTTTCTTCTATCGCTTTGACGTCGGCTCCGGCGGAAGGGGACGTACGGTCGAAAGTCAGCTGGATCGATGCAAACGAGCTGCCGTCGTTTACTTGAATGAAGACGAGATTTTTCGAATCGCGCACGGTTCTCACCCAGCCGCACACGGTGACGGCTTTTCCGTCGGGCTTTGATGCAAGCAGATCTTTTATGAGCGTCGGTTTCATGCGTACGATTGTAGCGATTTTATACGCTTTGAGCAATGTGCCGCATTCGGTCAGATTTTTACGTGATGTGGCTTTTACAAGGTTTTTGCACGATGCTGCGTGTGCGACCGTCGAAAAAGTAAGCACTCTTGCGGCAGCCCCTATGATTGAAGACGGATCGTCTTTTGAGGATGTGCAGTAAACGAGAGGAATTTTGCGGTTTTCAAACTCGTCTAAAACCGGTTTAAATACGTTCCAATATTGCTTGCCTTTGCAGTAAATTACATAAGGTTTAAACGAAGAATCCGACAAAGAAGCGTTTCCTTTTTTTCCTGAAAAAAATCATCTTTATCTTTATGATTGCGGTTTTGGACAAAAAATAGAGAGTAGCAACGGCCCCGATAAGTATGGAAAAAAGCATGCTTCCCGTTCCGGGATCTATGTACAAGGGTAAAAAAATCATTTTTTCTTTTCTCCTATTCTTTTTGTCCAATTTGCGGTATCGAATATATTGTCTTGTACCGTATACCACCAGTCGGAAAGAATGCGTAATGCCACAACACAGTTAAATTCATTTTCTGTTATCTCAAAAAATCTCCATAATTTTATTTTTGATATGACTGCCAATTTTCATCTTTAAATATATCGTCTTTAACTCTATACCAAGAATCCTTGTCGACAGTAAAAAGATATTTACTCCTAGTATGATGAGGCATGAACAAATCATCAGTTGTAACAAGAACACCGTCTTTTTTTGCATCTGAAGATATTTTATTGTGAGTAAAAGGATTTATCGGATTTTCTACAACATCTTTTAAAAGAAACTCGATTGTATCTGCATTCGTCATGAATGTTCTGTCGATTTTTAACTTTCCTGTAGAATTAAAATCTTTTACGAGGAAAAGTGGATTTAGATGATCCTTTGGATAGCCGTTTACATCTGGGACGTCATAATCTTTGGTACGCCTTGCTCCATAGCCAATTCCGTGATCTGCAACTATTACAATCTTAGTATTATCGTATACATCATTTTCTTTTAATGAAGAAAACCATCTTCCCAATGCTTCAAGAGAAACAACGTCTATTGCATAACAACTATCTTCTTTTGTTTTTATGGAAAGAGTTTTTTCGTCAGTTAAGTTCATATAAGAAATATCTTGACCTGTATGTGTTGTTTCATTTGTCATAACGATTAAATTATCTTTTTCGTTTGAAAAATCAGTAATCTGAGGCAAGTAATGAAGAATCGCATACCAATCGACAAATAAATCTACGTCACTAATAGCCTCATTCGCCCACCATGAACCTTTGTAATATACGACAGGTCTGATAATTGCAGGCGAAGTTCTAAATAGACTCACCCAAAAAAGATTTCGTTTTAACCCATCTGAAAGAGTTCCTGTTTTTGCGGAACCCAAAAATTGTTTTTTAAAATCTCCTGTATATCTTCCGCGCAATTTATAACCTTGGATATTTTCTTTCCCGTCAAAAAGTCTCATATCAGAGTCATAACTATAATTTGCAAAAGATATGTCTGTTAGGGTTGCATTGAAATTTGCTTGTTTTGTCAGAATTGTTGGCAAAACAAGCAATGCTTCGTTGTGTTTATTTTTTAAGGATTCTATTGAACGTTTATTCATCTCATCCGGTGTATATTCATAACCACCGTAGAGTGCAGGAGAACCCATTAAAGTGTGCCCATTGCATGATAAAGCATTTCTATAGAAAGTAAATCCGCTGTAAATATCATATAATTCTGGTCTGTCATGCAAAATATCTTCAAAATAAGAACTTTCCGCTCTATCTAACATTACAAGTACGATATTTTTACCTGTTTTTGAAAAATGAAATTTTGCAGATAAATCGCTTTTTATTTCAGCCTTTCCACTTTTTGAAGCAACGATTTTTGAATATTCATTGTAAGCTTTTTTTATTTTTGTGATATTTATTGTTGAAAGAGTAACAAAAGAAAAGAGTGCAATTAAAATCAAAGAATTTACAATTTGTATTTTTTTTAATTTGAATAGAAAGATGATTACGGCAGTAATCAACAGTATAACTGCCACATTTGCAAGTATAAATAGATTTGTCTGACTGCGTATTCCGCCTATAAATTTTAAAGTTATATCCATTGAGCCATAATTACCGTTAAAGGCAAAGGTATTTACGACTGCACAAGAAAGCCCAATCGCAAAAAAACATGCCATGAGCGACTGAAACTTTTTTCCAAAAAGAAAATAAATACAAGCAGGCCAAAATAAGAAAAACCCCGCCGCCTGCCAAAATGACCAGTTAAAATATATTGTAGGCGAAGCCAGCTTTCCTACATTTGAAAATTCTTGAGTTGAAGAAGAGACCAAAGAAGAAGGTAAAACAAGACCCGTCAAAACTGTAAGTGCAAGACTTGAAAATAAAAACAGATTCAATCGAAGCTTTTTATTTTCTACAAGAGTTGAAAGAGGGTAAGACAAGAACCATTTTATAAGTTTTAAATACAACGGTATCGGCAAAATCATTAGCATAGGAATTACCGCTTTTAAACGCTTTTGCATGCTTGCTCCGCCGTCGTAAATAAAAAGTACATAAACTGCAATAAAAAGAATTCCTGCCACAGCGCAATAATAAAGAACTTTTAAAGGACTTTTTAATTTATAGAAGATGTTTTTTACAAGAGAAAAAACATTGTTCATCGTCCAATAGAGAACGAGTCCTGCGGGACTTGAATACAATATTACGAGGAAAACCAGTGCCATTCCGTAAATCTGAATTTTTTCTTTGATATGGAAACCTTTTGTATATATTGCTCCGGCAATTATGTTTATAACAGTCATCGCTATAGGAAGAATATTTATTGGAAAGTTTCCTATACGGAAAATTGCATCTTGGCTTCCCATATCCGCGATAAATAAGAAAGATTCTCCCTGCAATGCAGGCATCTTAGAAAGACAGGAATACGCTGCCATAAAAAAAGGAATCTGTATTAAAAGACCAAAACTTGAACGCAAGGCCATAAGCGGATGATAGTGATTCTGACGGTAAAACGTGCTTAAGATCATGTATTGCTCATCGCCAGAAAATGTCTTTTTTATGCGATCTATGCCTGGCTTTAACTTTTTTTGAACGTCTCTTTCAATTTGCTGCCAGTGCTCTGCAACTATGTACAATGGAAGACACAATATGGTTACCGTAAAACTTACGCCAATAACTGCGATGCCAGTGTTATCAAAAAGTTTGTCAAAAATTCGGAAAGCGATTTCAATTACTTGAACCAATGGATATAAAACAAGTGTATACAAAATATTTGAGAAAGACATATATGTTTAAAATCTCCAAAAAATGTTAAATATTGTAACACAATAATCGGTTTTCTTCAACATTGCGCATTGCATCACACGGAAATCAAGTTTTGCCCAAAAGCGGTAACAATGCCTGAGGATTCATAAGCGCGCGGAACATAATGCCGTTCAACGCCAGCTTCGATTGTGTCTCACGCTTATGTATGCGGATTATGTTAAGCGCACATTTGTGCAGCATATTGAGATTCTGCTGTATGTTCTTACTCTGCACCCTGCACCTGTCCTCGTCAAAATGGACATCCAACAGCCAATGCATCGATTCTACCGACCATTCCTCTCTTGCATGATGTAATAACTCTTGTGCTCGTAACGCTTTACTTGAAATCACTACTGTCCAATATAAAATCATGCCCATAGCTCCTGTTGAAAATCATTAGGATGGTAAACAGCGGGTGGCGGGCTTCCGGCAAACCATTCAAATAAGTCCTTTCGTTCAAAGAGGCAGACTTTTAATTCCGACATAAAGTTTGTAAAGTTTTTGCCTCTATATATGCACAGCTGCCGCAGTTTCATGTACAGACGATACACAGTCAGCGCAATCCAGATTTGTGTTTTTACGGCATTTTCTGTCCGGCCGAAAAACTTCTTGATTCGCAGATTCTGCTTTATCGTCTTGAAAAATATTTCGATGTTCCATCTGGCCCGATACATCCCGGCGATATATCCGGCGCTCAGATTGAATATGTTTGTTAAAATCGTAATTTCCTTTCCTGTTTTCTCATCAACGGATTTTATGACTCGCAGAGGAAACGGACATTTCCTGCCTGTCTGCATACCGGTAAATTCGATCGTCCGGTCAAACGTTATGTGCTTATTCCTGCTTTCGTGTTCCTCAATGACACGGTACTGTGCGTTTTCCTTTAATCTTGTAACAAAAAAGATTTTATCACGGCAAAAATCCCCGAAAACCGCGTAATTGCAGTAGCCTTTATCGAATGTGACCGTACATCCTTTGGCGATATTCATTTTTTTCAGCGTGTTATTTTCATGTTCGTTTGCATTTGTTATGAAAAGATATTCCGGCAGACTGTTATTGATGTCATAGGTAAGATGGATTTTGACACCGCTTTTTGTGCTTCTGAAAGTCGCCCATGGAAAATCATGCAGATTCAGGCTCAGCTCTGTCGCATCGATTCCGTAGAAATCCTTTCTGAATTTCTTGCGTCCATTCCGGTCAAGGGCTGACGAGAGTGAATAAAACAGCTTCTCGAACACTTCGGGTTTTCTGGTATTATTTGCATACGAAATTGTCGCGCGCTTCACGTCTTTTTGAACTCCCAGATGATACAGGCAGGTTTTATTTGAGTTCAGCGAGTTTTCCAGGCTTCGAAGTCCGTGCGGATTTGCTATCTGTGCATAAGCCATAGTTACAAACTGCTGCCATGCGGAAAAGCCTTTGCAGTGCTTGTCAGCTCCTGTCGCTTTTACGCATTTTTCAAATCCAGATCTCTCTAGTAAAGATAGCAACTGTCCGAGTTTTGTGTTATATTTATTCATGTCTGTAATTCCTTATGTGATATTGTTTTGTGCGCTAACTTAACTATATCACGAATTACAGACTTTAAATAGTATCTAATTTATCTTGGACAGTAGTGTGCGTAAATATAAAAACAAGCCATGGAGTAAAAAACGGAGTTACATTTGCAAAATCAAGCGGAATAAAACCATTTTTTTTAAGAAACATAGAAAAAGTGATATGGTCCCAAAGTGGAAAACTTTTGCAGTTTTTTTAGAATAAATACATCTTATATTTTTATATTCAACCTTTGTTTTTGCATTTTTTGGAATATAAATTGCAATTTCATCTTTTGAGATAAGCTTGTCGAGATTTTTACATATTTCAAAAGCAAAGCGCTCTATGCCAGTTAAACTTCGGCACAGAAAAGAACCGTTAATCACTATCATGTTTTTATTCCTAGGTTATTTTTTTTCTAATATTGTCATATAAAAACTGAACACATTATCCTTCTATGTTTCTTGTTTTTATAACTTTAAAATTTGGATTTTTGAATGTTATAAGATATTGATCTCCTGAGCCTTGAATTTTATTATATTGATTATCAATTAAAACAGGTAAATCATCTCTTCTAAAATCGTTATTTGTTCCGGCCTTTAATTCGCAAAAATTATAAGATTGCAATACAAATTCTGAAGATCTATGAGAGGTTAATCCAATATCAATTAATTCTTTTGCAACCGGATAAACTTCAATAAGATTTTGAACTGTCCTTGAATGCCCTATATCCGATACAAATAAAAGTTCAATATCTTTGTCTGTATCTTTAATAACTTCAGAAAGGTCTTTCAATAAAAGAGTTGTCCTGAACTGTATATAATTTTTTTGATCTGCCTGCGCATTTCCATAAGCAAATGAGAAAGCGAACAAGCACCATGAAAAACAAAAAGTTACTAACTTTGAAAGATTTAAAAATTTATTTGAAGTTGAATTTGTGCAATCCAATAAGATGACCGATATGCAGCCAATAAAGACTCCAATTCCTATAAATGCCCTTGCAGAATATAAAGGTTTTTCCAATGCAAGATACGAGCCAAACGTAAAAGGTATTGAAATAATCAGTAATATAAAACAAAGAAAAGCTGATAGGAATTTATTTATATTGGTATTTATATAAGAATGAACGATAAAAAGAATGAGAACTGCCATTGAAAAATAGAAAATTGGAGTTCCTCCCAATTGTGATAAAAGATTTTCTATATATGTTATTGTATTTGGAACGAGACAAAAAATATTTATTGCTTCATCCGCATAAACTTCATAATCTGGTTTTGGAATGAATGTCTTTGAAAAAATAAAAAGGGTTAATCCGTAACATAATACGCATATAACTGTTGTTTTTACAATTTCTTGTAATGTTTTTTTATTGCCGGTCAACATCTTAAAAACACATAGCATCGACATAAAGATATATATTCCGGAAGCGGATTGGTAGGAAGTACACATAAAAAATAAGCATAAAACAGAAGTCGTGATAAAAGTCGTTTTATCTTCAATAAACAAGAAAGGTATTATGCTTACTAAAAGTGCGAAAGCCATGTAAGGAGAGTCATATCTGTAAGAGAGGTTTGAAAGAAAATACGGAAACAATCCCACGGGTAAAGAGGCTATACACGAAAAATAAGTGAATCTTTTATTGAATATGTGAATTATGAAGAATGAGGCTAGGGCAACAAAAAAACTTGCAATCATCTGCGTTAGAGGAGCTATATCAATTAACTGCTTTGAAGTATGGAGAAATATCGAGCCTATCTCAGAAATATATCTGTACCAATTCATCCATTCTCGTGAACCTTCTATTTGTCTTGCAAGGTCATCGATTGCTTTGTTCCAAAAATTTGCACGAAGAATTGTTATGTAGCCAAATAAATATAAAAAAAAGATTGTAAAAAGATATTTTTTATTGTTCTTTATCAAAGTAAATACAATTTTAAAAGATTGTAGATTGTGTTCAAAAATTTCTCTGCCTTTTTGTGTAAACAGAACCGCATTTATAACCAATATTGTAAAAATTCCACATATTGAAAATGCAAACATCTGTTTCATCCAAAAAGAATCGTGTATGTCATCGTGTTTTAGTTTTTCCGCGAACAAAACCGCTAGATGCTGGATTTGCGGAAAAAGACAAGGAATAAGCGCTAACATTATGAAACCAGAAAAAAGTAAGGTGATGATTTTATTTTGTTTTTTCATATTTTCTCCAATTTTCGATTGTGGTGTTTTTATCCAATAATCGTTAAAATGATTATTAAGGGTAGTTTCATAATCATTTTTTTAGATTTATAACAAAATGATTATTTTTCCCATATAAATCGTGATAATAAGATTCTTTTAAACATTTGTAGATTTTCCAAAAGAAATCCATAATGATTTATCGTCGCCTATTAGTCTTGCTTTGTCATCCGCATAATAAAAATCAGCATCTATAATTTTATAATAAGCTATAAAAAAGAAAACGGTAAAAAAAAGAATAAAAACTATAAAATCTGTTTTTTTTAACTTTGAAAAAATGTTGAAAAATATTTGTCTTCTTTTTTCTCTGGTTTTTGTTCTGAGCATAAGAAAATTGTTAAAAATAAAAATTGTGCAAAAAAAAACAGGTATGTGCAATATGCCTTTTAGAATCCTTGACCACTTTGCGATATCTCTCAAATTTCTGCCTATAATCTTATCCATAGAATCAATTATTAGGCTGCTTGTATAATTAAAGGATAATGCAGCAAAAAATAACAGAGTTATTACAGATAAAATGAATGGTAAAAGATTATTTTTTTTTATTTGAATAATGTTTTTAATCATAAATCAATTCCTTTTCATATTTTCACACGTGAAATATTCAACTTTTCGGTTTTTTGATAAGTGAAAGTCTGTAAAACCTTCTTTTGTAAATTCTTGTGTAAGTTCTTCTTTTAGCATTGTACCAGGATGAAATAAAAGTTCAAATTTGCGGTTGTGTTTTATTGCTTCACTTTTAAAAACCGGAATGGCGTTTTTAATTCTTTCGTCCATCTTTCCGCTGTAATAAACTCCACAAAGATAACTGTCTGGAAGATTATTCATTTTTAGAATTTTAGAAAATCTTTTTGAATAGTAGTTTAAAATCAAACACTTTAGAATATTGCTGAAATTTGTCTTTTGGCATTTTGATTTTTTGTAAAAATTTATAGGGTCGTTTGTGTTTCTTATGTATTCAACTTGATAATTTTTTTCTTTGATCGCTTCAAAAATTGCTTCTTTGAAGATAGGTATCATGTGTGGATGTTGATGGCTATCTATTCGTAACGCGTTGATGTCTAAAACTCCTGCTTTTATACATCTGTCTATCTGTGCAGTAATTTCTAATACAAGTTGCTCTTTTATTTTTTTTCTTTTGAGTGGGTTGTAGTTCCATATCAAAAGTTTCCCCCAACTAAGACAGAAAAAACCTTTTTCATCAATCAAATCCGGAATCAACTCACAATTAGATACAGGTTTTCCTTCCATAAAATTTAAGTGAATAGAAAATTTTATTCTTTTGGGAAAATCGTTATTAGATTTCTTTAATTTTAGGATACTGCTATCAAAAACTTGTAAATTTGGAATAATACTTATACTGTCGAGTTTTCCTTCTTTGCAAAGACGGATTATATCATCGTCAGAATTTTGTGATAAAGCATAATCGTCTGCATGAAAATCTATGAGACTATTCAATTTTTTCACCTATTATATATTGAGGTCGAGCTTTTACTTCATCATAAATTTGAGCAATGTAAACTCCAATTATTCCTAGCGAGATAAGAGTTGCGCCAAATCCTAAAAGCAAAACAAGAACAATCGTAGGAAATCCTTGTGCAGCATTTCCTCTTAAAAAACTTATCAACGCATCTATGCTTACACTAATTGCAATAAGAATAAAGATAAAACCAACAACTGTAATTATGTGTAAGGGAGCATAACTAAAACATATGACGTTATTTATAGCATAGCGAGTTAAGGCTTTTGTAGACCATTTTGAAACTCCAGACATACGCTCTTGAACTTCATAATAAACTGTGTCCTTTTTAAAACCAACCCAAAACGAAAGCGCTCTAAAGAATGTATTGCGTTCTCTCAAAGCAGCAAGTTGAACTATCACTTTTTTGTCTAGGAGTTTGTAATCGCTGGAGTTTTTCATGTCCATCTTTACCGCTTTACTCATAAGTCCATAAAAAATTTGACTAAAGGCTTTGTGCAAAAAACACTCTTTACCCCTGAAAGTTTTTATTCCCTCAACAACTTCAAAACCTTCTTTCCACTTGTAAAACATTTCTTTGATGACGCTAGGCGGATGTTGCAAATCTGCATCCAAAATGACAGCACAATCGCCTGTAACATTTCTAATACCGGCAAAAAGCGCAGCTTCTTTGCCAAAATTTCTTGCAAAGGAAATACATTTTACACGCATATCATCTTTGTGCAAGTTTTTGATTTTTTCTAAAGTCTTATCTTTCGAGCCGTCATCTACAAAAAATAATTCAAAATCTGCGTCTATATCTTTAAAAGTCTTTAATATTTCTTCATAAAAAGGTGTGATATTTGATTCTTCATTATAACAAGGAACTATAAGAGATACTTTATACATACAAAATCCTTATATAAAATTTATTTTAGATTTTACTCTTTATCTTTAAACACAACAAGCCTTTGACCAAGGTAATTTATTGCTAGATATAAAAATTCTCCTGTGAGCATTGCAATATTATCTTTGATTTTTACGCTTTGTGATGAAAAAATAAGATAGATAAAATATTTTGCAAGAACGTATGAAATTAAATAACAGATGACAAGCAAAACGATGAACTGAATAATTTGATTGAGGCCTTTTTTATGATTTTGAAATGTAAAATATTTATTTAAAAAGTAACTGCAAATTCCTCCAACTACATAGTTGCAAGCTGAAGAAAACCAATAATTACAATGAGCAAGATTGTAAAGCAAAAACATTGTTCCCGCTCCGACAATCGTATTTATTACACCTACGGTTAAAAATTTGAGCAATTTTACATCAAAAAGTTCTTTAATTTTCATTCTCATTTCTCACACGCTTTAATAAACTTATTACAGATTTCAGACCAGTCTCGTCCCTGTAAATCAAATTGATAAGTACAAGAATCTTTGTTCATCGCTATTTGCACTTCTTTTATAAAATCTTCATAAGAATAAGTTACGCTTATTCCTACATCCCTTAGTTTTGGAGTGTCACAGTAGGCAACTATTGGTTTGTTCGCTGCCATGGCCTGATAGTATTTTGCAGTTATTCCTAAAGGCCTGTCTCTATAAAAATTTGTTTGATAAGGAACCATGACAACTTTACAGTTAGTAATCCAAGAAGGAACTTCATTTGGTTTTATACCTGGTATATAAAAAAGATTTTTGATTTGGGAAACTTTTTTTTGGATTGCAGGCGAAGGATAATTTGGACAGACGACAATGTAATTGTAATCAAGATTTCTTTGTGCTGCAAAAAAAAGCAAGTTCCATTCAACTTCCCACGCTCCAACATATAAAATCGTATTTTGTTTTTGAAGCATTGTCGGTACAGGATATTTTTGCGTGTATGAAGCAAGATCAATTCCGTTTGATAAAATTTCGTAGTGGACTTTGCTTTCAAAATCCGCAATAGTTTTTTTGTAACAATTAACACCTTCTTCGTTGACGATTAGGCTTAAATCCGCTTTGTATAAAATATTTCTTTCCAAGTTTTTTACACGCTCAGGAACAGTTGCATAGACCATAGGATCGCTCGGACGGTATATCATCTTTGCTTCTGGAAAAAACTTTTTTAATATATCGATGAACGCAACTCCCTCGCATGATTCAAAAACAAAACAGTCTGCACCTGAAAAATATTTTTTACAAAATTTCTTAAAACTTTTTAAAGAGTGTACCAAAAGCCAGTTCATAACTTTGTCACTTAAAAATCGTCCTGCACTGTCTGGAAGCCTAAAAGTAGGGTA
Source organism: Treponema sp. SP13 (assembly GCF_050938355.1). NCBI lineage: Bacteria > Pseudomonadati > Spirochaetota > Spirochaetia > Treponematales > Treponemataceae > Treponema > Treponema sp. SP13. Next base: position 175,663 of record NZ_JADOVM010000006.1, read on the forward strand.
AGTAATGTTTAGCAATTTTTTACTTTTTCCTTTGTCAGTTTGAATATAAAAATTATTTTCCGTTAATTGTTCTCCTTCATTTAACTCTTCTGCTACTTGTGAATTTTTAACAGCATAGTATTTACCCTTAGAGAGAGTTTTTATAACATTCCTATTCAACTGTTCTCTCTTCATAAAAAGACCATAATAAGGGCGAGGGAAACTGAAAAAAACGATCTCAATGCCAGAAAGACAGGTTGCTTGAGCAAACTTGTGAAAGCCTCCCTGCCTCCTTGTGTCCCAGTTATGCGTCGTGATAAAGACAATCTTTTTAATCATAAAATTAAATCTATAAAAATTAATCTCTTGAATAAAGGTCGCGAGTGTATACTTTTTCAGATACCGGACTGAGTTCTTTTGAAAGACGATTTGCAAGAATTACATCACAGTTTTTTGCAAAGTCATCAAAATCTTGAACTACACGGAATTTTTCAAATTCATCGCACGTAATGGTAGGTTCATAAATTAAAACCTCAATCCCTTCTCCTCTAAGAATTTTCATTATATCTTGAATAGAACTTTGACGAAAATTGTCGCTGTTTGCCTTCATCGTTAGACGGTAGATTCCAACGGTTCTAGGACTTTTAGACAAAATTTGAGAAGCGATAAACTCTTTTCTTGTTTTGTTGGATTGTACAATCGCTTGGATGAGATTTTGCGGAACAGAATTGAAATTTGCAAGCAGTTGTTTTGTATCTTTGGGAAGACAGTAGCCACCGTAACCAAAAGAAGGATTGTTGTAGAAATCTCCAATGCGAGGATCTAAACTTATTCCTTCTATGATTTGCTGAGTGTTTAATCCTCTCACTTCTGAATATGTGTCCAATTCATTAAAGTAAGCAACGCGAAGAGCAAGATAGGTATTAGCAAAAAGTTTAGTCGCCTCCGCTTCAGTACAGTTTGGAGTTAGCACTGGAATATCGGTTTTTATAGCACCTTGTTTTAAAAGTTCTGCAAACTCTAAAGCCTTAACTTTAAGTTCCGGCTGTTCAAGGGGATAACTTACAACGATGCGGCTAGGGTATAGATTGTCATAAAGGGCATGGCCTTCACGAAGAAACTCAGGACTGAAAAGTAGATTTTCTATTTTAAAACGAGAATGGATTTTTTCTGTATAACCTACAGGAACAGTTGATTTTATTATAACCGTAGTTTTTGGACATTTTTTTTCGATAATTTTTAGGACGGATTCAATAGAAGAAGTATCAAAAAAGTTTTTTTCAGTATCGTAATTTGTAGGAGTTGCAATAACAACAAGGTCAGGATTGTTGTATGCAGTTTCAACATCCGTAGTTGCAACTAAGTCAATATTTTTTTTTGAAAGATATTCTTCAATTTCTTTATCGACTATAGGAGATTTTTTTGCATTGATTAAATCTACCTTTGATTTTATAAGGTCTATAGCCGTAACCTTATTGTGCTGAGCTAAAAGAATTGCGTTTGAAAGGCCCACATAGCCAGTTCCTGCGACAGTTATATTCATGATCTAAGATTATAGCAAAATTTGTTTATATATTAAAGATTAAAGAAATCTTTTCCACGGAAATCAATTTTGCTCGAGTACTGTTTAAAAAGTTGCTCCTTTGGTAAAATGAACGCATGAGGTGGGAAGAATTAGAAGAAGCACTTGCAGTGCTTGAGACAAAGCGGGAATACGACGGATATTTTTGCAGCGTACAAGATGCGGTTATCATCGTGATTCTGGGAAGCCTGTGCGATTTGCAAAGCGTAAAGAAAATCCACGCATGGGCAACGACCGAACATGTCAGAACATTCTTAGCAGAAACGTTCGGAATCAAACGGATACCGTGCTATTGGTGGCTGTTAAGTTTGCTTGCAATCATATGTCCGGAATCATTGAATGAGTGTATGAAACAATGGGTTGCTTCC
>NZ_JADOVM010000007.1:0-109225 GCF_050938355.1 Treponema sp. SP13
GCTGAGCGGTCTTCTCCGGGACAAAACGGAAAGATCGTCATCGTAAGACCGCTTGTCGATGATGTCGGAAAGGTGATAGTGGAGTATCGAGATTCCAGTCCTACCGAAGCGGAGATAAAAGAACACGCGAAAGCCGATATGCAAACGTATCCGATCTTGCGAGACGATACGGGTGCGAATACTCAGGTACCGGACTTTTTCGACGACGAAGTGGAGATTGTATGCACACCATCGCTGTCTTTTACTGCCTCATGGAAACGACTCGGCGGAAATTCGTGGGCGCTTTACGCCGATGATTGAGCGTACCGCCGCACAAGGGTGTGCGGTTTTGCTGCAAACGCGGTGTATGTATATCGTAAAGTTATTGTAATAAAGAGAGGAGATGTGAATGAAAAAAATGTGTATCTTGCCGGCCGTCTTTGTGCTGTGCGTTACGGCGTATGCACAGCGTGCGGATTTTGTTACCCGCCTCATCGCCGCGGATAAAGCGACGTACGGGGAAGTGTGCTATCTTTCGGCCGTGTATCAGGGCTTCGTCGGCGAAAACGCTTCGTATGAGGATGCGCTCCATGCCCTTGTACAAAAGGGGCAGGCGAATTCCCGTGCCGATGTAAACGGAGCGGTAACGCTGCAAGAGCTTTCTTGGCTGATGGCGAAATTGTGGGATATCAAAGGCGGACTCATGTACCGCGCGACAAAGCGGTCAGCGCGCTATACGTTCCGCCAGTTTAAAGTCGACGGCATTCTTCCTGCAACTGCCGATCCGTCCAAAAAGGCATCGGGCAGCGACGTATTGAATATGTATACAGCGTGCTTGCGGACATACGGAGGCGCCGAATGAAAAAGATTTTGTGTACGGCGCTTGCCGCGCTTATGCTTGTGCCCCTGTGTGCGTTCGATTGGGGCGGTAAATTCAACACTACAACGAAGTATCAAGGGAAAAAAATCGGTTCGCTTTTTTGGTACGAAAGCGCCGGAGCGCACGCGTGGCTTACGACGCCGATAGGCGAACAGCTGCGCTTTGCCGCCGACGCTTCGTACGAATTCCGCTACGATCAGGACGGCGATATCGTAAAGAATATCGTCGATATAAACCTGTTAAAATTGACGGGAACCTTTCATGTCGGTAAAACCGGTATGTTCGAATTCGGTGCCGGCCGCTTTTCGCTCAGCGATGCGACGGGTATTGTCTTCAGCCAGATAAATGACGGCATCTATGCGAAGTATTCGCTGCCGATCGCTTCGGTAAGTATGTACGGCGGCATAACGCGGCTGCTCAACAGCCACGATGTCGTGATCCTTCGGCGCTTTTCCGATACGACGGTCAAACCCGAAGACGCGTCCGCTGTCTATGTATTCGGCCCTTCGTACATTCCGCTCGGTTTTTCGGTGAACTTTCCGTCCCTGTTTTTAAATCAGGATATCACGCTCGAAGAGTGGACATGTATCGATTTTTCCGGCGACGCCTATCATCGGCTCTACGGTACGCTGATGTTTTCCGGCCCGATTTTGAGCAATCTGTTTTACGCCGCATCGACGACGCTCGGTACGGAAAACGTGAGTACGATTTCCAATTTGACGAAATTGTCGCTGTCGTTCTATCCTGTCAAAAAAGCGTCCGTCGCATTTTCCGGCGTATACGCTTCGGGCAGTAACGGCGCGCTCGATCCGTTCCGCGGATTTTCATCGCAGACTGCGGTTTTGGCGTCGGAAACGGCAGGCTTCAGTACCGAATATGACAGCAAAATCAAAGCGATGCTGTCCGGCTCGTATACGTTTTTGTCGAAGGTTTACGTTGCATCGTCACTCGCCCTCGTATTCGCGTGTCCTGAAACGGTTTCGTACAACGGCTTTCAATGGCGGCTCGATGCGATGTGGAATATTTTCCACGATTTGCAGCTTTCCGCGGGTATGTATCAATATATAGGCAAAGACAACGAAAACGATAAGATTTGCTGTTTTTTCGGAGGAACGTTTGTATTTTAATCGCAACCTATATTTTCGGATGCGATAACGATAAGTATTGACAACTGGAGGTTGTTTATGAATTTTGCTGCGGCAATCAAAAAATCGGTTTGCGCTGCGCTTGCGGCGTTCTGTGTTGCGCTTCCGCTGTGCGCGGCGTCGGCGACGGTCGTCTCGGCGGCAGGCAAAGTGGAAGTAGAGCGGGGCGGTACGTGGGTTCCGCTTTCCGCAAACGATACGGTTTCTGAAGGGGAAATCATTTCGACCGGATTTAAATCCAAAGCGATGCTCCGGTATCAAGGTTCGGTTTTGCATCTCGGCGCGTTGACGCGTGTTACGCTCGAAAAGCTTGCTGCGAGCGAACAAAACGATACGGTTGCCGTCTATTTGAATACGGGAGCGGTCAAATCTACGGTACAGCGGACTGAAAACAGGCGTGTAAACTACACGGTGCGAAATCCCGTTGCCGTCGCTTCCGTGCGCGGTACCGAATTCGATTTCAGCGGGGACGGTTCGATTGCCTGTACGGAAGGAGCGGTTGCCGTCTACAGCGGCCGTCTATATAACGCATCCGCCGCGAGTGAAGCTCCTGCGGAAGGCGAGTCGAACGCTGCAACGCGCGCGACCGATATAGCGCCTGCAGCTCCTACCGGTGCCGTCGTCGTACTGCAGGGACAAGCCGTAGCGTTTTCTTCCGACGGCATGAGCGTAACCCCCGCGCAGTCGGCCGCTGCCGCCGCTTCCCAAGTGGCAGCTACGGTCAATACTCCTGCTGAAACCGAACGCGTCAGTACCGGTACCCCGAGCGCACGGACTGCTGCTGCCGGCGAATCGATACCGGGAAATGTCGGTACGATTAAAGTGAGTGTTTCGTTCAGCGATTGATGTATAACGCGTTGTAGAGTAAAAAGAGTTTTGTGAAATACATAAAACGGCCGTATCGGAAGCGTACGATAACAAACGATTTCCGGTACGGCTTTTTTATTCGTTAAAATACACATACAAATTTTTCCGTTCCGCTTTTCAAATTACGCATTTCGTGTTATACTGTATCCCAATACAAGGAGATAAGATTGAATCCTTTTGAATTGAATAATACTCTGTTACCCCCCCCCCCCCCCCCCGAAAAATAGAATCCGTTAATAATTATAAACGTTTATTCTCCGCTTGCGATTGCTTATTAAAAAATTATCGACACTTGCTGCACGATTATTATGATTTACTTACGCATTGCCAAAGCGTATTATTAAAAAATAAAAATACCGTCGATTATTATCGCTCTCTTTTTGTACATTCTTCCGGTACGACAAATAAGACATCCGCTTTATATCGTTTTGACGATCATACTGAAATACGCATCGGCAAACTTATATGATTGCCGTGCATAATAAATAAAAAAATATTATTGGAGGCTTTACCTTGAAAAAACGTTTTTCGATCCGTTATAAGCTTATCCTTATTTTCGGATTATTAATTTTGGCAGCCGGCGTTATCGAATCGCTGCTTGCCGTACGCTCAGCCCGCAAAGCTGTTATCGAAAAAGTTGAAACGCATCTTATCGACAAGGCGACCGATGTCGCTGAAATTGTCGATGGAAAAGCAAATGCTTTTTTTCAGTTTTTTGAAGGTGTCGCCCGTGCTCCGATACTGCACGATCCCTCCGTTTCATATCGGGAGAAAACGGCGTATTTAAAAAAGGAAGCGGCGTTTAACGACAGAATTCATCGGATGGATTTAGCCGATATGCGCGGTATACGGCACACCGCCGACGGCCGACAGCTGGACGTTTCCAAAGGAGATTTTTTTATCGCTGCGTCGCGAGGGAAAAGATTTCTTTCGGAGCCGCTTGTGTCGCGATTGGACGGAGTGTTGATCGTCGTCTTTGCCGTGCCTATTTACGATGACAACCATACGGTGACCGACGTTTTGTTGGCGACGGTGGAAGCTTCAATGCTTTCGCACGATATTTCCGATATCGTTGTCGGTAAAACCGGTTATTGTTACGTACTCGGTTTAACGGGAACGACCGTTGCGATGCAAGATTTTAGTAAAGTAAAAAACATGGAAAACATATTGAAAATGGCGGAAACCGATAAAACGCTCGCATCTTTTGCAGCATTTGAAAAAATGGCGCTTGAAATCGACGAACCGTCAATAGGGTTTTACGAATATAACGGCATACGTAAAATCGCTTCGTATGCTACGATGAAAACAACCGGCTGGACGATTATCATAAGCGCACCGGTAGAAGAATTTCTGGGCACGGTAACCGAGCTGATGTTTAAAATGGTTATCACCGGTATAGCTATTTTGCTTGTCGCGCTTGTCGTCACTTATTTCGTCGCGCGCGCTGTTATCAAACCGATTCAAAATGCCGTCGGCGCCCTGAAAAATATCGCGCAAGGAGAAGGAGACCTCACTGTCCGCCTTCCCGTACACGGTAACGATGAAATCACCGATATGGCCGAATACTTCAACGAAACGATTGCGAAAATCGGCCTTTCCATAAAAGCGGTCGGAGAAAGCAGCGACACGATGGAAAACGTCGGCTCAACGCTCGCATCGAATATGACTGAAACGGCAAGTGCTGTTCATGAAATAAGCAGCAATATCGACGGTGTAAAACAGCAGGCGCTGACTCAGGCGGCAAGCGTGAGCGAAACCGCCGCCACCATTGAAGAAATCGTGCGTACGATCAAACAGCTGAACGGCAGTATCGAAACGCAGGCTGCGAGCGTCGCGCAGTCATCCGCATCGGTTGAAGAGATGGTCGCGAATATCGGCGCGGTTTCGCAGACGCTCGAACAGACCGATGACGTTATCAGAACGCTTGCGAATGCGACTGCCGACGGTAAAGGCACGGTCGTCAACGCGAATACGGTAACGCAGCAAATCGCCGAAGAATCGGGGAGCTTGTTGGAAGCGTCGAGCGTTATTCAACACATTGCAAGTCAAACGAACTTGCTCGCGATGAATGCGGCGATCGAAGCGGCGCACGCGGGAGAAGCGGGAAAGGGCTTTGCCGTCGTTGCCGATGAAATTCGAAAGCTCGCCGAAGATTCCGCAGTGCAGGGGAAGACAATCACATCGACGCTGAAAACGCTGAGCGGAGAGATCGAAGTGTTGTCCGATTCCGCGAAAACGGCGGAAGAAAAGTTCAATGCGATATTTAATTTATCGGAACGGGTAAAGTCGATGAGCGACCGATTGACCGAAGCGATGCGTGAGCAGGAAAACGGGAGCAAAGAAGTGCTCGCGGCGATAAAGAACATCAACACGGTGACGATGGAAGTACAGGCGGGGTCGGAAGAGATGCTGAAGGGCGGAGAGAGCGTCGCCGCAGAGATGCGAAAGCTCGACGATCTGACGCGCATCATTACCGACAGCATGAATGAAATGGCGTCGGGGGCGGTGCAGATCAACAACGCGGTGCAGGAAGTGAACCGGATCACGCAGGAAAACAAAACGAGCATTCAAAGACTGGCGGCTGAAGTCGACAAGTTTAAAGTGTGATGAAATGCATTTAAAAAAGTAATGAGGCGGTTCTGTTTTACAGAGCCGCTTTTTACCCTCTAGACATACTGTCGTTTTTTTTGTTATAGTAAAGACGGCGTCGTACCCAAGTGGTAAGGGACGGGTCTGCAAAACCCTTATGCAGCGGTTCAATTCCGCTCGACGCCTTGGGCCGGAATGTCGTATGATGTTCCGGCTTTTTTTTCATCGGGGCGGCGTATGGAAACCATTTCGTGTGATTACATCATTGTCGGAGCAGGCAGCGCGGGGCTCGCGTCGGCACAATATGCCGCGCGTGCGGGTTTGCGCACGGTTGTCTTCGATCCGTTCGGTCCGGGCGGACAGGTGCTGCAGATCGTCGAGCTTGAAAATTATCCCGGCGTCTTTCCGGCCGTTACAGGAATCGATTTTATCGACACGATGAAAAAGCAGGCGGAATTTTTCGGCGCGCGGATCGTACAGGAAAAAATCGCTTCGATCGATAAAATCAAAAATACGTTTTACGTTCGTGCGGAAGGCGGCGTCTATACCGCTTCCGCGCTCCTTATTGCGACGGGCGCCGAACACCGCATGCTCGGCGTTCCCGGCGAAAAAGAATTGACCGGCAGGGGCGTTTCATACTGTGCGACCTGCGACGGGCCTTTTTTTCGCAATAAAGCGATCGTCGTCGTCGGGGGCGGGAATTCGGCATGTACGGAAGCGCTCTACCTTGCAACGCTTTCTCCGAACGTTACGCTCGTCCATCGCAAAGCGCAGTTTCGCGCGGAATACGCCGTCGTCGAAAGAGTGAAAAACGAAAAAAACATAAGCATCAAATACAATACGCTCGTAAAAGAAATCCGCGGAAACGGACGGGTACAATCCGTATTGCTCGAAGATACGGAAACAAAAACGGAGACGGAACTGCCCGCCGCCGCCGTCTTCATCTTTGTCGGCATGAAAGCGCGCACGGCTCTCTTCGATACGCTGCCGAAAGATAAGTCGGGCTATATCGTGACGAACGAAAAGACGGAAACGATTATACCGGGCTTGTACTGTGCGGGTGATGTGCGCGCAAAGCCGTTCCGGCAAATTATCACGGCCGTGTCCGACGGTGCGATTGCCGCGCATGAAGCCGCCGAATACGTAAAGCGCATTTCGTCGCCCGGAGACGGAACATGAAACGCTTTGCAAAATCACTATTGTTAATTATTAATATTATGATCGCTTCTTTGCCGCCGCTTTTTGCGCAGAGCGGAAAGTCCAACGGCCCGCTTCCGGCAAATGTTACGTTTTGGAGCGATTATCCTGCCGATATACTTGCGCGTACGATTGTCGAGCGCATGAGCGACGCGGAATGCCTGTCGCAAATTTTTATGTTCGGCTGGGCGGGCGCTGAACCGGAACAACTTTTGTACGATTGGGTTTCGCGCGGGCTCGGCAGCGTAAAAGTGTTCGGATGGAACACCGACGATATCCGCCTTGTCGCAGACTCTATTTTTTCGCTGCAGCGGAGCGCGTCGCAGACGAGATTTAAAATACCGCTGTTCGTCGCGACCGATCAGGAAGGCGGCTGGATCCGCCACGTCAAAGGCGAAACGTCCGTTACACCGGGCAATATGGCGATCGGAGCGGCGGGCTATCCCGTCGACGCGTGGTACAGCGCGTATTATATTTCGCGCGAAATCAAAGCGCTCGGCATCAATATGAATTTTGCGCCGTCGGTCGACCTCTTTACCGACCGCGCTTCTTCGATCATCGGACCGCGCTCCTTCGGCGACAATCCCGAATATGCTGGCATCCTCGGAGCGGCTTTTTGCGCCGGCAGCGTTGCGGCGGGCGTCATCCCCACGGCAAAACATTTTCCGGGACACGGAGATACTGACGGCGATTCGCACGTAAAGCTTCCCGAAATCGATATAGACGAAAAAACCTTTACGCATCGCGAACTTGTCCCGTTCGAATACCTCGTCAAGCGGAAAATCTCCGCGATCATGTCGGGACATTTGAGTTTTCCGAAAATCGACGCAAGCGGTGCGCCCGCATCCCTTTCTAAATATTTTCTCACCGATTTGCTGCGCGAAAAGCTCGGCTTTGACGGATTGATAATTACCGACGACATGATGATGAACGGCGATACGCTCTATGCGGGCTCTTTGACGAACGCGTTTTACCTCGCGATAGCGGCAGGCAACGATATCCTTATCTCTTCTACGACGGCGCGCTTAAACGAACCGTTGTGGTCGGTAAACCTAGAGCGTATGAAAACCGACGGCGCATTTCGCGATCGCGTTCACGATGCGGCGTACCGCGTCCTCAAAGCGAAGCTCGACTATTTTAAAAGCGGAAACGCAGCCCCTCTCTATCCCGACGCCGCTGCGATCGGCCGGCATATCCCCGATAGAGAAGGCGAAAAATTTTTTCTCGAACAGGCGTGCCGTTCGATTACGCTGTATAAAAAAGGTACGGTGCCGCTTTCGGCAAAAGATGCCGGCCGTGTGCTTTTCGTCGGCTCTCTTTCGCGTTTTTTCAGCGAAGGAAAACGGCGCTATGCGTCTTCCGGCGATTACCGTTTTTCTCTGGAACCGGGGCCGAACGAAACGCAGTATATGTGCGACCATATCTTGGAAAGCGCCGCTTCTTACGACACGATCGTCTGCTGCGTTTCGAATGCGCAGTCTGCGCGCATCGCCCGTACGCTTAAAGGAAGCGGAAAGAGAGTTGTAATCTTTTCGATTATGTCGCCCGAACACTCACTCGATTTCGGCTGGGCGGATTCCGTCGTCATGGGATACAGCTGGTCGTCGTATACGCTCGATGCGATGTTCGGCGCCCTTGCAGGCGAATACGCTGCCCGTGGTACGCTGCCGTTTAAACCGTAAATTCGGCGGCGCTTTTTAAGTGCATTTCTCGCATCGCTAATTGAACAAGGTATCGCTGTTTTGCGTTTAAAATTATTAAGTTCGATAGGACGTGTAAAAACTTCAGTTTTTTGCGCCGTGCGAATATGAAAAAGGGGGACGTATAAAAACATGATAATTGTTAATTTGGGAAAAACACTTCAGAATGTAGTATAGTAAATTCTGGGGATAAAAATTGGTTTCCGGTAAATTTATGTCCATCCCCATCAGAAAAATCGAATTTGCCTTTTTGTAAGGTGAACGCGGCAATATCCGCTTCTTTATCGATCATAATTTCGGTTTGTTTTTTTAGATTAAAAATTTCAGTTGGAGCGATGGTTACTTTATATAATGCTCGTTGCAAGGGCATTCCGAGATTGATGAATTTTGATATAGTTGTCGGTAAATCAAATACAGGACCGTTGATGTTTCCGTTGTGCAAATCCGTTGAAATCATATCGGGTTCGAAACCTTGTTCTAGTGCTTGCTTTAAAATAGTTACCGAAAGACTACTTACCCCATGTGCAGTATCGAAAATGACACCTCGTTTTCGTGCATCCAATACGCATCTTTTTATATTTCCGTTTTCGTCTAGGATACCAACTCTTGAAGGATGATATGTATGAGTATAAATATCATTTTTTCTAAGCATATTGAATAATATTCCATCTTCGATAGCAGCGTCGTTCGGATGAACTTCCATACGAATACCAAGTTGTTTTGAAATATGTACTACTTTTTCTAATGCGCCTTGAGGATCATGCGGGCATACATATGGCGATAATCTGATTTTAATGCCGAGTAATTCATTTTTATATTTTGTATACGTTTTAATAAATGTATTTTCATCTAAATCGGCAGCGTCATCAAGTTCGCCTTTTTGTGACCATGCACCAGCCGGTATACCGATCCTTGAACAATTTAAAAAAGCTAATGTCTTTGTTTTTGCTTTTAAATATACTAAATCGCGGTATGCTTCATAATTATTTGCGCCCGAGGAGCCTTGGTCGATGACAAAGGTAACTCCCTTCTTTAAATGTACGATATCGGGATCGAGTCCAAGTTGCTTTGGACTATGAAAAAGATGAGCGTGTGCATCGACTAATCCAGGAACAAGAATTTTTTTCTTTGCGTTTAGAACAATATCAGCTTTTATATTAAGAGATATATCGATATCTTTTATTATCCCATTTTCAATATAAACATCTCTGGTTCTACGTATACCATTATAGATATTATATATTTCACCGTCTTTAATAAGAATTGTTTTATACATAAAGTTATCCTCGTGTGTTCATTTCAAAAAACTGGGCAAGAAGGTTATAGTCTGTGGAATAAGTGTGCAAATTATAATTGCCGCTATTAATGTAAAGAAAAAGGGAATGAGTGTTTTTACTGCCTTTGTTACAGGTACGCCGGCAATTTGGCAAGCAATGAAAAGTAGATTTCCCACCGGTGGCGTAATACCTCCTGTCGTTGTCATCATACACATGACTACACCGAAATGAATAGGATCGATACCGAACTGTTTAATAATGGGAAGAAAAAGTGGGGTACAAAGAGGAATAACTGCCGCATCGATCATAAAGCAACCCAGTATAAGTAATAATCCTAACATGACAAAAAAAATAATTGTCGGATTTTTGGATACCGAACTTATAGATTTGACAAGCATCTGCGGAACTTGCGCTTGTGTCAGAATCCACCCGAAAAGCATGGCTGTCCCGACGATGAACATAATTATTGCCGTTGTTTTTGCTGCGTTAATAAAGATTCTCGGTAGATCTTTTATTTTAATTTCTTTGGTAACAAGTCCAAGAATAATTCCATAGATTGTACCGATGGCACCCGCTTCAGTCGCCGTAAAGATACCTGCAAGAATACCCCCAACAATAATGATCGGCATGAGAAGTGCAAGTATGGAATTCTTAAATGCGGAAATCACTTCTTTGAAGGATATCTTTTTTTGAGCCTTATATCCGCGTCGCTTAGCCATAGTATATGCGGTTAACATCAGCATACAACCGGTTAAAATGCCTGGAAAAACACCGCCGATAAATAGTTTTCCTGTTGAAAAACCGGTGATTGCTCCATACATGACCATTGCAATACTTGGAGGAATTATAGGCCCGAGAACGGCGCCCACCGCCGTAACATCCGCTGTAAAGGCATCATCGTACCCGTTTTCCTTCATTGCGGGTATCATCATTGATCCGACTGAAGCTGCCGCCGCCGCTGAGGAACCGCTCATACCGGCGAAAATCATACATGCAAGAACAGTTATTAACGACAGGCCGCCGCTGATATGTCCTACCAGTGTTGAAGATAAACGAACAATTTTTTTTGTTAATCCACCTTGATTCATTAATTCGCCGGCAAGAATGAATAACGGAATCGCCATAAGTGAAAATGAATCTGAAGCGACAAAAATTCTTTGTGCAATAATGACATTTGGAAGTTCCGCATGTGTTAAGATATATAAAATTGAAGCAGCACCTGTTGCAAAAGATACGGGGACACCGGAGAGCATTATTATTAAGAATAGCATAAGTAAAATCACGATAGTCATTGTGTTTTTCCTCCATCATGAGTATTGTAATTTTTTATTAATTTTATATATTTAACGATAACGCGTATTGCATTGATACAGATTATGGCCGCTGAAATAGGAATCATAGAATATACGGCCCCCATAGTAATTGGCAATGTTGTTGTTTTTTGTGTCATTGTACCGACACTAAGAATTTTTCCGGTAAAAATCAATACGATACCGACGAAAAATATAATAAGGTATACATATATCTTTTGATATAACTTTGTTTTCGGCGATATTATTTCACTTAGGATATCGATTGTCGTATGTAATTCATCTTTTACACATAGCGCAGTTCCCAGAAATGTAGTAATGCAGAACAAATATCGACATGCTTGATCTGACCAGCTTAATGAATGGTTGAATACATATCGACATATGACCTGAGTAAGGCAAAGACTAAAAAAACTCGCGGTTGAAATAAATAATAATATTTTGTTTAGCGAGTCTAATCCTTTTAAAAAACTGTCAATGATCTTCTTAAACATAGGAACTCCTTTGTTGATATTTATTTCCAAGCTACATTAATATTATAGTAGCTTGGAAAATTGTATTAACAATTACTTCTTTAAATTTGCGATTTCAGCATATATGGAGTCAGGGAAAAGGTTCTTTAATGTATCTCTCGTCACACGCATAAGTTTGTCATCAACGCGTTTTCTTTCTTCAATAGAAAGGGTAATTGTCTTAACTCCTCGTGCGGCCGCCGTTTGATATGCTTGTTTTTGACCTTCTGTAAATTGCTTCCACGCATCGTCATTCCCGGCTGCAATGCATTCGAGAAATATTTTTTTTGTTTCCGTGTCGAGTCTATTCAATGCATTTTCGTTGATCATGAGTAATAGCGTTGAATAGACGTGTTCCGTTTTTATTTCATATTTTATCATATCGGTTAGATTACTTGTTACAACCATTTCGACATTATTTTCCAACCCTTCTACGATACCGGTTTGAAGTCCGCTGTATAATTCTCCCCATGTGAGCGGCGTTGGATTGCAGTTAAGCGCTTCAAACATTTTAACATATACGGGGACTTCCGGTACTCGAAGTTTAATGCCTTTAAAGTCTTCCAATTTATGAACTTGTTTATTAACAAGCCAAACATTCCTTATTCCCTCATCGTATAAACCGAGCGTCCGAACACCGTGTTCTTTTAGGAATGTATCACAGACTTTTTGACTTATCGGCGTATTATAAAATGCGTGAATTTGTTCAGAAGTATGGAATAAGCCGGGTACACCATAAATAGCAAAATGAGGATCGAAAGATTCTATGGCGCCGGTAGCAATAAGGCACATTTCAACCGTTCCCATTTGAATACCTTCCATATAGTCGCGTTGATCGCCAAGTTGGCTTGAAGGATAAATCTGTACGACGACCTTTCCATTCGTTTTTACTGCGACGTCATCAGCCATTCTCTGTAATGCTTTTAGCGAGCGCATTTCTAGGCTTTGTGTTGATGCCAATTTAAAGATGACAGGTGTTGTATTATTTTTGTTTTCATCCTGTCCCATTGCCGATAACATTGTTGCTAATACTACGCTAATAAATAACGTACCGATAATTTTTTTCATACTTTCCTCCTATAAAGCGTTGTTTATTTTATACGGCTCCAATCCGCATAATCATCCGTTAATAAAATTCGGCGAATACTTTACCGCAAGGCGGATCGCTTCTATCATGCTCACCGCGCTCGCCTTTCCCGTACCGGCAATGTCCATCGCAGTACCGTGATCGACGGAAGTGCGGAGAATCGGCATGCCGCCGGTAACCGAAATCGTACGCTCGAAGTCGAGCGTCTTCGTCGCGATGTGTCCCTGATCGTGGTAGAGCGAAAGGACGCTGTTGAATTTGCCGGTGAGCGCAAGGTGGAAGACGGAATCCGCTCCGATGGGACCTGCGACGGGGTAGCCCTCTTTTTGGAGAGCTTCAACCGCCGGCGTTACATCCGTCACTTCTTCGGTTCCGAACAGTCCGTGTTCGCCTGAATGCGGATTCAATCCAGCGACGGCCATCGTACCTTCCGTCACGCCGAGTTTTTTGAGCGCGTCGAGGCAGCGCTTTACGTAATCGACGATGCGCTCTTTTTTTACCATTTTACACGCTTCGATGAGAGATACGTGCCGAGTCAAAAAGAAAACGCGCAGACCGCGCACTTCGAACATCGTAAGCGGATCGCTCGTGTGCGTCAGCGCTCCGAAAATTTCCGTGTGGCCGATAAAGGGAACGCCCCCCGCTTTGAGCGCTTCTTTGTTGATCGGAGTCGTAGCGACGGCGGCGACTTTATGCTCCACCGCGAGCGAAATGCTTTTTTCGATATAATCGTATGCGGCTTTTCCGCACATACCGTCGATTTTACCGATTTTAAACTTTTCGATGTCGATATTGTCGAAGTCGATGAGGTTGAGTACGTTTTCGCGGTAGTCGCCGTCTTCGGGATTTTCGATGCAGCGTATCGAAAGCGGCACATTTGTAATCCGTATCGCGCCTTCCATGATTTTTTTGTCGCCGATCACGACGCATTTTGCCGCAGCGCACGTGTCTTTGTCCGCGACGGCTTTTGCAACGATTTCCGGCCCGATGCCTGCGGGATCTCCGATCGGAATCGCAATAAAAGGTCTGTCCATACTGTTTTCTCCCAATAAATTTATTTTTTCAAATTAATAATTTTTTTACGGCATTTAAATATGCGTATTCAAATATGCGATGCAGTCTTTGAGCGCATATTTGTCACCCGCCATGCCTCCTTTTGTGATCACTTTCAAGCCGTCGAATTCTCCCCCGCACAATTCTCCGTAGGCGGTAAGCGGCAGCACTTCCGTGTGCAGCTTGATGCTCGATACGCGAAGCGCATCGTAGACGGCGAGCGTTATATCGCCTCCGCTCGTGTACAGCGCTTTGATGTCGTTTTGGCGCCGTAAAATTTCTGCAGTCATAGCTGCGAACGACGAGTTGACGATATCCGACAGTTCGCCGCTCGTACGATTCGTCCGCTTTTCGTATTTTTTAAAATCGACCCGCTTGTCGGGGTCTATACCTTCTCCGATAAGTGCGTAGATGCGGAACTCTCGTGCAGCTGCCGCAATCGCTTCGATGTTGCGCCGTATTTCCGCTTGCCGCGATTCGTCGCTTTTTACAAGTTCTTCGATCTTTACGAGCGATACGAAGATATCGCGCGACGGAAGCACTTCGTCGATCTGCGTTTTTGCGACGGCATTTACGCTTCCGATTACGAGCAGTACGGATCCGTCTTCGTTTTTTGTCCTGGGGACGACGGTACTTTTGACAAGCGCCGCCGTAAACGGTCCCGGGCCGACGCTTATAAACGAAATGTCCGATGCGATTCCTGCTTCGGCGATCAGCTCCAAATCGTCGTCGGTGATGCAGTCGAACAGGATCGTACGTATGCCTTCTTTTGCAAGCGCCGTTATGCGTCCGGCCACGTATGTTTTTCCTTTACGTAACTCACCCAAATCGACGGACGCGACGGGATACTTCGACTGTTTGCGGAATATGTCTTCGACACGGGATGTGTCGATCGGAGTTTTCGGATCGACGGCTGCGCTCGTTTTATGGAGCGGTACCGAATTGACGAGCATATATCCGCCGCAGACGATTCGTCCGGACGAGGGAAAGCTCGGAACGACGAGGGCGGTACAGTTTTCGCCGAGCGCGTCGAGCATTGCATCCGTTTCCCGTCCGAGATTTCCCCTGAGCGTACTGTCGATGCGTTTGGCATATACTTTCGTATCGGCGCTTTTTAATTTTTTTGTCGCTTCGAATACGCGCCGGTACGCTTCTTCGCTCGTGCGGCTTCGGCTGTTTGTCGGAAACAGGATGCAGTCGCATTCACTTTGTATGCCTTGTGCTCCGTCGAGTTCCAATACGGTGTATGCACTGTATCCCGCTTTATGCAACAGCACGCCGGTCGCGTTTGCTCCCGTCAAATCGTCTGCTATGATTAAACACTGCGGCATAATTCCTCACTCCTGATATGCTGTGCCATTTGTTTATACTGCGATCACGCTGATGCGTTTTTTGCGCAGCGCGGTCAGCTCCTTTTCCGTGAATTTTCTATCGGTGATGACACCGGTATAGTCGGTAAGCGTATTGATTTTGATCGTCGCCCGCTTATCGAATTTTTCTTTGTCCGCGACGAGATACGAGCGGTCGCTGTTTTCGACAATCTTTCGCTTCAGCGCGACTTTTTCGAGCGTCGGCGTACGTACGGTAAAATCTTCGTCGATCGCAGCCGTTCCGATAAATGCCGCGTCGATGAGAAAGTTTTCGATTATTTGTTCGGCAAACATACCCATCACGCAGCCGGTCGTCTTTTGAATATAGCCGCCGCAGATATATACGTTTGTCCGGCTCTGCGACAGCATCATTGCGATTTGCAAGTCATCGGTGATGACCGTTACGTCTTTTCTGTCGGCGATGAGCTGCGCGATTTGATACGTCGTCGTCCCCGCATCGAGGAAGACGGTATCGTTCGCCTTGATGAACTTTACCGCCGCATTTGCGATTCTGCATTTTTCGGCAGCATTGGAAACCTTTTTATTGTAATACGGCGTTTCCTGTTTGATGATCGCCCCTCCGTGACAACGGTTGATGAGCCCGCGCGTTTTTAAACTCGTCAAATCTCTGCGGATCGTCATCGCGCTTACGTCGAGTTCTTTTGCGAGAGAATCCACTTGGACGGAGCCCGCCGTTTTTATTTTATCCAAGATATAGCGTTCTCGTTCTATTTCCAACGTTTTTATTGCGTTCTTTTTCATCGGTTTTATATGTTCCTTGGTGTTTGATTGTGTTCGAACTTGTTTGATTATAAACCTGCTGTCAAAACCTGTCAAGAAATTTTTTATGCGTGTTATGCGTTGTGCAGATCGTTCTGTACGCTCGAATTGCACAGTATCCGTCTTCATTGAGCTGCGCGAAATAGTCGAAAATCCGATAATATGCTATACTGAACGCGAGGTATTGTTATGGTAATGATAATTATTTTTACAATTGTAATCGGCGCGCTCATCGGATGGCTTGCCGGAATTTTTATGAAAAGCAAACACGGTTTTTGGACAAACTGCCTGATCGGCATCATCGGTTCGATTGTGGGTTCCGCCATCGCGAATGCGCTGAATATCGGCGGCGGCGGATTCGCTTCTTCGATTATCATCGGCGTTGCGGGCGCGTGCATCTTTATCGCAGCCGTCCGCGCGATCATGGGTAAAAAATTTTAAAAGCGGAATTGTCGGTTTTGCAGCATTAAGGGGCAAGAATTATGCGGTAAAAATCGTCGATAAAACGATGAGTTGCATATTGAACTTCTAAAAATTATCAAGTTTCGGGGATCGCAACTTTTTTCGTGTACTTCCAGTTGTAGCTGTGCGTATCGGGCAGCTTGCCGTCGATGCGGTCGTTTTGCGCCTGCAGCTGATCGCGTATGAGCTTTCTGAAGACCGTCATAAGCGGTTCGGGGTCTGCGTTTTCACCGGCAAGGTGTACGGACTGGAGCTCTTTTATGAGATAATAACAGGATTCGATCGTGGAGATGTAATCGGGAGAAGGCTCCCTCTTAAACGTAAACTCGGAGCGGTAGCTGCCTGCAAACGAGAGGCGCGGAAGGTCAAGCAAAAAAGCGCTGTGCTCGATCACTTTGCGCGAACAAAACCACGTCGCGTCGATGACGAGAACGAGAAGCGTTTTGTCCCCGACGAGATCGGCGAATCCTTCGGTGCGTACCATGTTCGCATCTTTTCCCGGGTAGAGCAGCACGGGAAAGTAGCGCTCATCGGAAAGCAGTTCGTGCAGGCGCTCGTTTTTTGAAAAATCGAGTCCGACGAGAATCTCCGAATCGACGAGCGACACGTGCGCGATGCGGCCTGTTCCCGTACGCTCGCGCTTGGCTTCTTTGGGATGCATGAGCAGCACGAATTTGACACCCGCGTCTACCGGCTCCGCGTATTTGCAGAGACAGTAGCGCACGGGCCGAAAGCAACGCCAGCAGCGATCGCTCATACGCCGAGCGATTTTAATAAATCGGCTTTGCTCATCGCACCCGTTTGCTGAGCGGCGGCTTTACCGTTCTTAAACAAAATAAACGTCGGAATGCTCATGACGCGGAATTGCGCGGCAAGGCTTTCCTGTTCGTCCACGTTGACTTTGCCGACTTTCAGTACGCCTTTTTTTTCTTCGGCGATTTCCGAAACAACCGGCCCCATCATGCGGCACGGACCGCACCACGACGCCCAAAAATCGACGAGTACGGGAAGATCCGATTCGAGCACTTCGCTGTTAAAATTCTCCGCAGTAAGCGTGAGTTCCATAATTACCTCCGGTATATTATTTATTATAAAATTGTATTTATTTAAATATAGTCTTTTCTTATTGTAAAAGCAAATAAAATTCGCTACAGTGATAATCGCGAATTCGTCGGTTTTTCACAACGCGGCCGACTTTTTGCATATCTTTACGGGTGGTGCTATGACAAAAGATTTGACACAGGGAAAACCGTTTCCGCTCATCCTCGAATTTTCGATTCCGGTGCTGCTCGGCTATCTCTTCCAGCAGTTTTACAATCTCACCGATACGGTTATAGTCGGAAAATCGCTCGGCGTTCAAGCGCTTGCGGCCGTCGGCTCGACCGGCGCCGTGAATTTTTTAATAATCGGATTCGTCATGGGCGTATGCAACGGTTTTACGATTCCCGTATCGCAGCGTTTCGGCGCAAAAGATTTTTCGCTCATGCGGAAGTACGTCGCGAATATCGTATACCTGTGCGTCGCGTTTTCCGCCGTCATGGCTGTCGGCACGGTTATCTTTTGCGATCCGCTCATGCTTGCTATGGAAACGCCGGAAGACATCCTTTCTCGTGCGGGCGACTATATCAGGATAATCTTTGCAGGCATTCCGCTTACGTTTTTATACAATATAACATCCGGTTTGATCCGTGCACTCGGCGACAGTAAAACGCCGGTATTTTTTCTCGTGCTTTCGTCGCTGCTCAATATCGCACTCGATTTGATCTTTATTCTCGTGTTTCACTGGGACGTGCAGGGGGCGGCGCTCGCGACGGTTATCTCGCAGGGGGTCGCGGGTATCGCATGTCTTTTGTATATGATTAAAAAGTTCGACATCATCAAACCGAAAGGCGTCGAGCGAAAATTTAATAAAAATTATTGCAGCGTGCTGTGCGGCGTCGGCGTGCCGATGGGGCTGCAGTATTCCATAACGGCGATCGGAAGCGTTATCCTGCAGGCATCGGTGAACGGACTCGGTTCCGCCGCCGTCGCCGCCGTTACGGCAGCGACCCGTGTCGGTCAATTTTTTTGTACGGTATTCGATGCGCTCGGCACGACGATGGCAACCTACGGCGGACAAAATACGGGAGCCGGCAAAATCGACCGGCTCGGTGCGGGCGTGCGCGACAGCATGATCATCGCTTCTGCGTATTCGATGATTGCACTCATCATATATTTTATCTTCGGCGATTATCTTGTCATGCTCTTTATGAACGGAGAGCAGACGGAAATTATTAAAAATGCAAAACTGTTTTTGCTGCAAAACGGTTCCGCATACGTTCTTTTGTCGGTCGTAAATATTTTCCGATTTATGATTCAAGGCATGGGATTTTCGCGCTTTGCGATTTTTTCCGGCGTGTTCGAAATGATCGCGCGTATGCTCATGGGCGTCTTTATGGTACCGCATTTCGGTTTTGTGAGCGCGGGTTTCGCTTCTCCGTTCGCATGGCTTTTGGCAGACTGCTTTTTGATACCCGCGTTTATCCGCTGCAAGCGTACGCTTGCAAAGCAATTTAACAAGCGATAGTTTTCGACGTGCTCGGTATCACGTCATATCGATAAGGCAGGCGGGGAAACGACACCGACGGTTTCTTAATAATTTTTTATGTTGTCAGTCCTTTCTCTTTCTGCTACACTGCGCCTATGGTCATATCTTCCATCGATTTAAAAGACGGACACGTCGTGCAGCTGAAAAACGGTGCGCAGCCGGTGCTTGCGCGGGATGATGCGGAATCGCTCATCGAAGAATTCGACAGGTACGGCGAAGTCGCCGTCATCGATTTGGATGCGGCGCTCGGAAACGTCGACTCTCACGGCGACACGAAAAATACGCCGCTCTTAAAACGGCTTTTGTGCAAGGGTAACGTACGCACGGGCGGCGGTATACGCAGCGTCGAGCGCGCAAAAGAGCTCGTGTCACTCGGCGCAGAAAAAGTGATCATCGGTTCGGCGGCGTGGAAAAAAAATCCGAAAGCGGGGGAGTGCCCGCTCGATGTCGAATTCCTCGATTCTCTCGTACAGGCGATCGGCCGGCAGCGCGTTATCGTCGCCGTCGATGCGAAAGGCGGAAAAGTTGCAGTGCACGGCTGGACTGAAACGACGGACGTACCGTTTATAGAAGGAGCCGTGCTGGCGGAAAAATACTGCAGCGAAATTTTATTTACCTGCGTCGAAAAAGAAGGCTGTATGCAGGGCGCCGATACGGATGCGGTCAAAAAACTGCGCGAAGCGGTACAGTGCCGCATCGTTGTAGCGGGCGGCGTTTCGTCGACGGAAGAAATCGTGCAGCTTGAAAAGCTCGGATGCGACGTGCAGCTCGGCATGGCGCTCTATACCGGAAAGGTTTCGCTTGCCGATGCGTTTATCGGCTGTTTGAATTGGGATAAAGTCGCTCTCATTCCGGTGATCGCGCAGAGCGTAAACGGAGACGTGCTTATGCTCGGCTATGCGAACCGCGCGGCGTTTGAAAAAACCTTTGAAACGAACAAGCTGACCTTTTTCAGCCGTACGCGGGGAGTGCTGTGGACGAAGGGTGAACACAGCGGTCATTATCTTTCGGTGAAAAAACTTCGCGCCGACTGCGATCGGGATACCGTGCTTGCGACGGTCGTCCCCCACGGGGGCGTGTGCCATACGGGAAGCTTTACCTGCTTTACGGGCGAAGCCGGTGAAGCGTCGTCCGCCGGAAGATTATACGATATCATCGCGGACAGGTTTACGCACCCGAAGCCCGGCTCTTATACTGCGACGCTCGACGGAAAGCGCGTCCGTGAAAAGATTTTGGAAGAAGCCGACGAGTTGTGCAACGAAGCGGAGACGAAGCAGGATGTCGTGTGGGAAGCCGCGGATCTGTTTTATTTTATGAACGTGCTCATGTACCGCGAAGGCGTTACGTGGCGCGACGTTTATGCAGAGCTCGACAGACGACATAAGAGCACATAAATCCGAGCAGTGCGGAGGATTTATGTGCGCCTCTAATAAAAGAAAAACGGCTCGGCCGTTTTTCGCCTTCCGACTTATTTACAGATTCCGAGCAGTGTTCGTTCGCGGTACATCCGTGTACCGCTCACTATCGTATTTTTGCTTTGCAAAAATGCGCAGCTGTTTTGCAAAGGTACGACACGGTGATCGATAATTTAAAAGCCGAAGCTGATGGAGAGCTGCCGGAAGTTTTCGGCGGACAGGGAAATCGGTCAAAGAGCGCCGTTCACGTCTGTGGGCGGCGCTCTTTGTATGGGACGGGGTGGTGTAAAATCTCCATACAAATTCGGCCGTGTTTGCCGAAAAAAATCGTAAAATTTTTCGTTTCCCTCTTGCATCTTTTTTGCAAATACTGTATAACTACAGAACGCGTCGTTTTTGCGCGTAAAAGGGTTCTTTGAGAGTCAATCGGAGCGAGCTCCGGTATCCCCGTAAAGTCAACCGGTTTCGGTTTTCAGGCGGATACGGCCCTGAGTGCGGATTCTGCTGCCGTCGGCAGCGGAAGTTTATTATAGAAGCATTTCGGGTTTTTGACCGGTCCTAACGGACTGAGGCTCGAAGATGCCAAACCAGTTGTCAAAGCGAGTTTGATGATGATCGGTGGTGTCGGCCAAGAATGTTCCGAAAGTATGGAACATTTCGTATGAATACAAATTCTTGTCCGTCAAATTACGTTCATCATATCATTCTCACAAATAACAGTGTGTATGCGAATGTGGCGTTTTCTGTTGGAAATTGTCCCGTTCTGGCTTAAAGTGCAACACATACCATTATGCAATGTCGGACAAGGAAATCCGGCAAGGAGAAAATCATGGCAAAGGAAAAGTTCGTCAGAACTAAACCCCACATGAACGTTGGAACCATCGGTCACGTAGACCATGGTAAGACTACGCTGTCGGCTGCTATCACCCAATATTGTGCAAGAAAATTCGGTGACCACGCGCTCAAGTATGACGAAATCGACAATGCTCCTGAAGAAAAGGCACGCGGTATCACAATCAATACCCGTCACCTTGAGTACCAGTCCGATAAGCGCCACTATGCGCACATCGACTGCCCGGGACACGCCGACTATATCAAAAACATGATCACCGGCGCGGCGCAGATGGACGGTTCCATCCTCGTCGTTTCCGCTCCGGACGGCTGTATGCCCCAGACGAAAGAGCACTTGCTGCTTGCCCGTCAGGTCGGCGTTCCGAAGATCATCGTTTTCCTCAATAAATGCGATCAGTTCGATTCCGCTGAAGCTGCCGATATGACCGAAATGGCGGTCGAAGACGTCAAAGACACGATTGCAAAATACGGCTTTTCCGCCGATACGCCGATTATCAAAGGTTCGGCATTTAAAGCGCTGAACCAGCCCGAAGATCCCGAAAACACGAAGTGCATTGAAGAGTTGCTTACGGCTATGGATACGTGGTTCGACGATCCCGTCCGTGACGAAGATAAGCCCTTCCTTATGCCGCTCGAAGATATCTTTACGATCACCGGACGCGGTACGGTTGTAACGGGTCGTATCGAACGCGGCGTCGTCAATATGAACGACGAAGTTGAAATCGTCGGCATCCGCCCGACACAAAAATCGACGGTTACGGGTATCGAAATGTTCCAGAAGACCCTCGATCAGGGTATGGCCGGCGACAACGTCGGTATCCTTTTGCGCGGTATCGAAAAGAAAGACGTCGAGCGCGGTCAGGTTCTCGCAAAGCCGGGTTCCATCCACCCGCACACGAAATTCGAAGCGCAAATCTACGTTCTTACGGAAGCCGAAGGCGGCCGCAAAAAACCGTTCTTCTCCGGCTATCGCCCGCAGTTCTATTTCCGCACGACGGATATCACCGGAACGATCGAACTCGAAGCGAACGTTCAGATGGTAAAACCGGGCGACAACGTCAAGATCATCGGCGAACTCATTCACCCGATCGCTATGGATGAAGGTCTGAAGCTTGCTATCCGCGAAGGCGGTCACACGATCGCATCGGGACAGGTTACGAAGATTATCGAGTAGTTTTCGAAACGGGCGGCGCTCTTTGCAGCGCCGTTCGCATCGATTGGAGGAATAATGGCAAGTGGTAAGATTCGCGTCACGCTCCATGCGTACGATGTGGAAGTGATCGATCAAAGTGCAAAAGCCATCGTGCAGACTGTTCAGAAAGCGGGTGCTCAAGTTTCGGGGCCGATTCCGCTTCCGACAAAGATCAATAAGATAACGGTGCTCCGTTCGCCGCATGTAAACAAAAAGTCGCGCGAGCAGTTTGAGATGCGCACGCACAAACGTCTTATCGATATATTGAATCCGACTTCGGATGTGATGGATTCCCTTATGAAGTTGGAACTGCCTGCCGGTGTTGAAGTAAAAGTAAAGCAGTGATTTCCGTTCGGAAATCCGCTGTATACGGTACGCTCCCGAGGATCCGGGATGACGGCCGAGCCGAAGCGTCCGCGCTTTCAGGCGAACGTTTTTACGGCAAAGCTTGTACGGAATGCCGCGCAGGTTTTGCAAATTTTACAGGAGTATCAGAATGAAAGGTCTGATTGCAAAAAAAGTGGGGATGACGCAGGTATTCGATGAAAGCGGAAACCTTATTCCGGTAACCGTGATCCGCATCGATCCCAATACCGTCATCGCTACGAGAACAAAAGAGCGCAACGGCTATGATGCCGTCGTCCTCGGAATCGACGATGCAAAAGAATCGAGAGTGACGAAAGCGTATAAAAATCAATTTGCGGAAAATATCGCGCCGAAGCGGACATTGAAAGAATTCCGCGATTTCGAAAAAGAAGTAAAAGTCGGCGATCAAATCGGCATGGAATTGTTCGACGGTGTCCGCTTTCTCGACGTTACGTCGACGTCAAAGGGTAAGGGCTTTCAGGGCGTTATGAAACGCTGGGGCTTTCACGGCGGACGCGCTTCGCACGGTTCGAAGTTTCACCGCGAAGCCGGCGGTACCGGACAGTCTACGACTCCGGGTCATACGTTCAAAAATATTAAAATGCCCGGCCGCATGGGTTCGAAAAAGGTCACGATTCAAAATCTGCAGGTCGTCAAAACCGATGCGGATCTGAAAGTGATTATGGTTCGCGGGGCCGTTCCCGGGAATAAAGACTGCACGCTGATCGTCAAGTCCGCGGTGAAAAAATAACGACGGAAGGTGACTCATTATGGAAAAGAAAGTCTTTTCGGTCGACGGTAAAGAGCTGCGTACGATTTCGCTTGACGACGCCGTATTCGGTCTTCCGGTAAATGAAGATGTCATTTACTATGCCGTCACGAATGAATTGGCAAACAGGCGCGTCGGAACCGCTTGCACAAAAGGTCGTTCCGAAGTGCACGGCAGCAATGCGAAGCCGTATAAACAAAAGGGTACGGGACACGCGCGCCGCGGCGATAAAAAATCTCCGCTTCTCGCAGGCGGCGGTACGATTTTCGGACCGAAACCGCGCGACTTCAGCTATGCGATACCGAAAAAAGAAAAACGCCTGGCGATGAAATCGATTTTGAGTATGCAGGCGCAGAGCGACCGCTTTACCGTCGTCGAAGATTTTACGATCGACAGCGGCAAAACGAAAGATCTGGTAAAGATTCTCGACAATTTTACCAAGGGCGAGCGTACGGTGCTCATCTTAAAGGATGACGATCCCAAGATCAAACAAGCTGCGCGCAATATCCCGTCGCTGCAGTTTTTGTCGTACAACCGATTGAGCGCGCATGCGCTGTTTTACGGACGGAAGATTATCGCTCTCGAAAGTGCGGTAAAAAATCTTTCTTCGTTTTACGCGGCGAAAGAAAAGGAGGCTGAATAATGGATATCACGGATATTCTTATCAGGCCGGTTATTTCGGAAAAGGCGAATATGCTGCGCGAGCAGGATAAATACGTTTTCATCGTTCACAAAGATGCGAGCAAAATACAGATTAAAGATGCCGTTCGAAAGCTCTTTAACGTAAAGGTTATCGGCTGCACGACGATGAATATTGGCGGAAAGATGCGGCGCACGCGGGGCATTCCCGGTATGACCGCTTCGTATAAAAAAGCGATTGTGCGCGTCGCCCCTGGTGAAAAGATCCAGGCGTTTGAAGGCGTGTGAGCTTTTTAAAGATTAAGGGGATTTACAATGGCTCTTAAGATATTTAAGCCGATAACGCCGGGTACGCGCGGACGCGTGGACTTGGTGCGAGATCACTTGACGGCAAAGAAACCCGAAAAAACACTTACGTCAGGTATGGTGTCTCACGCGGGCCGCGGAGGCGGCGGACGGATTTCCGTGCGCCATCAGGGCGGCGGACACAAACGGAAGTATCGAGACATCGATTTTAAACGCAATAAACACGGTATTCCCGGTACGGTAAAAACGATCGAATACGATCCGAACCGCAGCGCAAATATCGCGCTCGTGTATTATGCCGACGGCGACAAGCGCTATATCATTGCACCGAAGGGTTTGCAGGTCGGACAAAAGATTATGGCCGGCGAAACGGCGGCTCCGACGGTCGGCAATGCACTGCCGCTCGGTCTCATTCCCGTCGGTTTTACGGTGCACAATATCGAATTGCAGCTCGGACGCGGCGGACAGCTCGCGCGTTCGGCCGGTACGAGTGCGATGATCGCCGGCAACGAAGGCGAATACGTCATCATCCGTTTGCCGTCGAGCGAATTGCGCAGAATCAACGGTAAATGCTATGCGACGATCGGCGTCGTCGGAAACGAAGATCACATGAACGTGCGGCTCGGAAAAGCAGGCCGCAGACGCTGGATGGGCGTTCGCCCGACGGTCCGCGGTATGGCGATGAACCCTGTCGATCACCCGCTCGGCGGCGGTGAGGGCGCCGGAAAGGGACGTAATCCCGTTACTCCGTGGGGACAGCCGTGCAAAGGCTATAAAACCCGCAACAAGCGGAAAACGTCGAGTAAATTTATTATTTCGCGCCGTAAGAAGTAAGTGCGGAGGAGCTGACAGTGTCAAGATCGGTTAAAAAAGGCCCTTTTGTCGAAAAGAGCCTCTATAAGAAAGTGCAGGCGATGAACAAAGAATCGGACCGGAAGATGATAAAAACCTATTCCCGCTGTTCGACGATCATCCCGGAAATGGTTGGGAATACGATTTCCGTATATAACGGCAAGTCGTGGATTCCCGTGTATATTACGGAAAACCTCGTCGGGCATAAGCTCGGAGAATTTTCGCCGACCCGCATATTTCGTGCGCACGGCGGATCCGATAAGTCCGCTGCAAAGGCGGCCGCACCGAAAGCGGCTCCCGCAGCCGCTCCGGCCGCTAAATAAAGGTGGAAACTATGGCTGAAAACAAAGGATATAGAGCTGTATCGAAATTTCTGTTCGCATCGCCGACGAAGGTTCGCCCCGTTGCCCGTGTGATACATCAAAAGCGCTGTTCCGAAGCTGCGGTTATTCTCGAAAATATGCCGCAAAAAGGCGCGCGCCTCATCGGCAAAACGCTTAAGTCGGCCGTGTCGAACGCGCTCAACGCGAACAGCAAGCTCGATGAAGATATGCTGTACGTCAAAGAGATCAAAATCGACGAAGGCCCGCGGCTCAAACGGATTTGGTTCCGCGCACGCGGACGCGCGGATCAGCTTTTAAAGCGCATGTGTCATATTACTGTCGTCGTTGACGAAAAGGCGGGAAAATAAATGGGTCAGAAAGTTAATCCTATCGGTTTACGTCTCGGTGTAAACAAAACGTGGCAGTCCCGCTGGTATGCGGATCCCCGCGAATATGCGGGTCTCGTTCTCGAAGATTTGAAAATCCGCAAAATGATTGCAAATCTTCCCGAATGCAAAAACGCCGACATCGCGGAAGTCGAAATCATCCGCCATCCGCAGCGCGTGACGATCGTAATCCATACGGCGCGTCCGGGCGTCATTATCGGCGTCAAAGGCGCGACGATCGAAACGATCAGCGCGCAGATTCAAAAGCAGCTTGAACCGAAAAAGGTACAGATTAAAATCAAAGAGATCAAGCGTGCCGATTTGAACGCGACGCTCATCGCCGAAAACGTCGGCCGTCAGCTCGCAGGTCACGGTTCGTACCGCCGCGCTTTAAAACAGGCGATCAACAACGCAGTGCGCGCCGGCGCTCAGGGCATCAAAATCCGCCTCGCAGGCCGTCTCGGGGGCGCGGACATGAAACGTACCGAAGAGCACAAAGAGGGCCGCGTTCCGCTCCATACGCTGAGAGCCGATATCGACTACGGTACGTATGAAGCTCAGACGACGTACGGTAAAATCGGCGTAAAAGTTTGGGTGTACAACGGTATGAATTACGGCGTCGAACAAAACGAAGATGCCGGCCAGCTCGTGCGAAAAAGCCGCCGCGAACGCGCTCCGGCGCAGTCCGAAAAACAGGCAAGGAGTTAAGGTATGCCGCTCAGTCCGAAAAGAGTATTGCACCGTAAAGTGCAGCGCGGTAGAGAAAAAGGAAACGCAACGCGCAACAATCATATAGATTTCGGCGACATAGCGCTTGTCGCAACGGAGCCGACGTGGCTCAAAGCGACGGTTATCGAAGCGTGCCGTGTCGCGATCAACCGCGAACACAGCCGCAAAGGTAAAGTGTGGATCCGCGTATTCCCCGACAAGCCCGTTTCAAAAAAGCCGGCCGAAGTCCGCATGGGTAAGGGAAAAGGCGCGCCCGAATTTTGGGCGGCCGTTATCAAGCCGGGTATGATTTTATTTGAAATCGGCGGCGTCGACGTAAAACAGGCGCACCGCGCGCTTGAACTTGCGCAGAGCAAACTGCCTATTTTGACGAAGATTGCGTACAAGCCGGTTACGGCGTAACGGGAGGATAAGATGGCCGATAAAAATATCAAAGATAAAGACCTGTCTTATGAAGAGCTCGTTGCAAAGCGCGACAAGATGAAAAAAGAATACATGGATTTACGTTTTAAGATGGTAATCTCCCATGTAGATAATCCGTTGCAAAAACGTACGATGCGCCGCGAAATCGCCCGCTTAAATACGTTCATTCGGCAAAAGTGCCCTGCGGCGCAAAAAACTGCCGAAGCAAATAAATAGGAGCTGAACCGTGGAAGAGCAGACTGTTCAGGTAAAAAAGCCGAATCACCATTCGTTTGTCGGTCTCGTGACGAGCGATAAAATGGAAAAATCGATCGTCGTTTCCGTTACGACAAGGAAGATGGACAGGCTTTATAAAAAATACGTCAAACGGACAAAGAAGTATATGGCTCACGATGAAAAAAACGACGCTCATATCGGAGACACCGTGCGCATCGTGGAGTGCAGACCGCTCAGCCGGCATAAGCGCTGGCGGCTTGTCGAAATTATCGAACGTGCAAAATAACGCAGGAGCAACAGTATGATTCAAATGCAGTCCATGCTTACCGTTGCGGATAACTCCGGCGCAAAAACGGTTCAGTGTATTAAAGTGCTCGGCGGCACGCATCGTCGCTATGCCGGCATCGGCGACATCATCGTCGTAGCCGTCAAAGACGCGATCCCGACGTCGACGATCAAAAAGGGTGCGGTCGAAAAAGCCGTTATCGTGCGCCAGTCCAAAGAATACCGCCGTCCGGACGGAACCTATATCCGCTTTGACGACAATGCGTGCGTCATCGTCGACGACAATAAAAATCCGAAAGGCAAACGCGTGTTCGGACCGGTTGCCCGCGAATTGCGCGATATGGATTTTATGAAAATCGTTTCGCTTGCGCCGGAAGTATTGTAAGGAGCATTTCGTATGCAGAAGAAATTCAAAATTAAAAAGAACGACAACGTAGAAGTGCTTGCCGGCAAAGATAAGGGAAAACGCGGCTCGGTCGTACGCATCATTCCGAAAAAAGACAAAGTGATCGTTTCCGGAGTCAATATCGTCAAAAAGGCGATGAAGCGCAGGAGCCAGCAGGATCAGGGCGGCATCGTCGAAATCGAAGCGCCGCTGCATATTTCGAATGTCGGCGTCGTGTGTAAAAAATGCGGACGCCCGGTAAAGATCGGTTATAAAATTGACGGCGATAAAAAAGTTCGTGTCTGCCGTAAATGTGGAGAAACACTGTAATGGACAATTACGTACCTCGGCTTAAGAAAGTCTACAAGGAAACTATCGCTCCCGCTCTCATAAAAGAGTTCGGCTATACGACGCCGATGCAGGTTCCCGCAATCAAAAAGATTGTCGTGAGCATGGGCGTGGGCGAAGCTCTCACCAATAAGAAACTCCTTGATGCCGCTGTCGAAGATCTGGCTCAGATTACGGGACAGCACGCAGTCAAGACAAAGGCTCGCAAAAGCATAGCCAATTTCAAACTTCGTGAGGGTAATGAAGTGGGCGCACGGGTAACGCTGCGCGGAACAATGATGTATGAATTTTTGGACCGCCTCGTCAATGTCGCCCTTCCGCGCGTTAAGGATTTCCGCGGCATCAAATCGACGGGATTTGACGGACACGGAAATTTTTCTCTCGGCGTTACGGAACAGATTATTTTCCCGGAAATCGACTTCGATAAAATCGCGCGGATATCCGGCATGAATATCGCGATCGTAACGAGCGCAAAGACGGACAACGAAGCCCGCGCTTTGCTTGCCAAGTTCAATATGCCGTTCCGGAAATAAGTGAGGACCTATGGCTAAAAAATCGATGGTTATTAAAGCTGCCCGCAAGCAAAAATATCCGACACGGGAATACAACCGCTGTCAAATCTGCGGGCGTCCGCGTGGATATTTACGGAAATTTAAAATGTGCCGTTTGTGCTTCCGTAAATTGGCAAGTGAAGGCCTGCTTCCGGGCGTCACGAAATCGAGTTGGTAGCGGCAGGAGTGTAAAATGAGTGCATCAGATCCGGTTGCAGATATGCTCACCAAGGTTCGGAATGCGGTTGCTGTCCGCCATGAAAAAGTCGACGTTCCGACTTCGAAGCTGAAGCTGGAAATCGTTAAGATTTTGAAAACCGAAGGGTATATCAAAAACTTTAAAAAGGTTCAGGAAGACGGAAAAAACATCATCCGCATCTTTTTGAAATACGACGGTCAAAACAATTCGGTCATTCACGGGATGAAAAAGATTTCGACGCCCGGACGCCGCGTGTATTCGGGTTTTAAAGATTTGCCGCGCGTGTACAACGGCTACGGAACGCTCATCGTTTCGACGTCGGCGGGCGTGACGACCGGAAAAAAGGCGACCGAAAAGATGGTCGGCGGCGAATTGATCTGTACGGTATGGTAAGGGGAGAAAGCTATGTCAAAACTCGGTAAACTTCCCGTCGCTGTTCCGGCGGGCGTCACGGTAACGGTAAACCCCGATTCGATTTCCGTAAAGGGGCCGAAAGGCGAACTGCATCAGCACTACGGAAAAAACGTCAAAGTTTCGTTTGAAGACGGAAACATTCACGTTACTCCGAATAACGCTTCAAAGCAGGCGAATGCGGATCACGGTTTGTACCGCAGCCTTATCAAAGATATGGTGATCGGCGTAACGGCCGGTTTTTCGAAATCGCTTATCATCACGGGCGTCGGTTTCCGTGCCGAAGTCAAAGGCAAAGAGCTGGTGATGAACCTCGGTTTTTCGAACGATTTTATCGCGCTGATCCCCGACGGACTTACGGTTGCAGCCGATGCGAACGGCAAAGTTACGGTGTCGGGTATCAGCAAGCAGCAAGTCGGTCAGTTTTGTGCGGAGATCCGCAGTTTGCGCAAGCCCGAACCCTATAAGGGCAAAGGCATCCGCTATGAAACCGAAGTCATCAGACGCAAAGTCGGTAAAACCGGCGTAAAATAAGGTGAAGTGTTATGATTAAAAAGATGGACGATAAAAACAGACGCCGTCTGCACAGAAAATTCCACATCCGCAAAACGGTGTCGGGCACGGCTTCCCGTCCCCGCATGACGGTGACGCGGAGCAATAAAAATTTGTCGGTGCAGATCGTCGACGACGATGAAGGTAAAACGCTCGCCTGCATTTCGACGCTCGAAAAGGAATTTGCGAATTTGAAGCCGACCGTTGCCGATGCCGCAAAGCTCGGCGAAGCGCTCGGCGCGCGTTTGAAAGATAAACAGATTACGACCGTCGTGTTTGACCGCAACGGTTATCTCTATCACGGCGTCGTCAAAGCACTTGCCGACGGAGCCCGCAAAGCGGGAATCGTATTCTAAGGAGCACGTATGGCAGAGCAGGAAAACAAAGAAGTAAAAGAAGTCAAAGCTGCAGCCGATCCGAAGGACACGCCCCGCGCGGAAGCTTCCAGAGAAAACGCCCGCGAAGGCGGACGCGAGAAGCGGGGCAGGGGCAGAGACCGCGGCGAGCGCAGAAGCGAAGAAGACAAAGAATTCGTCGAAAAGCTCGTCATGCTCAACCGTACGGCAAAAGTCGTAAAGGGCGGCCGCCGCTTTTCGTTTGCGGCGCTCACGGTTGTCGGCGATAAAAAGGGACGCGTCGGCTACGGGTTCGGAAAGGCGAACGACGTAACCGAAGCCATCAAAAAGAGCATCGACCGCGCGAAGAGAAATCTCATCGTCGTGCCGGTAAAAAACGGAACGATTCCGCACGAGATGATCGGCAAATACAAGAGCTCCGAAGTGCTTATCAAACCGGCGTGTCCGGGTACCGGTATC
Organism: Treponema sp. SP13; assembly: GCF_050938355.1. NCBI lineage: Bacteria > Pseudomonadati > Spirochaetota > Spirochaetia > Treponematales > Treponemataceae > Treponema > Treponema sp. SP13. Next base: position 30,810 of record NZ_JADOVM010000007.1, read on the forward strand.
ATTGCCGGAGGTGCCGTCCGTGCGATTATGGACGCGGCGGGAGCGACTGATATCATTTCAAAATCGCTCGGCGCGAGCGCGTCCGTCAATGTCGTGCGCGCGACGTTCGATGCGATCGAACGCTTATTCAATGCAAAAGCCATTGCTGCCGGCAGAGGCAAAACGCTCGACGAGTTGTGGGGTTAATCTATGGCAGGTAAATTCAAGATTACGCTTAAAAAAAGCACGATCAGGCAAAAGGCGGATGTAAAAGCGACCGTGCGCTCGCTCGGTTTGGGGAAACTCAATTCGTCGGTCGTGCACGATGATAATTCTTCGATACGCGGAATGATTGCAAGGTGTTCTCACCTTCTTACAGTCGAGGAGGTGAAATAATGTCGGATTACAATCCCGTACTTCACGCGCCCGAAGGCGCGAATAAAAAACCCAAGCGCGTCGGACGCGGTTCCTCATCGGGACTCGGAACGACGGCGGGAAAAGGCAATAAAGGTCAGCAGTCGCGCTCGGGCGGCGGTAATCCCTATGTCGGATTTGAAGGCGGTCAAATGCCGCTGTACCGCCGTGTCGCGCAGCGTGGTTTTTCGAACGCGCGTTTTAAAGAAGACGTCCTCTATTTTAATATTTCCGATCTCGAAGCGAAATTCGCGGACGGAGAATCCGTCGATCGCGCTTCCCTCGTTGCAAAGGGACTCGTTCCGTCGAAGCGCAATGCGAAGATCAAAATTCTCGGCGACGGAGAAGTGACGAAAAAATTTTCGGTAACGGTCGATAAAATTTCCGCCTCTGCAAAAGAAAAAATCGAAAAGGCGGGGGGAACCGTCCAAGCTGCCGTCGGACAAAACAGAAAAGCGCGGAATGCGGCGTACGCGAAAGCGCGAGACGCGAAAAAAGAAGCGGCGGCAAAACCGGCCGGCGATAAGAAAAAATAACGCGGAGTTGAATCATGGCAGGCAATTCTATCGTGAATATGTTTAAAATCAAAGAGCTCCGCAGCCGTTTGCTCTTTACCCTGTTGATTTTGGCCGTTTTCCGCATGGGAAGCGTCCTGACTATACCGGGCATCGACGCAAACGTGCTTTTGTCTTACTTCGACGAGCTTGCGCGTCAAAACAAAAATGCGTTTGCGAGCTATATGGACTTTTTCGTCGGCGGTGCTTTTTCGAACTTTTCCATTTTCATGCTCGGCGTTATGCCGTACATTTCGACGCAGATTATCATGCAGCTTGCGGTGATTATCTTTCCGTCCTTAAAGCGCGTTGCCGAAGAAGACGGCGGTCAGCGCAAAATCGCAATGTGGACGCGGGTCGGTACGATTTTCGTGTGTCTGCTCCAGTCCTATGCGGTGACGGTTTACGCGTCGAGCATTCCGAATTCGATCGTCATCGAAAATAAAATCGCGTTCCGCATGCTCGCCATGGTAACCGTTACGACAGGCTCTATGGTGACGATTTGGCTCGGAGACCAGATTACGGCTCGCGGCATCGGCAACGGCATTTCGATGATGATCTTTGCCGGTATCGTCGCGCGTCTTCCGAGTGCGGTCGTGGAACTTGGACGGAAAATCGTTGCAGGCGACGTACAGTTTGTGTTTGCAATTATCGTGCTCATCATGTTTGTCGGCATCATCGCGCTCGTCGTATACGAAGAATCGGGCGAACGGAAGATACCCGTCCACTACGCCAAGCGCGTCGTCGGACGGAAAATGTACGGCGGACAAAACACGTATATCCCGTTTAAGATCAATCCGTCGAACGTCATCCCGCTCATCTTCGCATCTTCGCTTTTGACGTTCCCGATCCAGCTTATTCAAATGTTCGGAAGCAATCGGAATTCCGCACGGTGGGTGGCGCGCCTCGCGTCGTTCCTCACGCCGAACGGAGTATGGTATAATATTCTGCTCGTCATCCTCATCGTCTTTTTTGCATACTTCTACACTCAGGTAACGCTGAACCCCACGGAAATTGCAAAAAACATCAGGGAAAACGGAGGCTCCATTCCCGGCGTGCGTACGGATAAAACGGAAGAATACCTGCAGCGGATATTGAATCGGCTCATATTGCCCGGCGCAATCTTTTTGTGCGTTATCGCGATATTGCCGACCTTTATTCAAACGATTTTCAGGTTTCCGCAATCCATCGCAATGTTGATGGGCGGAACATCGTTGATCATTATGGTCGGTGTCGATTTGGATACGATGAGCCAGGTTGAAGCCCTGCTCAAAATGCACCATCATGACGGATTGACGACGAAGGGCAGAATCAGGTCGCGAAGCCTCTAGGCTTTGCGGATAGCGGAAACATTGCATGGGAGAACAGTATGAAAGTACGAACCAGCGTAAAACCGATCTGTGCAAATTGCAAGGTTATCAAACGGGGCGGCATTATCCGCATCATTTGCACGAACCCGAAGCATAAGCAGAGACAGGGCTAAGGAGAAACTGTATGGCTCGAATTGAGGGTGTGGATATCCCGAATAAGCACATAAGCATTGCATTGACGTATATTTACGGTATCGGCCGCCCTGCGGCGCGCGATATCTGCGAAAAAGCTAAAGTCGATCCGCAAAAATTGGCAAACGATCTTACGGAAGAAGAGCTTGCCCGTGTTCGCGACGCGATCGACAAAAATTACAAAGTCGAAGGTCGGCTTCGCACGGAAATCGGTCTGAACTTAAAGCGTCTTATGGATATCGGCTGCTACCGCGGGCTGCGCCACAGGCGCGGGCTTCCGGTACGCGGGCAGCGCACGCGCACGAACGCACGCACGCGCAAAGGTAAAAAGAAGACGGTCGCCAACAAAAAGAAGGCGTAAGCGAAACGCGCGGCTTCGAAGTCGCGTTGCGGTATAAACCGTCGCGCTGTTTGCTTGCGGCAAGGGCGGCGCGATGCGGCGTTTTTAAGAGAACGGTAAAAAGCGGTGCCGAAACGGCGCATCCGTTTTTTTATGGGAGATACAATGGCTACGGTTAAAAAGCGAAAAGAAAAAAAGAGCGTATACGAAGGCAACGTATACATTCAAGCTACATTCAATAATACGATCGTTACGATTACCGACTTGCAGGGCAATACGATTGCATGGGCGTCTTCCGGCGGGCTCGGCTTCCGCGGTGCGAAAAAATCGACTCCGTTTGCCGCTCAGTCGGTTGCGGAATCCGCCGTCCAAAAAGCGGCGAGCTACGGTTTGCGAGAAGTCCACGTGTACGTCAAGGGACCGGGAATGGGACGCGAAAACGCGATCCGCTCAATCGGCAACATGGGACTCAAAGTAAAATCGATTTCCGACGTTACACCGATTCCCCATAACGGATGCCGCCCGCGCAAAACACGCAGTATGTAAGGAGTTCAGATGGCTCGCAAAAATCTGCTCAAAGGTTTTAAAAAACCGAAAGGCATTACTTACACTCCGCTCGAAACGAATCCGAATTACGGAAAGTTTACGGCGTATCCCTTTGAAACGGGATTCGGGACGACGATCGGCAATACGCTTCGCCGTGTCCTGCTCTCTTCGATTCAGGGCTATGCGGTTACTTCCGTCAGGATTACGTCGTACGATGCCGAGGGTGTTCCGCATGTTATTTCAAGCGAATTCGAAGCGATTCCGAATATTGCGGAAGACACGCTGGAAGTTATCAATAGTTTAAAACAGATGCGTTTGCGATTGCCCGGCGATACGGAGCAAGACACGATTTTGTACGAGTTCAAGGGGCCCGGCACGGTCAAAAGCGACGACTTTGCCAAAGAGGGCGAACTTGAAATCATGACGAAGGATGCGCTCATCTTTACGATGACGGACGACGCGAGAGTCGATATCGAAATTCAAGTCGACTTGGGCAGGGGCTACGTTCCCGCCGAAGTCAACGAGCACTATATCGAAATCGTCGGTACGATTCCGATGGATACGATCTTTACGCCGATCGTCAAAGTAAAGTATGCGATCGAACCGTGCCGCGTCGGACAGCGAAACGATTACGACAAGCTCGTGCTCGAAATCTGGACGGATGGGACGATTTCTCCCGAAGACGCGCTCGCCGAAGCGGCTAAAATCGCCGAAGAGCATTTTAGAATTTTCATCAACTTCGACGATAATGCGATTTCCGGAGGGGACGACGGCGATGAAGGCGACAAGCGGATTCGTGAAATCCTCAATACCCCCGTCGACGAGCTTGAACTTTCCGTGCGTTCGTCGAACTGCTTGAAAAATGCGAATATCCGCACGATCGGCGAGTTGACGAAAAAGACGGAAGACGATATCACGAAGACGCGCAACTTCGGCAAAAAGAGCCTTACGGAAATTAAAGAAAAACTTCAAGAATGGGGCTTGACGCTCGGCATGACCGATTACAGTCATCTGAAGAATTTGAATATCACAAAGAAGGAAGAAACAGATGAATCATAAGATGGGATTTAATCCGCTTTCACGCACACCGGCACATCGCAGAGCTATGTCGCGGAATATGGTAACGTCTCTTTTTCGATTCGAACGCATTACGACGACGCAGTCGAAAGCGAAAGAAGTGCGCAAGTCCGCCGAAAAATTGATTACGCGCGCAAAAGAGGATTCCGTACACAACCGCAGAGAAGCGGCAAAGTTTATTTCCGATGAAAAAATCTTAAATAAGCTTTTTACGGAAATCGGGCCGCGTATGAAAGAGAGAGCGGGCGGCTATACGCGTATTTTGAAACTCGGTTTCCGCTGCGGCGATGCCGCCGATGTCGTCATCCTTGAACTCGTCGACTATAAACTCGACACGTCGAGCGACGAAGAAAAGGCTGAAAAAAAAGCGGCGAAGGCGGCGGGAAAAAAGAACGCGGGCGAAAAAAAGAAGGCGGAAAAGAAATCGGACGACGACAAAAAATCGGTAAAAGCCGATAAAGCCGATTCGAAAAAATAATATCGATAAAAACGGGGACTGTCTTAAAAGCCGCTTACTTTTCGGACAGTGCCTTAAAGCGTTTATGAAAACCGACGTTTTCCGTAAACGTTATGGGAGTAAGTATGTCTAAAAATCATCGAGGAACGGGTTTACGCTCTTTGCCGTCGCGCGGAAGAGACGAGTGCCCCGTCTGTCATAAAACGAATATCAAAGTCCTGTACGAAGTTGAAATCGACGGACAAAAAGTGAAAGTGTGTAAATTCTGCAATGCGGCGATGAAAAACAAAGCGCGAAAAGAAGCTCCGGCAAAAGAGCCGGTTGCAGCCGCTCCTGCAGCGGAAGCGAACGAAGCTCCCGCCGAAACGCCTGCGGAAAATTGACCGAAGACGCGCATATACGTATCGGCGTGCGTTCATCTTCGTCGCCGATGCGATTGCACTTGCGAAGTGCGCGCATCGATTCGCTCGTTTCGCTCGCTTCTCTCCGGTGCGTGTAAAAACAAACTATGACCGCTCCTCTTCGTGGGAGCGGTTTTTTTATTTGTGCCGTGCACATGTTTTTTTGCCGCGTGCATATAAAAAACGCCGATGGCATAAAAAAATATTCCGTACTCTTTTAATAAAAAAATACGGAATATGTTCGGGAATATGAAATCCGCCTCTTTATCCGGCGGGCGTACAGCAAACGAAAAATTATCAGCGCGAGTAGAATTCTATAACGTACTGAATATTGCCGACCGGCTGAATATCGTTCGCCGACGGAAGGGAAGTGACGGTTGCCGAAAGTTTTTCTTCATCGACCGTAAGCCAGCTTCCGCGATTTCCCTGAACGCTGACCAAGTTGTGACGGATCAGGTTTTGGATTCCCTTCTTTTCTTTTGATGTGATGACGTCTTTTGCTTTGATCCGCATGGAGGGGATGTTCGCCGGTTTCCCGTTGACGTAAAAATAGCAATGCGAAACCATTTGACGCGCCTGCGCCCTGCTTACCGCAAAACCCATTCTGAAAACGGTGTTGTCGAAGCGCTGTTCCATCAGCGAAAGCATATTGTCACTCGTAATGCCTTCCATCCGCTGTGCGCGTGCGAACAGATTTCTAAACTGCTTTTCGGACATACCGTATGCGAGGCGGAATTTTTGTTTTTCTTTTAGCTGCTCCCCGTACACGGACGTTTTGCCGCGCTGCTTTGCGCCGCGCTCTTTTCCCGGCGCGTTCGGCCGTTTTGTCAGCAGTTTGCTGTATTTCGGATTGCCGAAAATATTGGTGCCGAGCCTTCTGACTATTTTACCCTTAGGCTGTTTTACCGCCATACTTTAAACCTCTTTTTACCGATGTTGAGTTGTACCGATTCCGGCAGGACACTTTAAAAATCTAATCGAATTTTTAGAGGCGCCCTATTGTTTTTATGCAATTAAAGGAAATGAATTTGCATAAAACGCAAGGAGATGCCGCACAAAAAAGTAGCCGCGTTTTTTGACGGCATGCTCCGATAACGGTTGTTATTATGTATCGAAGCGCTTTTTTTGTCAAGCGACTTGTTTTTTCGAAACCGTATCGATATATTCAATTTATGGAAAAACATTCCGTTGTTGTCATCGGTGCGGGTATCGCAGGACTTTCGGCGGCTGTTTATCTGCAGCGGTCAGGATTCGATGTAACGATCTGTGAGCAGCATAGGATTCCCGGCGGCCTTTCGACGGGCTGGTCGCGCAAAGGGTATTTTTTCGAAGGGGGCATGCACTGGCTTACCGGATCGTCCGAAAAGCTCGCGCTGAACCGCGTATGGAAAGAAACCGGCGCGCTCAAAAAAAACAATCCGGTTTATTATCGAGATCCGCTGTACACGCTTATTGACGGGAACGTATGCATTCGTCTTTACCGCGATATCGATAAGCTGCGGAAAGAATGCATCGATGTCGCACCCGAAGATCGCACTGCAATCGAAGCCCTCTGCCGTGACATCAAAACGTTTTTGCCGGTACACTTCGTGTTGCACGATATACCATGGGTAAAAACGAAATCGCCTGCGATTCCGACGCTGCACGAGCTGCTTCCCATGGCGCCCGCAGCTATTCCCGCGCTTTATCTCAAAAACGTATCGTACGACGATTACCTTTCCCGTTTTAAAAACAAACGGCTGCATGCTTTGCTCCATTCTGTTATCGGTACGAGATTCAATGCACTGTCGCTTGTATACACGCTTGCATCTTTTGCTTCAGGAGACTGCGGCTATCCTGAAGGCGGTTCGCTGCGCCTTGCGCAAAACATAGCCGACACTTTTATTTCACTTGGGGGAAAAATCGCATACCGCACAAAAGTATTGCGCGTCGTAACGGACGGACGGCGGGCAGCGGGCGTTGAAGTTGCACGGGCGAAAACTGCCTTATCATCCGGTACGGCAGGAGATGCGGCATATACTGTGGATAGTTCCGAAATGCAAATTATTCCATCCGATTGTGTCGTTGCAGCTTTTGATACGCGTCGTGCAGTCGATTCGCTTTTTGTAAAACCCATTGAAGAGCAATGGGCACAAAGAATGCGCAAAATTGTGACGACGGAACAGAATATGTTTATCGCGCTCGGTATAAAAGCCGACCTGTCGAATTACCCGTCCAACCCCGTGTTTTTACTCGATGAGCCGTTTGAAGCGGCGGGCCTGCGCTTTTCGGAAATTCGTCTGAACAATTACGCTTGGTATGCAAAATATGCGCCTCCAGGATGTACTTCGCTGACATGTCTTTTACTCGGTGCAAGTTATGATTGGTGGAAGGCGAAGATGGCCGACGGCACATACGGACAATGTAAAAAAGAAATTATTAATAAATTTATTAACATAATCGAAAGCCGTTTTCCCGAAACTAAGGGCGCAATCGAAGTGACCGATATGGCGACGCCTTTGACGTACGAGCGCTATACCGCAAGTTTTGAAGGCAGTTGGATGAGTGTGTGGAAGCCCGGAGATCCGATGTTTATACTGCCTGCAAAATCGAAAACAGTGCAGGGACTGTACTTTGCAAGCGAGCGTTCGATGATGCCCGGAGGTCTTGCGATCGCAGGGTGGGCAGGCCGCCGAGCGGCACAGACAATTTGTAAAGATAGGGGCGTCGAATTTACGGTATGCAGCTGAATGAGTACCTCCGGTACTTGTGCTGTGAGCTTGACCTTATGAATTATCTCGATTAAAATACATCTATGTTAAGTAAGAAATACGCTTCTCTTTGTTCGGCAGCGTTTTTTTCGATATGCCTTTATGTACCGGTTTTTGCACAGACGATTACGACGGCCGGCGATTATTTTAAAACCGTTTCCGATTTTTACGCGTTGATCCGCGACTATGAAGCGGATATGGATGTGTCGATGGGGAACCGACAGATGAAAGCGCACGTGTCGTTTAAACGCCCCGACTTACTCCGCATCGATTTTTCAAAGCCTGCCGAACAGGTCGTATTGTTTAACGGAGATCTGCTCACGATCTACCTTCCCGGCTCTTCCGCCGTACTCCAGCAGTCGGTGCAGTCTTCAAGTGCGGGAGGCGCATCGCTTGCGACTTCGCAGGGGCTTTCGCTTATGAGCCGCTACTACACGATCAAATACGAAATCGGGCAGGAACCGGTTGCGCTCGACGATGCGTCCGACGAAAAAGTTATAAAGCTCGTGCTCGACCGACGCAATACGTCCGAAGCGTTCCGTTCGATCAGGATCGCGGTCAACGCGGAGACGAAACTTATCAGACGGATTTCCGCGACGACTCCGCAGGGTACGGAATACGTGTTTACGTTTTCCGATTACAAATTGAATCAGGATATTCCCGACCAGCGTTTTATCTACGATCCGCCTTCATCGGCAAACGTGTATAATAATTTTCTTCTCTCCGAATAAGGCGGGCCCGGTATGGAAAGTTACGGCACGATTCTAAAACGTTCGCGCGAAGAAAAAAATATCGACAGGGATACGGCTGCCCGCGAAACGTCGATAACGGTCGAGTGCATCAGGGGCTTGGAAGAAGAAGATACGTCGGCATTTCCCGGCGAACCCTATATGGTGGGTTTTTTGCGCAATTATGCGGAATACCTCGGCGTCAATCCCGATACGGTTATGTCGTTGTACCGCAGCAAAGCGATTCAAGAGTCTCCCGTTCCCGACGGATTGTTCGTCAAACACAAATCGTCTTTTTTTATACCGATCATCGTCGGTGCCGGCATCTTCGTCGTCGCGGGAGCCGCCGCGATTTTAATAATTTCTAAATTTTCTCGCGCGAATAAAAACGGCAGCGTCGTCGTCGCCCAGGATATGGGGGCGAAAACCTACGAGCTCACCGATAAACCGCTTGAAAAGCGGCTGTTCCGCGGCGATAAAATCGTCTATCCGTCGGAAAAAGGCAAGATCATTCTCACCGTAAGCGATACGCTCACATCGTTCGGTTTGGATACGCCGGTCGGTACGCTCCGTACGGATTTGGCAGAAGAAGCGGAGCTTGACGTCGACGGAGACGCAAAGAGCGATATCATCGTCTACGTTTCAGACATATCTTCTACCGAAGCGAGCCGGGGTGCGGAAGTGCGCATGCTCGTGCGCCGTCAAGACAGCGATATGCTGCCGATCGACGAAATCGCGATAGAAGACGCTTCGCAAAATCCGCTCGATCCGCAAAGGCATCCGCAGACCGTCATTCTCGAAGACAACCGCGCTTATCCCTTTACGGTCAACGCGAGTTTTCGCGGGCCTTGCGAATTCCGCTATAGGGTCGACCGAAAGCGTTCGAGCGAAAATTATTTTACGAACGGAGAAGTCGTCATGGTGACGGCAAACAACGGCGTGCGCGTGTGGATGTCGAACGGAAACACCGTAAAATTTACCGTCGTTGCCGATACGAAAAACTACGATCTTGAAATCGGCAAAGCGGGACAAGTGCTCGTCGAAGACATCAAGTGGGTGCGAGATTCCGAAGGCAAATACAGATTGGTGGTCGTTGAGCTTGACTGAATTTTTTATCGACGAGTACGGCTGCGCGAAAAACCAAGTCGACGGCGAAATCATCATTTCGCGTTTAACCTCTTTCGGTCTTCGCCAAACGTTCGACGCTTCGAAAGCGAACATCATCATCGTCAATTCATGCGGTTTTATCAATTCTGCAAAAAAAGAATCGATCGATGCGCTTCTCCGCGCGAAAAAAAATTATCCCGATGCAAAAGTGCTGCTTGCAGGATGCCTTGCCGAACGTTATGCGGATGTGCTGAAAGATTCTCTTCCCGAAGCGGACGGCATTTTCGGAAACGGCGATCTTTCGAAAATCGATTCCGTCGTGCGTCCTCTTCTTGCGGGAAAGCGTCCCGTCGTCACGGCGGAGCAGCGCGGCATATCGTGCGGAAAACGGACGATGCTGCTTTCATATCGCAATTCCGTCTACGTAAAGATTACGGAAGGCTGCAGCAACCGCTGTACTTTTTGCGCGATTCCGATTATCCGCGGCTCGGTGCGGAGCCGAAGCGCGGACGATATCGTCGATGAAATTAAAACGCTGCTCTTGTTCGGCGTATATGAAATCAATCTTATCGGACAGGATTTGGCGGCCTACGGTACGGGAGAAAGCGACGATGTTTTCGGTACAGGGCGCTTTCCGCTCCCGTGCATAGGGGAGGACGGCGTCAATGAAGGCTCTGAAAAACTTTCGGCGCTCGCCCGTTTGTTGAAAAAAATCTCCGCCCTTAAAGGCCGCTTTATCGTACGCCTTCTCTACATTCATCCCGATCACTTCAACCGCGATATCTTTCCCGTCATGCAAAAAGATCTGCGCATCGTTCCGTATTTCGATATCCCGTTTCAATCCGGCGACGACGAAATTATTAAAGAGATGAATCGGAAGTGTACGGCAAAAGAATACGTGCGCCTCGTGCGCGATATTCGATCTTCGTTTCCCGAGGCGGCGATCAGAACGACTTTTTTGACGGGCTTTCCGGGAGAGACGGAGGAAGCTTTTCGCTCCACGCAGCGCTTTCTTTCCGATATACAAAGCGATTGGTCGGGCTGCTTTACGTACAGCCGCGAAGAAGATACGGCCTCCTACGGGATGAAGGGCAGGGTGCCTCAAAAGACGGCGCTTGAGCGAAAGCGGGCGCTTGAAGCGCTCCAAAGCGAAATCACCGAAAGCCGCCTGAAATTGCGGTGCGGAAAAGAATACGACGTGCTCATAGAAGAAGTCGTTGCAGGCGAAGAAGGTCTTGCGATAGGGCGCGCGTGGTTTCAGGCGCCCGACGTCGACGGTTCGTTCGTCGTCCGCTACGACAGGGACGATGAGGCCGAACGGAGCGCCGTGCAATGCGGAAACGTCGTGCGCGTTTTTGCCGACAGCGTGAGCGGCGTCGATATCGATTCTCATCTCGCCTCGAATTTAATAATCAACAAAAAGCGGTCTCGCATATCAGGCGGAACGGCAGTCTCTCCGCCGCTTTTATATGCGAGCGATTTTTACGATGCGGGAGATGCTCGATGACCGATGCGCGGATAAATCTCCCGTATATGGAAACGCTCAACCCCGAACAGAGAGATGCGGTCGAACATTCGGCCGGTCCGCTTTTGATTCTTGCAGGAGCCGGAAGCGGAAAGACTCGCGTTATCACGACAAAGATCGCCTATCTCATCGCCGAAAAAAAAATCCCGCCCGAATCCATACTCGCGGTAACCTTTACGAAAAAAGCCGCGAACGAAATGCGCTCGCGCGCGATCGCCCTCGACGATAGAGCGTGCTTTGCGGAAATACGCACGTTTCACTCATTCGGCGCGTGGTTTTTGCGCCGCTATGCCGCCGAAGCGAATCTTGTCCCGTCGTTTACCGTGTACGACGACGATGATGCGGCCACTCTCGTGATGAAAGCCGTTCCGTCGCTCAGGCGCCAGCAGGCAGAACTCGCCGCGCATAAAATTTCGCTTGCAAAGGATTACTGTCTTACGCCGGACGACGATCTGTCTGTCGTCGATTCGACAGGAGATCTGTCGGCTATCTACCGCGCGTATGAACAAAGGCTTTCCGAAACGGGAAACGCCGATTTCGGTGATTTAATAATGAAGCCGGTGCAAGTGATGGAAGAAAACCTCGCCGTGCGCGAGCGGATGCGTTTCCGTTTCCGCGTCATCATGGTCGACGAATATCAGGATTCGAACGTCGCACAGTTTAAGCTTTTGCAGACGCTTTCGGGTACGGCAGAAGGAAGCGGTACGTACGTGTGCGTCGTAGGAGACGACGACCAGTCGATTTACCGATTCCGCGGCGCCGAAGTACAAAACATATTGACGTTCCGCAAAAAATTCCCCGGCACGAAAATTATTAAACTCGTGCGCAATTACCGCTCGACGGGAAAAATTCTTGCCGCCGCGGACGCCGTCGTAAAAAACAACGAAGACCGCATCGGAAAAACGCTCAAAGCCGAGCGAGGGGCGGGAAAAGCACCCGTGCTCGTGTATTTACCCGATCAGGATGCGGAAGCGAGATTTTGTGCAGAGCTCATCGAAAAAGCGCACGCGGAAAAAAAGACGGCTTACGGCGATTGGGCGATTTTATACCGCACGAACGCGCAGTCGCTCGGATTTGAAAACGAATTTTTGCACCGGCGGATACCCTACGCCGTCGTCGGCTCTTTGAAATTCTACGAACGGGAAGAAATTAAAGACGCGCTTGCATTTTTATCGCTTGCTGCGAACGAGCGCGACGAAATCGCATTTCGCAGAATCGTCAATAAACCTTCGCGCGGAGTGGGAGAAAAAACGCAGGAGGCGATCGTTTCATACGCCCGTGAAAAATCGATCGGTTTTATAGAAGCGGCAAAAGCGTGCGCGGATGATGCGGGGAAAAAAGCAAAAGAGGGCATCCGCGAATTTTGCGGTGCGTACGACGGCATTATTAAATCGTTTTCGGAAGACGAGCGGCTTTCGCACTTTGTCGGAAAAATACTCGACGCGTCGGGCCTGCTCGAATACCACCGTACTCAGGACGAAATATCGGGTACGCAGCGCGCGGCGAATATGCAGGAACTTATGAACAGCGCGTCGCTGTACGCGTGTACGAAAGACGGACTCTTGCAGTTTCTCGATTCGATCACCCTTGACCGTTCGCTCGAAACGGGCGATGATGGAGAAGGAGATGCGGTAACGCTCATCACGCTGCACAACACGAAGGGGCTCGAGTTTCCGCGAGTGGTCATCACGGGATTGGAAAACGGCATCTTTCCGCGGGGCGACAAAACGGGAAGCGAACTCGAAGAAGAGCGCCGCCTTTTTTATGTCGGCATAACGCGGGCGCAAAACGAACTCTATGTCACATCCTGCGCTCGCCGCCGCCTGTACGGGCGAACGGAGTATATGCAGCAGAGCGTTTTTATCGAAGAGGCTGAAAGCGCCTTTTGCGTGCTCGGGGAAAGACCGCAAAAATCCGCCTTGCAAAGCGGTCGCTCTGAAGCTGCAAGCGAGCTTTCGGAAAAATGGAAGCGAGGCAGCCGAGTTTATCACGACGACTGGGGATACGGGCAAATCGTTTCGTCGGATACGAGCGACGACGGAGAATTCGTTATCGCAGTACAGTTCGAAAACGGTGCAAAAAAACGCTTTATGCCCGAATATCAATCGCATTCTTTGATGCTTGTCAGGGACTGATCTGTAATATAGATACTTCGAAAGGAGCGGTTATGGAAAAAGCGAACGTGTATTGGGCGGATTTTCGAACGACAAAAACCGAAAGCCTTATGCAAAAGCTCGTCCGCCTTGTTAAAAGAGCGGGAATCGAGACGCTCGATTTCGACGGCAAATTTACGGCGATAAAACTGCACTTCGGAGAACCGGGTAACCTTGCGTACTTGCGGCCGAATTATGCAAGAGCGCTTTCGGAATTTATTAAAAGTATCGGCGGCAGACCTTTTTTGACCGACTGTAATACGCTCTATCCCGGCTTGCGTAAAAACGCGCTCGACCACCTCGATGCGGCGTTTATGGACGGCTTCGATCCGCTTGCGTGCGGCTGTCACGTGATCATCGGCGACGGATTAAAAGGGACGGACGAAACCTATGTCGATTTTCCCGAAGGCGAATACGTAACGCGGGCAAAGATCGGGCATGCGGTGATGGACGCCGACGTGTTCATTTCCCTGACGCATTTTAAACTGCACGAAAGCACGGGCTTCGGAGGAGCGATCAAAAATATCGGTATGGGGTGCGCGAGCAGGGCGGGGAAAATGGAACAGCACAACGACGGAAAACCCGAAGTTGACGAAGATCTGTGCATAGGCTGCGGCGCGTGTGCGCGCGAATGCGGACAGGACGCGATCGAATTTATTAAAACCGAAGACGGCAAACGGAAAGCGCGCATCGATGAAGAAATCTGCGTCGGCTGCGGGAGATGCATCGGTGCCTGTCCGAAAGATGCGACGCATCCTGTCGGAAAAAATACGAATGAAGTGCTGTGTAAAAAGATGGCCGAATACGCCGCCGCCGTCGTCAAAGGGCGGCCACAGTTTCACATATCGCTCATCGTCGACGTTTCTCCGTTTTGCGATTGCCACGCCGAAAACGATGCGCCGATCATTCCCGACGTCGGAATGTTCGCATCGTTCGATGCCGTAGCTCTCGACGCCGCGTGCGCCGACATGACGAACCGCCAGCCCTATCTGCACGGCACCATTATGGACGAACGGAAGCACACTCATAACGATTGGTTTTGCGACGTGCATCCGGCGACGAATTGGAAAGTGCAGCTCGAACACGCGGAAAAAGTCGGCATGGGAGTGCGCGATTACGAATTGATAAAAATATAGATTGTATGTGATATGTCGGAGCAATCAGGTATGAAACGGAAAATTAATAAATTATTTATTTTGTTTTCGGTACTCGTCTTCGTTTCGTGCCGCACGATTCGAACGGCCGCTTACGACATCGAAGAGGCGCGCGTTTCGAGTGAAATCAGGATCGTGCAGATTTCCGATTTTCATTCGAACGATTTCGGCAAAGACGAAAATAAAATCATTGAAAAGATAAAAAAAGCGCGTCCCGACATCATCGCGATCACGGGAGATCTTTTCGACGAAAAGATGAAAGGCGATAAGCCGTTCAAAAACGTCGAAGCGCTCCTTTCAGGCATTCGCGATCTTTGTCCCGGATTTTTCGTGACGGGAAATCACGATTTTTCCGATCTGCATATCGAAAAAAAATACGCTATGGTCGAGCTGTACGGTTTTAAAGTGCTGCACGATGAAGCGGTCGCCCTCGATTTTTCGCAGGGTACCGTCGTTATCGCAGGGGTCGAAGATCCGTATTTCGGTTTGGGGGATCGGGCGGCGCTCAGAGTCGGAGACGACAGGGCTTCTTACCGTAGGCGCCTTGCCGCAGTCGCACAAAAAACGGATGCGCTCGTCCGTTCCGTTTCGGGCGAGCGGACGGTTTTGTTTACGCTGCTCCTCGCTCACCGCCCCGAATACGTAAAAGATTACGTGCAGTATGATTTCGATGTGATTTTGGCGGGACACGCGCACGGCGGGCAGTGGCGTTTTCCTCCCTTTATAAACGGTCTTTATGCACCGGGGCAGGGTATGTTTCCGAAATATGCGGGCGGCAAGTACACTTTGAAAAACGGCACGGTAATGGTCGTGAGCCGCGGGCTTTCGTATCAGCAGCCGAAAGTCGTTCGGATCTTTAATAACCCCGAATTGACGCTCGTGCGGGTCATACCGATAGTAAAATGATATTTTTGTTACATTTTTGTTGACAGCTTTTGAAAGTCGTGTTACGATTTATGCCGATGCCGCAGCACGTGGAAAAGGTCAATATCGCAGCGATTCCGCTTTGGGAAGTACAAGTCCGCAGATCTTTGAATAAACTCAGCGCGTCGGAAAACCGTATAGCGGATTATGTTTTAAATGCTCCCGAATCCGTTTTAAGCGGCAGCGTCCGCGAGCTTGCGCAGAATAACGGCGTCAGCGAAGCGACGGTTGTCCGTTTCCTTCATCATATCGGCTATGCGGGCTTAAAAGATTTCAAAATCGCGATTTCCGAAGAAAGGGTTTTGGATAGGGGACGAATTCCGGACGATTTTGCACTGCGTCCGAACGATACGATGCACGATATTAAGTGCAAAGTTTTTTCCGGCTGCATGGAAGCACTCGGCGATACGCTCGCTCTGCTCGATGACGCCGAGTTTGAAAAAGCAGTCGACGTGCTCGCGCGTGCGTCATACATAGAAATTTTCGGTATCGGAGGAGCGGCTGCGGCTGCGCGGAACGCCCTGCACAATTTTCGCAAAATCGGCATCCGCGTCAATTACACGGCTTCTTTTAACTTTGAATATATGCAGCCGGCGCATTTCGATGCGGGAGATGCGGTCATAGCCATCTCTCGTTCCGGTGAAACACGGGATGTCGTAGAATCCGTTAAAATCGCCAAACAAAAGGGTGCCGTCGTCATCGCTATAAGCGATATCGGAGAATCTTCGCTGTCGAAGCTTGCCGATTGCCGCCTCGTTGCAACGAGCCGCGCCCGTATGTTTTCCGGCGATTCGATATATGAACGGATGGCGGGAATCGCCGTCATCCACGCGCTGTATGCGGGGGTAGCGATACGCAAAGGTACGCAAAAGGAGCATTCAGCAGATGAGTGATTTTCCGCAAATCGTCGGCGTCGGTCATAATTGCCTCGATTATCTGTGTACCGTCGAAGCCTATCCTCCCGAAGACGGTTCCACGCATATCACTTCGATCGCAGAGCAGGGCGGAGGAGCTGCAGCTACAGCCGTCGTTGCGGCTTCCCGGCTCGGCTGCCGTTCGGTTTTTATCGGAAGGCTCGGAGACGATGACACAGGCAAGAAAATACTTGCTCTCTTGCAAAAAGACAACGTCGATACTTCATATATCGATATCGTGCCCGGCGGCCGCAGTTCCGTATCGTATCTCATGGTCAACCCTGCCAATGCCTCCCGCACGAAGTTTCCGTATCCCGATGAACTCGCGCCCATCGACTGGGATGAGCGCCTCGCAAAGCTTGTCGGCCGAGCGGATGCGCTCCACATCGACGGAACGAAATACGACAACGCGCTTTCCGCTGTCCGAATCGCAAAAGAGGCGGGGGTTACGGTGTCCCTTGACGGTTGTTCGATGCAGCGCGACAATGAAAAAAATAAAGCGCTCGCATCCCTCGCCGACATCCTCATCATGAACGCGCGGTACCCCTTCATTGTGTCGGGTATGGGAGATTATGCCCGTGCGCTCCTTGAAATGTCGCACTGGGGGCCGAAGATCGTCATCGGTACGCAAGGGGCATCCGGCTGTATGGCGGTCATCGACGGTGTCGTGTTTCGATTTCCCGCATACACGGTTGCGGCAGTCGATACGACGGGAGCGGGTGACGTGTTTCACGGCGCTTTTCTCGCAGGCTATTTTAAAGGCATGGATTTGGAAGCGAATATCAAATTTGCAAGCGCGGTTTCGGCACTCAAGTGTACGAAAGTCGGCGGCAGAGACGGGATCCCGTCGTATGAAGATACGCTCTCGTTTATGAACAGCCGGACAATTAATAAAATACAAGTGCTTTGAATACTGTTGATTTCTGCGGAATCGCAGCGATCATATATCGCTTATGTCATTTTATAGGAGGAAATGATGAAAAAGGTTATGGTGATGCTGACAACTGCAGCTTGGGCGCTGTCGTTGAGTTCCTGTAAAAAACAGGATGGTGCTGCAAAGGGCGGTAAAGCTTCCGGCGTATTGAACGTATACACGACGGTGAGCGATCTGCAGTACAACGCGATCATGGACGCGTTTCAGGCAAAGTACCCCGATATCAAAATCAACTACACGCAGGCCGGTGCGGGCGAGTGCAAAACCCGTATTCAAGCGGAGGCCGGCAATCCGCAGGCGGACGTTATGTTCGGCGGACTTGTCTATGCCGATACGCTGACGTACGGTCAGTATTTTGAAAATTACGTGTGCGCAAACGACAAGCTTATGCCGCCCGAATTTAAAAATACGACAGGCGTTTTGACGTATCACGACGCCCAGATACCGTGCCTTTGGGTAAACGATGCGCTTGAAAAAGAAAAAGGCGTTTCGATCAAAGGCTTTGCCGATCTCCTCGATCCTCGTTTGAAGGGAATCGTCGTTTCCGCAGATCCTACGGGAAGTTCCAGCGCATGGAATTCGCTGCAGTGCATACTCACCGATTTCGGCGGATGGGACAACGATGCGGCATGGGATTATATCGATAAGCTGATGAACAATGTCGTCATCACGAGCGGATCGTCTGCCGTATACCGCGGCGTTTACAACGGCGAATATGCCGTCGGTCTCACTTATGAACCGGCGTGCGTACAGATGCTCTCGGAAGGGGCGGAAGGCGTTCACATCGTATATCCTGCCGAAGGCGTTACGTCGATCGCGTTCGGTTCGGCGATCATCAAAGGCTGCGCGAATCTCGACAACGCAAAGCTCTTTATGGATTTCCTTGAAAGCGATGAATGTCAGGCGATCTATCTTGAAAGCGGTGCACGCCCCTCGACGGCTTCCAAACTTTCGGCGACGAATAAATATATCGTCGATCTCGCATCGATCAATTATCGCGAAGCCGATACGAACGCTTTGGCGGAAAATCAAAGCGCGATTTTTGCGCGTTGGAACGCCTTGCGGATCAAGCACTGATTGATAAACTTTATTAAGATTTGCTGCGGGGCCGATTTTCGACATACGGCTCCGCGCAGCTGTGGAGAACTTCGTATGAATGGCGGAATCAAAATTCCACACGCGCTGAAAAAATGCGATGACGGTATGCGTTCCGTCGTACGTTAGCGGAGATCGATATGCTGAAGACAAAGAAAACGGATCTTTGGATACTCGTCAGTTTGGGTATCCTCGCGCTGTACGTGCTGTTTATGCTCTATCCGATTTTAAAAGTTATAACGCAGTCCGTACGCGACAATGCGACCGGCTCGTTCACGCTCGGATATTTTAAACAGTTTTTCAGCGATCCGTATTATTTTATTACACTGTTCAACAGTTTTAAAATTTCGATATGCGTTACGGTCATTTGTCTCGTCATCGGCGTGCCGCTTGCATACTTGTACAATATCTACGAAATCAAAGGCCGGCAGCTGCTGCAGATTTTGATCGTGCTCACTTCCATGTCCGCGCCTTTTATCGGCGCGTATTCGTGGATTTTGCTGCTCGGCCGTTCGGGGCTTATCACGAAATTTTTGAAGTCAGCTTTTAATATTGCGATGCCGAACATCTACGGATTTAAGGGGATCCTGCTCGTATTGTCGACAAAGCTCTTTTCCCTCGTGTTCCTCTATGTTTCAGGCGCGCTGAAAAACGTCGACAATTCGCTGCTCGAAGCGTCCGCAAATATGGGACGCACCGGCTGGCGGAGATTTTTGACGATCGTATTGCCGCTGTGTATGCCGTCCATACTCGCCGCCGCCCTCATGGTGTTTATGCGCTCGCTTGCCGATTTCGGTACCCCGCTTTTGATCGGAGAAGGCTACCGCACCTTTCCGGTTGAAATATACAACCAATACGTCGGCGAAACGAGCATCAACCACAGCTTTGCCGCCGCCATAAGCGTCATCGCCATTTTAATTACGCTCATCGTATTTTTATTTCAAAAATATCTGTCGAACCGTATGAGCTTTTCGATGAACGCGATGCACCGCATCGAGCGCAAAAAGCCGCGCCTTTTAGCAAGCATCGCGATCCATGTCTATGCCTACGGACTCGTCATCGTTTCGCTTTTACCGCAGGTCTATCTCGTCTTCCTGTCGTTTAGAAATACGACGAAGACAGGCAATATGTTCCGCTCAGGCTATTCGCTCATGAGCTATCGCCAAGTGTTCGGTACGATGGGAGGCGCGATATGGAATACCGTAAAGATATGCGGCGGCGCGCTCGTCATCGTCGTCGTGCTCGCGATTTTGATTTCATACCTCGTCGTGCGGCGCTATAATATTATCAACAATATTATCGATACGCTGTCGATGGTGCCGTATATCATACCCGGTTCGGTCGTCGGCATTGCGATGGTTATGGCGTTCAACAAGGGGCCGCTGGTACTCACGGGAACCGCGATGATCATGGTGATCGCAATGTGTATCCGCCGTATTCCGTATACGATTCGAAGCTCCGTCGCCGTTCTCGGACAGATTCCGATTTCCGTCGAAGAAGCGGCGATCAGTCTCGGAGCCGGCAAAACGAAAACGCTCGTGCGCATTACCGTTCCGATGATGTTCAGCGGTATCGTTTCCGGTGCAATTATGAGTTGGGTTACGCTTATTACCGAGCTTTCGTCTTCGATCATTTTATATTCGTCGAAGACGATAACGTTGAACCTCGGAGTGTACGTGATGGTCTCGCGGGGAACGGACGGCAAAGCCTGCGCCGTATCGACCATTTTGATGGTCTTTACGGTTATTTCACTTTTGCTGTTTACGAAAGTTTCGAAAGACGGAGATATTTCGATATAATCGAATCAAAAAATTATTAAAATTATTTTTATAGGAGTTGGTATGGTTTTGGTATCTGCAAAAGAAATGCTCGTCGATGCGAAAAAAGGCCGTTATGCGGTCGGGCACTTCAATCTTAACAACATGGAAAGCGTCCGCGCTTTTTTGCTCGCGGCGGAGGAAGGTAAGTCGCCGATCATACTCGGCGTTTCCGGCGGAACGGCGAAATACATGGGCGGCTATCGGACGATCGCCGACATGGTGAGCGGTTTTATTAATTTTTTGAAAATCTCCGTTCCCGTAGCGCTGCACGTCGATCACGGAACCTATGAAGAAGCGCTCGATGCGATAGACAACGGTTTTTCGTCCGTCATGTTCGACGGTTCGAAATATTCGATCGATGAAAACATCGCAAAAACGCGCGAAGTCGTCGAAAAGGCGCACGCGAAGGGCATTTCCGTCGAAGCCGAAGTCGGCGCGATCGGCGGCGAAGAAGACGGCGTTATCAATTCCGGCGAATGCGCCGACCCTGCCGAATGCGCTCGTATCGCATCTTTAGGCGTCGATTTTCTCGCTGCGGGTATCGGCAACATTCACGGAAAATATCCGGCCGGATGGAAAGGCTTGGATTTCGACGTACTTGCAGCCATTCAGGCGAAGACGGACGATCTGCCGCTCGTGCTGCACGGAGGATCGGGCATTCCCGCCGACATGGTAAAAAAAGCGATCACGCTCGGCGTATCGAAAGTCAACGTCAATACCGAATGTCAAATCGCATTTACCGAAGCGACGAAAAAGTATTTTGCCGACGGCAAAGACGAAGAGAGCAAAGGCTTTACGCCGCGCGCCGTGCTTGCGCCCGGTCTTGAAGCGACCAAACGCGTATGTATTGAAAAGATGACGCTGTTCGGAAGTATCGGAAAAGCGTAAATCGATATGCTATAATGGAATACGATCGAGAGGTTAGTATGACGATAGAAGAGTTGAAAAAGAAAGCCAAGCAGATCCGACGCGATACTGTTTGGATGATAGGAGAAGCGGGTTCCGGTCATCCCGGCGGTTCCCTTTCGGCGACGGATATCATGGTTGCCCTCTATTATTCTAAGATGAAACTGTCGGACGATCCGAACGACGAAGCGCGCGATCGTTTTGTGCTGAGCAAGGGGCACGCGAATCCGCCGTACTATGCGATACTTGCGGATAAGGGTTATTTTCCGAAAGCGGAACTCAAAAATATCCGCCGACTGCACAGTATGCTGCAGGGACATCCCGATTGCAATAAATGCCCCGGCGTAGACTGCAGTACCGGTTCCCTCGGACAAGGCATATCGGTTGCAGCGGGTATGGCGCTCGGTTTCCGTTTGGCAAAAAAGCCGAACCGCGTATACGTGCTCACCGGCGACGGAGAATTGCAGGAAGGTCTTGCGTGGGAAGCGTTTATGGCCGCTTCTCATTATCACCTCGACAATCTCACCGTGCTCGTAGACAACAATCACCTGCAGCTTGACGGCCCGGTCGATACGGTTATGTCGCTCGGCGATCTTGCGGCAAAATTCCGCGCATTCGGTTTTGCCGTGTGCGAGGCGAACGGACACGATTATGAGGCACTGCTTTCCGCGCTTGATCACCGTGAAGACGGAAAGCCGCTCGCCGTTATCTGCGATACGGTCAAAGGCAAGGGCGTTTCGTTTATGGAAAACGGACTCGGCTGGCACGGAAAAGCTCCTTCGGGCGACGAGCTTGAAAAGGCGCTTAAAGAATTGGAGGACAACTGATATGAGTGAAAAAAAAGCAACACGGCAGGGCTACGGCGACGGCCTCGTCGAGCTCGGCAAAAAATATTCCGATGTGATTGTCCTCGACGCGGATTTGGGACATGCGACCGGTTCTTTGGCTTTTCAAAAAGAGTTTCCCGACCGCTACATCGAAACCGGTATCGCCGAACAGAATTTGATCGGTATGGCCGTCGGCTTGTCGAAAGTCGGCTACGTGCCCTTCGCATCTTCGTTTGCAATGTTTACTGCCGGAAGAGCGTTTGAAATTATCCGAAATGCGGCGGCATACAGCAAAGCGAACGTAAAAATCGCCGGAAGTCATTCGGGCATCACGCCTGCGGGCGACGGAGGCACGCACCAGTGCATAGAGGACATCGCCGCGCTTCGCGCAGTTCCGAATATGACGGTGCTGAGCCCCTGCGATTACAATCAGGCAAAGCTGATCGTCGAAGCGGCCTATCATTTTAAAGGCCCCGTGTATATCCGCACGTCGCGCGAACCCATGCCGATCGTCACTTCTTGCGACACGCCGCTCGAAATCGGAAAAGCGCAGAGCCTGCGTTCCGGCAAAGACCTCTGCATCGTCGCAACCGGTATTATGACGCCGCTCGCCCTCGAAGCGGCCGAGCAGCTTGCGTCCGACGGTATCGAAGCTTCCGTGCTGAACATTCACACGATTAAACCGCTCGACACCGATGCGATTGTAAGTGAAACGCTCGGCTGCGGCGGACGGATCCTCGTGTGTGAAGAAGCGAACCGTTTCGGCGGCATCGGCGAAGCGGCAGCTTATGCGCTCCTCGGTAAGGGCGGCGTAAAGATGGCGCACGTTGCGGTCGACGATCGATTCGGACAGTCGGGGCAAACGGCTGAACTCCTTGCCGAATACGGCATCACCGCCGACAACATCGTCTCAAAAGCGAAATCGCTCCTGTAAGGCGCGGCAGTATCCGATATATCGAGGAACGGATATTATTAATTAATAAAAAAATACCGGTTGTATATCCGTCCGTTTGACAATAAAACGGCGGAATATTATGATACGCTTATACTGCATAACATACGTTCGATTTCCGAATGTATACATACGATGGAGGAAAAAATATGAAGAAGATTTTAAAGGGACTGTTCGCGGCGTTTTTCGCTTCGACGGTTTTGTTTACGGCCGCGGCGCAAAGCGATTCTATGAAAAACGGAACATATACCGGAACGGGAGACGGCAAAGGCGGAAAGATAACGGTACAGGTAACCGTTAAAAAGAACGCGATCGCCGACATCAAAGTGCTTTCGCATAAAGAAACGCCGGGCTTCGATAAAGCGATGGATACGCTAAAAGCGGCGGTAATAAAATCGAACAGCACGGCAGTCGATACGGTTTCGGGCTGCACGCTCACGTCGAAAGGCTTTCTTGCAGCCGTGAACGCAGCGGTCGCACAGGCGGGCGGAGAACTGAAAGCGAATAAAAAAGCTGCCGCAGCTCCTCAGGCAAAGCAGAGTAAAACCGAAACGCACGACGTCGTCATCATCGGTGCGGGCGGCGCTGGGCTTGCGGCTGCAATCGAAGCGAAAGAAGCGGGCGCGGACGTTATCGTTTTGGAAAAGATGCCGATGGCCGGAGGCAATACGCTTATCTCGGGAGCTGAAATGGCGGCTCCGGGCAACTGGCTTCAAAAAAGAGACGGCATCGAAGACAGCGTCTCTCGCTTCGAACAGGATATGATGAAAGGCGGCGACAATATCAATAACCCCGAACTCGTACACGTGGTTGCATCCAACGCGCTTGCCGGCGCGGAATGGCTCAGGGACAAATGCGGCGTCGTATGGGAAAACTCGTTGATGTTTTTCGGCGGACATTCGGTAAAGCGCAGTTTGATTCCGGCCGGTGCAAGCGGCAAAGAACTCATCACCAAGATGCTCGCCAAAGCGGAAAAGCTCGGCATTCCCATCGTATACAGCACACCCGCAGTCGCGTTCGTGCAGGATGCGAAGGGACGCGTTACCGGAGTTTCGGCTGAAAGCAAGACGATGAACTACACGTTTTATGCAAAAAAAGGCGTTGTACTCGCAACCGGCGGCTTCGGTTCGAACCTCGACATGCGCAAAAAATACAATCCCGCCGTCGATGAAAACATCCTTTCGACGAATACGGTCGGCAGCACGGGCGACGGCATCGTCATGTCCGAAAAAATCGGAGCGGCTCTCGTCGATATGCAGTATATCCAAACCTACCCGATATGCGATCCGCTTACGGGCACGCTTTTGTATTTCGACGACGCGCGCCTCTACGGACACAGCGTTATCGTAAACAAAGAAGGCAAGCGCTTTGTCGAAGAACTCGGACGTCGCGACGTTATGTCCATGGCGATCAAAGCGCAGACGGGACACTGCTGCTATGAAATCATCGATCAAAAAGGATACGACGAAAGCCATCTGGAACAAAACCACGCGGCCGAAATCGCCTATCTGTACAAAAACAAATTGTTGGTAAAAGCCGATACGCTTGAAAAAGCGGCAGCATTTTTCGGCATCGATGCGAACGAGATGATCGCGACCGTCGACCGCTACAACAGCTACGTCGCAGCGGGCAAAGATCCCGAATTCAATAAACGCAGCTTGACCTTCCCGATCGAAAAAGCGCCGTTTTATATTTTGAAAGCCGTGCCCGCCGTACACCACACGATGGGCGGCGTCAAAATCAACAGCCAAGCGCAAGTCATAAAGACCGACGGGAGCGTGATCCCCGGTTTGTATGCTGCAGGAGAAGTGACCGGAGGCGTACACGGCAAAAACCGCTTGGGCAGCGACGCGATCGCCGACATCATCGTATTCGGACGCATCGCGGGAAAGAACGCGGCAAAGTAAGAGTGCGGTAGTATAAACGACGGTTCGGCGGCAGGGAAAGCGATTGCACTTGCTGCCGGACTGTATGGGGGCTGGGAACTAGCGTAACAGCTTGTCGGCCTGATTTTTGCCCAAAGGGAGAGACACTATTTACTTTTCATTTATCTTGCTCTTTACAACAATAGTCTGACTTTCTTTATTACGCAAAATATACTCAATATTTAGATCTTCCGCGTCTATATTTCCTTTTTCTGCTGCTTCTTTTATGACAAGTTCTGTTATTTCTTTGTCGCTTGCCTTGAGCAAAGTTTTCATTGAAGTGGTATCATCAAGGGTAAGCGGCTTTTTTGCGCAAGAAACAACAAGCAGTGGCACCGCAAAACTCAGTATAAAAAAATTAAAGCATTTTTTCATTTTTTCCTCCGAAACTAAAAATTAAACATAAGGTTCAATGAGTCCATTGAACTGAAAAGCGTGTATTTATAGCCACCTTCAAAAAAACGTATTTCAACGGCAGCATCTTTATCCCCTAAGACGACAAGGTTTTCTTTTCTATTTTCGATTTTGAAAAGCAAGTCATCCATTTGAACAACTTTTTCTTCTGTGAAAATGCCGATATTGTGCCATGATTTCAGGGAAATGCTTTCGTCATAAACGGTATCGTCAAACATAGAAACATAATTGTTCACAATTTTCTCGCCGCTTTTATTGGCAGTCACTACAGATAAAACTTCATCACAGCTTGTAAGTAAAAGCGCTAACAGGCATGAAAAAAGAAGTATACCAAATTTCTTTTTCATAAAATCCTCCTAAGACTTTATTGAATATATGTCGGTAAGTTTATCTTGTCAAGAACAAGTGATGCGAAGTGTGACGCTAAGCGTTCGTCCAACATTCCCTTCTAGCTTTTCTCATTATATCATGAAAACCGCTGACTTTCCGTAATCCGTGTATTCATTACGGGTATCAGTCTCTAATCTCTTTTGTTACAATTGTTATAAAAGGAGAACCCTCATGAACCCCCCAACCCGTATTCCCTATTCCCCAAAAGTCCGATGATTGGTTAAGAACGAATTGTATAAAAAATTCCCGCCAGCCGAAGCTGAAGAAAAATATCGGGAGATTGTTAAGACATACGAAAAGCTTGCAAACGATGTGCCGAGTATAGGCGGAAAAGCCAATTCGATGTCGAAAAATTTTTACGGGGCGCTGGCAGTCTTTACGTATTATGAATGTATGAAAATAAATCCGCTGCCCGTACTGGAAGGAATCACCATTTATCCGGTCGGCTGCAGCCGGTGTTTCCAACTATGCCGCCTTACAGCCCGTCGTCAAATAATTTTTCCCACGCGTCTTCGAATACGGTGCGCACCGGCGGCCGCGGAGAATGTGCCATGGGATGCATACCCTTTCCCGGATTTTCGGCATAGCCCGCGTTTCCGAAGTTACCTTTGTGCATGTCCAAAATCATGCCGTCTTTGAGTTCGCCGACATAAGTTCCGGTAAGTTTGTGGACGTGTTCGCCCTTGAGCTGTCCGACGGGATTTCCTTCCATGTCGCGGATGTATGCGCCTTGTACGACGCCGAGCGGGTTTCCCTCTTTATCGAAAATGTATTCCATTTGCAATTTCCTTAATAATTTTTATGCGCTCATATATCGATCGTATACATTATAGAGGAAATCGCATTTTCTACAATCGGGCGGTGCGAGGCAAGGGCAGCTGAAATTATATTGGCGGAAAACAATGCGTGTTGTAAAAAGTCGGCTGTATTTTCGACAGCAGTCCTGCCCTTATTCGATGCCGCTTCCGTCGAGGGCGGCGCGGGCAAGGCTGTCGATGTAGTGCGCTGCTGCGGCTTTTTGCGCGGTCGTACCGGAGCTTTCGAGCGATTCGATTTGTTTCGTTTTTTTTTCTTTCCGTGCATCGTTGAGTTTTTTTGCTTCCCGCGCAATGTTTTCCGCTTCGTCCGTACTCATGCCGAGCGCGTCCGCGATGCACTCTTTATCGGCACTTGCGAGGTTTTCGAGCGTCGTAAATTTTTTTATCAATGTGCGCGCGCGCTTTTCGCCGATGCCCGGAAGTTCGAGAAAAATGCTTACGGTATTTTCTTTGGTGCGGAGGCGCTGGTTTTTGCTTGTCGCAAAACGGTGCGTTTCATCTCTTACGCGCTGGAGCAGGCGGAGCGCGTCGCTTCTGCGCGGGAGCACGATGGGCGTACTGTTGCCGGGCCGGTAGATTTCTTCGTTTTTTTCGGCAAGTCCCGCGATCGGGATGTCGATGCCGAGCGATGTGAGTACGCTCTGCACTGCGTTTACCTGTCCGATGCCTCCGTCTATGAGGAGGAGGTCGGGCAGTTCCCGTCCTTCGTTTAAAAGTCTCGTATAACGTCTGCTCGTCGCTTCCCGCATGGATGCGAAGTCGTCGATGATGCCGTCGGTCGTTTTGAGACGGAAATAACGGTAGTTTTTTTTGTCGGGGTTGCCGTTGTAAAAGCTGATTAAACTTGCGACGGGGAATTTTCCGCCGATATGCGCGATGTCGAATCCTTCGATGCGAACGGGAAGCGTGTCGAGGGAAAGGAGCGTTTTGAGTTCTTCGAGCGCGGGTATGTCGCCTCGTTCACGCAGGCGCCGCACGATATCTTCATGCGCATTTTGCTTTGCCATATTGATGGCTGCCGTGTGGTATTTTGCGTTTTCGCTTGCGTCGGAAAGGGGGACGACTTCGGTTTCGGCGCCGAGCGTTTCGGAAAACCATCTTGCAAGTTCGGCGGGCGAGAGAAAAGCGACGCTTCGATCGGGGAGTTGCGGGGTGCCCCCGCTGGAGAGGGAGCGAGCAACCGTGTGCGAGCGCGGGGGAGGGCTCTTCCCCGTATCGGTATGAGAATTTTCAATGTCGGATAAATCATTAATTAATAAATTCGGTATATAAATGTGCGGGGGTACTTCGGCTTTGTCGGTGTAGTATGCGTTGAAAAACTCTCCGATGAGTTCGGTATCTTCGTTTAAGCTTACGGTGCGGTAGTTGCCGCGTCCTTCGAGTTTGCCGCCGCGGAGTTTTAAGACGGTAAAGCTTACGAGTTCTCCTTCCCTCCAATAGGCGATATAGTCGCGGTCGTCGCCGTCGAAAGTTTGGACGATATTCTGTTTTTGCATGATCGAAAGCGCTGAAAGTCCGTCTCTCAGTCGCGCGGCTTTTTCGAAGTCGAGATTTTCCGATGCGTGCCGCATTTCCGACTTTATTTTTTTTACGGTGTCGTCTCCTTTTCCCTCAAGAAGGCTTGCGATTTCGCCGATGTATTCGGTATAGGCGTCGTGTGAAATTTTTTTGCAGCAGGGGGCGTCGCATCTGCCGATGTGGTAGTAGAGGCAGGGGGCATCGCGTTTTTTGAGCGTTTTGCACCGACGCACGGGGTAGATGCGGTAGAGCGTATCGATAAAGGTGTCGAGTGCGCCCGCGTCGGGGTAAGGTCCGAAATAGGTCGAGCCGTCTTCGAGGACGCGCCGCGTTTTGATGACGCGCGGAAATTCTTCGTTCGTGATCCGCAGAACGGGATAGGATTTGCCGTCTTTCAAATCGATGTTGTAGCGCGGATTGTGTTTTTTAATAAGATTGTTTTCGAGCAAAAAGGCTTCGTATTCGTTTGCCGTTGTGATATACTCGATCGAATCGGCGTGCGCGACGAGCAGTTTCGTTTTGATGTCTTTGCTGCCGGAAAAATACGAGGTGAGGCGGTTTTTCAGGTTTTTCGCTTTGCCGACATAGATGACATCTCCCTGCCGGTTCCGCCACAGGTAGACGCCGCTTGAAGAGGGGGCTTGTAATGCCGTTTCGTGTAATATTTCCCGTACCGCTTTTGCCATAGTGCCTATGTGTATTCCGTATAATAAAAAAATAACGATTTTATCCACACTTCGTCCAGTAGGTGCGTTTGCCGCTTTATGCGCTCTTCGTCCGGTGCGCGCACTTGCCGTTTCGCGGGCGCTCCGTTTGCGTGTGTACGCTTTATTGTGCGTTCTTTCGACCGCTTTGTGTATCCGTCCCGCTTTTGCCGATTCGATGACGATCGGCGGAAAGGAGGGCTGGTCGAAGCTCTCAGTAAAGCGGGGAGTCGCCGAAGGTACGGGGCGTTTCGGGTATCCGTGCATCGAACTTGCAACCGATTCGCGGAGCGCCGATGCTTTTACCGATGCGCTGTTCGATTTCGAAAAAAAGCCGTTTACGGATACGGCGGGTAATTATACGGTGGTCAAAAACGAACTTTTGCTTTCGGGGAAATCGGCTATGGGAAAAGGCGCGGCGCTTTCCCGCGGAAAAGGCGGCATATCGATTCGCGGAAAGCGGGGTTCTCTTTTCGGCAGCGAAGGACACGCTCCGTCGTTTTATATCGAGTTTTGGCTTTTGCCCTCGGTCGCTGAAAACGGCGAAGTCGTCTTTAATTGGCGCTCGTCGCGCAGTATCGGGCGGAACGTCGTATATCAGATGATTACGGCTTCTTTTTATCAAAATCATCTTTCATGGACGTTTTTGAATCTCTTCGACGGGTACGAAAAAGGAGACGTGACGCTTTCGGGCATTACGACGCTGATTCCGGGAACCTGGGCGCATCACTCGATTGCTTTCGATGAAGAGAGCGGATGCATTGAATACCGCGTAAACGGTATGCTCGAAGCGATCGCCTACGTTACGTCGACCGGCCGTGCGTCGGGTTCGGTGTATTCCGTCTGTTTGGGCGTGCCTTCGGATATCGAGCTGTGCGGAAAGTATACGGGAAGCATCGACGATTTCCGCATACAAAAGGGAACCTACGACGATGCGATGCGGCAAAAATCGGAAGACGCGTCGACTCTCGGATATGCGAAGTATCGTGTGTCCGGCGGGCGGATCGAAACGCAGCCGTTTTTGACGTCGGTCGCATCTTCCCTCGATTCGGTGACGGCGGTGGTGAACGAACCCGCCGAGACCGCAGTACGCCTCTATGTGCGAAGCGGCGACAATATTTTCGGCTGGACGGATTCGTACCCCGCATGGCGTCCGGTGCGAAACGGAGAAGCGATTTCAGGCGTAAACGGTTTGTATTTTCAAATAGCTGCCGATCTTTATCCGGACGGAAACGGATCGCATACGCCGTCGATTACGCAAATCGATATCGATTACACGGTGCCTCCTTCGCCGCTTCCGCCTTTTACCGTAAAAGCGGCTTCCGGTGACGGGAGCGTAACGCTTTCGTGGTCGCATTCGGTCGATGAAAGCGCAGGCGGTTATTACGTCTATTACGGCACGAGACCCGGCGAATACCTCGGACGGGTTGCACGCGAAGGCTCATCGCCTGTAGATGCGGGCCTTGTGCAGTCGATTACGCTCACGGGGCTTCGAAACGGGACGATTTATTATTTTGCCGTCGCATCGTATTCGAAACTCGACAATCGGATAAGGGGCTCCCTTTCGCGCGAAACCTATGCGCGGCCCGAGGCGGAAAGCACTTATGGCAAGTGAAAGGGCAGAGGAAAATAAACTCGTTTTGCGCCGTGCGTCGGCGGCTCTCGCTTCCCGTGATTTTGAACTCGCCGCGCGCTTATATAAGGGATTGTTAAAAGACGACCCCGAAAACCGCGACGTGCTTTTTGCGCTCGGTGACGTATACGTCAAATCGGGCGACGATGCGCGCGCTCTTCCTTATTACGAAAAAATTAATAAAAATAATCCGAACGATACGGCTTCTCTCAATGCACTCGGCGCCATTTACCGGAGGCTCGGCCGCTTCGACGATTCTCTCCGTGTACTCCGTACGGCTCTCGCGATCGGCGGCAGCAATGCCGAAGTAAATTATAATTTGGGATTTACGTATCGTTCGATGGGAGATTACGACCGGGCAGTCGAGTGCTTCGAATCGGTTATCGCCTCCGATCCCGCCGATACGCTTGCGTACAATCATCTGGGTGCGATCTATGCGCGCCGAAAGGAATATCAAAAAGCCGCGACGGCATATAAGCGGGGTCTGCAAGTCGATCCGAATCATCCGGTACTGCAGCTGAACCTTGCCGAAACCTATGAAGCGTTGCACGCGTACGGGGAAGCGGCTAACGCATACGAAGCCGCCCTCCGCGCAAAGCCCGGCTGGACGGAAGCCGTGCAAAGATATACGGCTCTTTTGCTCCGCCTCCATAAAACGGCTGCCGCCGCATCCGTCGTCGAAAAGGCGATTGCGCTCCATCCGTCGGATGCGCATCTTTTTTCGCTCCTCGGCCGCGTAGAGCGAAGACGCTTCGATTATGAAGCTGCCGTTCGGGCGTTCAAAAAAGCTTCGGCCTTCGATCCGGAAAACTCGAGCTTTATCTCGTGCCTTGCCGACGCGTATGAAAAAAACGGTGCGCTTGAAAGCGGAGCCGCGCTCGTGCGTCAGGCGGAAAAAGATTTTCCGTCGGATGCCGCCGTCGGGGCGCAGTATGTGCGCACTCTTCTTTCGGCTCGAGATTATGTCCCGGCGCTTGCAAAGCTGAAAGCGCTTTATGCGAAAAATCAAAACGACATAGAAATTCTCGACCTCTACGCGCAGTATTGCATTTGCAGGGGAGAGGATGAAAAGGCCGCCTCCTGTTATAAAAAAATAAATTCGATCGACGCGCAGTATTTTACCTATGAAAAATCCGCAGCGCTCCGTTTCATGCAAGCCGGACGATCCGATAAGGCTCGGAATTTTATCGCACGCTATCTTTCAAAATATCCGCACGACGAAGAAGCCCTCGTGTTGTCGGCAAAAATCGATACGGCGGAAGGGAAACTTTCGTCCGCGCTCGATACTTACCGCGCCGTTCTCGCCGTAGACGACGGCAATGTTTTGGCAAACAGCGAAGTAACACGCATCGCCGAATTGCAGGCCGAAGCGGAAGCTGCAAAAAACGATTATCTTGCCGATGAAAGCGATGAAAAAAGCGGTGCGGAAATCGTTATGGATTCTCCGGAAACGAAAGCGCTCGAAGCTGCCGTATATGAGCCGGCTCCTACGCAAGAGACGCCCTTCGATTTCGATTTGATGGGCGAAAGCCTTTTAAAAGCCGACGACGAAATCGATCCGTTTACGATGACCGATCGGGAAAGTGATGAGGAAATGCAGGATTCCGAAGCGGACGGTTTAGATCTGCTTATTTCGCCCGACCGCCCGATCGATCGAGACGCGTCTTCCCGGACTGCTGGGAACGACGACGTTTTCGACGGGCGAACGGGGCCGGCGGCTGGACTCGATGAAACCGTCCCCGGAAATATCGACGACGGATTCGGTACGGAAACTATCGATGCGGAATTTGAAATGCCTGTCGTTTTGCCTCGAAGCAAAGCAAAATATGTGAATTATGAAGACGAACCGATTTCGGTAGCCGAAGATGTACCGGCTCGGCGTCCTTTGCCGGAATCGCCGCCTAAAGCGCCGATACCTTTACCGGGTGCTGCCGAAGCGGGTATCGCAGCTCCACGCAGACTTGCGGCAGCCCTTGATACTTCGAATGTCGAACGAGCGAGCGAACTTGCCGCATTGCGCCGTTCCTACGATGAAGCGCATCGGACGAGCCGAGCCGCGCGCGATGCTGCCGAGGACGCGATACGCCTTATCGATACGGCAAAAAAAAGTGCCGAACGGATACGTACGGATGCCGCCCTTGCCGAGTCGAATGTCAAAGATGCGACAGAAGATGCGATGAAAAAAATACGGGAAGCTGCGGAAAAAACTCTTTCCGAAATGGACGGGAAACGCGGCGAGATTATCGAGCGTAAAGTGCAAAAAAAAGTTTCGCCGCAGGAAAACGCGTCCGAGCAAACAAAAGCGATGCCGCGCAATGAGACTTTCGGAAAGGAACGAGTTCCGCAACTTTTCGACGGCGCTCGTCGCAGCGATCGGGTGTCCGCCGAGCTTACCGCTGTGCTTGAAAAAGCCATGCATGCGCTTCCCGACATCGCTGCAGCTCTGCAAAATAAAAAAAGCGCTGATCAATTTGCGATCGAACTCGAATTGTTTAAAAAACTCCGTACGATGTGCGGCTTTTTACCTGTACGGCAAAAGGAAAAATTTATGTCAAGCAAAACGCGGCTTTTGCTCGACTATGTGATCGCGCGTCTTTCCGGTCGGCCGGGATTGCTTGCGACAGCCGAAGTGCTCAGAAAGATAAAACTGCCGCTAGGTCTTCTTGAAACAAACGGTACATCGCCGTTCACTTCGCTCACCGATGAGCAGCTTGTGCCGCTTGTCATTCACGATATGCGCACAAAACTTGCCGACTTACCCGATGCATCCCTTGCCGCAGCTCTCGACGCTGCCGCATCGGAAGCTCTCGAAAATGCACGCGGACGCTGAGTTCGCCCGGGTGCGATGCGAATCCGCAAAACAGTTATAATTTAATAATTCTCGAATGCGTTATAACTTCGTTTCCCGTTTCGGTGATGAGCACGTCGTTTTCAAGGCGGCAGCCGCCGAGCGCTTCGTCATAGAGTCCCGGTTCGAGCGTTACGATCATGCCCGGCTTAAAAACGAGCGTTTCGGACGCTTTGATATTGACGCGCGGGGGTTCGTGTATTTCAAGACCGATCGCATGCCCCAGTCCGTGCGGCATTTTCCGTTTCCCGGTTGCAAACACTTCGTCGGCTTTGAGCGCCGCATCGCGGATTGAAAGTCCGGGCTTATAGAGCTTGAGGCATTCGTCATACGCTTTTTGTACGAGGGCGACGAGTTTTTCCTGTGCAGCGGAAAGCTTACCGCGTGCAACCGTGACCGTCGTATCGCTCGTATAGCCGTTTACGACGACGCCGAAATCGAGAATGGAAAGTCCCGTGTCCGCCCATTTTCCCGCAGTGTAATTCGGAAAACAGTGGATGCCCCAGCTGCGTTCCGGTCCTGCGGCAAGCGTGTCGAACCCCGTGCGCTCGCAGCCGTGAGCGCGGCATTCCCTTTCGATAAGCAATGCGACGTCCGTTTCCGTTACGAGCTTTTTCGATTTGATACCGTCTTCCACCGTATCGATTATCAAATCGCCTATGCGCGCAGCTTCTTTCGTACATGCGATTTCGTACGCGTCTTTTATCATGCGAAGTTCAGTGACAAAGTGATGCACGCTGTTTTCCCGGCAGTGGACGTCGCAGCCTTCGAGCGCATCGACGTATTTTAAAAATTCGGGATACGTCGTCGCGGGCGGCAGTTCGACTTTTTTGTTTTTAAAATGATCGCTTTCGCCGAGCACCGCTTTTACCGCATCGATCGCCGTGTTTTTATATTTTGTGTAGGGTATGACGTTATCCGCAAACGCATAGCGCTTTGCCATGATTTCGTCCCACGGAACGAGTACCGAATATGCATCGTCGAATACGATCAAAACCGCATCGCTTATGTGGCCTGAAAGATAGCGCACGGCGCTTTCTCGTTTTTCTTCGCTGTCGATAAATACGGCTGCTCCGATGCCGTTTTGTTTCATAAAGCGGGCAACGCGTGCACGGCGTTCCGCATACATTTTTTTACATTCATCCGCTGTCGGCATTTTCATATATATCCTCGCTTACAATATAGCAATTTTTTTGCGCTTCGGAAAGCGACATTATCGTGCGGCGCGCCGCTTGAGCAGTTTTCCGCAGGCGGCTTTTGCGATTTCATCCCGCGTGAAAAAAAGGAGAGCGATGCCGACGGCGGCGAAGAGGAGCGCGGAAAGGGCGACGACGCTTCCGTCGGAAATGATGCGGCCGTGTCCAGCAAAAAAAGATACGAGGCGCGGTCGGACGATATGGACGGGAAGAGAGGCGGCGAGTGAAAAAATTATTATTTTCAATTCATATAATACCGACGATTTAATAATCTTTTTGGTATCGACGGAGCGCAGACGCGGAAGAGCGGCGCATAAAAAAACGGTGTTCGCAAAGCTTGCGATCGAAAGGGCGAGTGCGATGCCCGCTCCCTTCATGCGAGCGACGAAAAGAGAAGCGAGCGCTATATTGACGGCGAAGTTGAAAATGCCTGCGAGCGTCGGAAGCACGGTATTTTTTTGCGCGTAAAACGACGGAGACAAAACGCGGTTTTGTGCGATAAAGACGAGACCTATCATGTGAAAGCGAAACACAGAAAGCGTCATCGCTACCGATTCGTCGGTAAAGTTTTTCGTTTTATAGACGAGCGAAATGATTTCCTTTCCGCAGATAAGCGAATAAAACGTAACCGGAAGCGCTATCAGCGTGATGATTTTTAGGGCGCGGATGAGCAGCGCCGTAAAATCGTCCCAGCGTTTTTTTTGCGCAAGCGCCGACATATCCGGCAAAATAACCGAACCGATCGACACGGCGAATATGCCTAAAATCAATTCCTGCAGCCGAAGCGAATATTGCAGGCTCGCGTATATGCCGATGCCCGCGCGCTTTGCGAGCGTACTCGATACGACGTCGTTTATCTGGTATGCGGCCATACCGACGACGGTCGGAAGCACGAGGAGCATGACGCGTCTCGTACCGGGATTCGTAAACGCGCTTTTAAGCGACGCGAACGAAACGCGCCACTTTGTGCGCAGTACGAAGGGCAGTTGAAAGAGCATTTGCGAAAAGCCGCCTGCGATGACGCCTGCCGCCATAGCGCGCGCGGGGTTCGCCGTATATGGGGCGAGTATGTACGTGAGCGTGATGACGACTGCGTTGAATAAAACGGGAGCGAAGCCCGACGGAGTGAAAACGCCGACGCCGTTTAAGATTCCCTGAAAGAGGGCGGCGACGGAAACGACGGCGAGATAGGGAAACATGATACGCGTGAGAAGCACCGCTTCCGGCATTGTCGCCGCATCCGTACTGCCGTAAAATACTTTAATAATCGCGGGCGTAAAGACGATACCCAAAGCGGTGACGGTTCCCGTCAAAAAAGTGACGAGGGTAAGCGTCGATGAGATGAAATCCTGTGTCTTTGTTTTGTCGGCATCCGACGAAATGTCTTCGACGTATGCGCGGAAGGTCGGAATGAAGGCGACGGAAACGCTGTTTTCCGCGAAGAGCCTTCGAAAGAGATTCGGCAGTTGAAATGCGATACCGAATGCGTCCGCTATCGCTCCGGTTCCGAGAAAAGCCGCCTTTGTCATTTCGCGCACGAGACCGAGTATGCGCGATAAAAGCGTGACGACTGAAAGGCGGATGCCGGAGCGTACGAGTGAATGCGATTTTGTTTCCGTCATTCGCTAAGCATAGCGCAAGAAGCGCCGCTTGTGCAATGTGCCGCCGATTGTCCCGGTAACGCTTTCAGTACACGGACGGCGATTTTTTCACTATATTTATTATATAAATGAAATCGAAGCTGTAAGGAGCGGTAACTATGAGTGTCGTCAACGCGAGAAAAATAGGTGTTATCGGATGCGGATTTGTCGGTGCATCGTCGGCGTTCGCATTGATGGAAAGCGGTCTGTATTCGGAAATGGTTTTAATCGATGCGGATCAAAATAAAGCCGAAGGCGAAGCGCTCGACATAAGCCACGGGCTTCCCTTTGCCGGTCCGATGAAGATATATGCGGGCTCATACGACGACATACGAGATGCGTCAATCGTCGTCGTGACGGCGGGCGCGGGGCAAAAGCCGGGAGAGACTCGGCTCGATCTCGTAAAAAAGAACGTTGCAATTTTCAAATCGATTATTCCGGAAATCGCGAAGCGGGATTTTCAGGGCGTACTGCTCATCGTTGCAAATCCCGTCGACATTTTAACGTATACGGCGGTAAAGCTTTCGGGGTTGCCGGAAAACCGCGTGTTCGGTTCGGGTACCGTTCTCGATACGGCGCGGCTGAAATATCTTTTGGGCGAACACTTGAGCGTCGACAGCAGAAGCGTCCACGCCTTTATCATCGGCGAACACGGGGACAGCGAAATCGCCGCGTGGAGCTGTGCGAACGTTTCGGGCATCAAGCTCAACCGCTTTTGCGATATGCGCGGTTTTCACGAACACGAAGATTCCATGCGCAGGATTGCCGAAGAAGTTAAAAACAGCGCGTACGAAATCATCGAAAAAAAGAAAGCGACGTATTACGGGGTAGCGATGGCGGTCAGGCGCATTTGTCAGGCGATCAGCCGCGACGAAAAATCGATTTTGCCGGTATCGACGATACAGCACGGCACTTTCGGAATCGAAGGGGTTGCACTGAGCATGCCCGCTGTCGTCGGGAAGGACGGTGTCGAAACTCAGGTGCCGCTCGAACTCGACGAAAAAGAAAGGGAAGCGCTTTTACATTCGGCGGAGACGCTCAAAAAAGTCATCGACGAATCGGCGTGTTTGTAATAGAGAATCTCTAAAATCCAGCCGAGTTTTAGAGGCACTCGATACTAAAAAACGGCGATGTTTTGGCAATACGCTCAGCCCAGATGCTCCGAAAAAAGATTCGGTGTATGGCCGGTTGTTACATTCGCGCTTTTACGCATTCGATAAAGCGCATGATGTTTTCGATCGTGAGCGCAAGATCGCTTTTTGCGCGAAGTTTTGCGCGGGCGTAGTCGACTGCGACGCGGTTTATGCTGAAGACTGCCGATACGCCCGTGTCGTACGCCGCTTCGATGTCGTCTCCGATATCGCCGACGACTGCGATGAGCGGTACTCCCGCTTTTTTTGTGCGGCGCGCGATGCCGATGACGACTTTTCCGCGCAGGCTCTGCGTGTCGATTTTTCCTTCGCCCGAAAAAACGCAGTCCACGTTTTTGACGAGTTCGTCGAATCTCACCGTATCGAGCACCGTTTCGATGCCCATCTGCAGCTTTGAACCGAAAAAGACGTTCATGCCGTAGCCCATGCCGCCTGCAGCTCCCGCGCCGGGCATAAGAGAAGCGTCTTTGTGCAGATCGCGTTCGACGATTTGGGCGAGGCGGCGGAGGCCCGCATCGAGGCGTTTAACCGCTTTTTCGTCGGCGCCCTTTTGCGGACCGAAAACGTATGCGGCTCCCGTTTCTCCGTAGAGCGGGTTGTCGATGTCGCACATCGTAACGATTTCGATGCCCTTGAGCGAGGGATGCAAACCGGACGAGTCGATATGTTCGATGTCGCAGAGCGTGCCGCCCGTCGGGATGAATTCTTTTCCCGTTTTATCGATAAACTTTACGCCGCATGCCGCAGCCGCTCCGCAGCCGCCGTCGTTCGTCGCGCTTCCTCCGAGTCCCATGATGAGTTTCGTACAGCCGTCTTCGATTGCGCGAAGTATGAGAGCGCCTACTCCGAGCGTCGTCGTTTTTTCGGGATCGCGCCTGTCTTCGACGAGGGGAAGCCCCGCGCAGGAAGCCATTTCGATGACGCCCGTTTTTCCGTCGGAAAGCTTTCCGTAAAACGCGTCCATTTTGTTAAAATAGGGGTCGTCGGCGGATACGGTGATTTTTTCTCCGCCGACTGCGGTCAAAAAAGCGTCGACGCTGCCTTCTCCTCCGTCTGCAACGGGAATGCTTATGACGTCAGTTTCGGGATAAAATTTTTTTATCGCTTTTTCCATGATGCCGCATATCTCTGCGGAACTCATCGTGCCTTTAAATGAATCGGGGATTAGTACGATTTTTTTCATTGCATCGCCTCCTTAGGCGCTGTCCGTTTTTACGCAAAATTTGCAACGCGCACTGCTGCGCACACAGCCGCATGCGATACCCTTCGCGCGCTTTTGCATACAGTGCCCTATGTGCATCGCCGCATACGATGCCGTACGCCACGGCGGACATCATTTTTTCGGAAACGCTTTTTCGAACTCGTTTAATAATTGTGCCGTTTGAATCGCACCGTCTATGTCGGTAAGCTTTCCTCTCGTGCGGTAAAAATCGATAAGCGGTTCGGTCTGCTCGCGGTATACGTCCATGCGGTGCAAAATCGATTCCTGTTTGTCGTCGTCCCGCTGATAGAGCTCAGCGCCGCAGTTGTCGCAGACGCCTTCTTTTTTCGGCGGCAGCGTGAGTACGTTGAAGTTCGTTCCGCATTTTTTGCAGACGCGCCGCGTCGAAAGGCGCTTGATGACTTCTTCATCTTTGATAACGAAATTGACGACCGTTACGT
The DNA here is from genome assembly GCF_050938355.1 of Treponema sp. SP13. NCBI lineage: Bacteria > Pseudomonadati > Spirochaetota > Spirochaetia > Treponematales > Treponemataceae > Treponema > Treponema sp. SP13. The sequence goes on from NZ_JADOVM010000007.1 coordinate 69,768, forward strand.
CGTCGCAGATTTTCGTAAACGCTTCTGCTTGTGCGAGGGTGCGCGGAAATCCGTCGAGGATAAAACCGCCTTTCGTATCGTCCGCTTCGAGCCGTTCTTTTACGAGCGCGCACGTGATGTCGTCGCTCACCAAGCCGCCCGAGTCGATGATGCTTTTGACTTTTTTCCCGAGTTCCGTTTGATTTTTTATCGCCGCGCGGAAAATATCGCCCGTTGAAATGTGGGGGATTTTGTACTCCTGTGCGACTTTGACGGCGAGAGAGCCTTTGCCCGCTCCCGGAGGCCCTAAAAAGATGAAATTCATAATTACCTCTGTATTTGTTTATACGTTTCGATATCGATGTATTTTAACCCCTCGTGTAAAATACGTCTAGGGCATGGGCGTATCCCGCACCGGCTGCGGCAGTCTCGCTCTTTCTCGCACGTTCCCGAGGATTCCTGTTCGCTTCAATTTTATCGGCATATCCGATAATCCGATCCGGCTTTCGAAATCTTTATCTATAAAAATAGATTTTAAGGGGGAAAGCCTTCCCCTCGCGCGCACTCCGTTGCGCGCTGCCCCTTCCTGCGGGGACACCCCGCAACGCCCCGTCTGCCGCACGGCTTGTCGCCGCAGAAAATTTTTCGAAAAAACTCCGAAATCGCAATATCTTAGCGATTTATATTACTGAAGTATTATCAGGATAACCGCACCGAAAATTGTATTCCTAAAAAATAGCGTATAACATAAAAAATCGGCTGCACTCCCGGCGGCAGTTCCGCTGCCTCGTGTTATGTAAGTACGCGCTTCTTTTCTAAGTATCCATTTCCGGTGCGGTTATCCCGGAGGTTTTATGGCAAAACACAATCGTCGGTATAAGGATTCGGTCTTTGTCGATTTTTTCGGCGAAGATAAAAACGCAAAGGCGAACTTCCTCGCTCTCTACAACGCATTGCATGAGACAGAACTTGACGCATCGGCGGAACTCGAACCGCTCCGTCTCGAACAGGTGATGTATATGGCTTTCCGCAACGATGTCGCCTGCCTCGTCGACGGAAAGATCATCGTATTGGTAGAACACCAATCTACGATAAACGCCAATATGCCGTTGCGATTTTTGCAGTATGCCGCGCGCCTCTATGAGCGCATCGAAAACCCGCGTGACCGTTATCTCCGCAGATTGAAGAAGATTCCGACGCCCGAATTCTACGTGTTTTATAACGGGGAAGAAGATTACCCCGAAACCGCGACATTACGCCTCTCCGATGCCTTTATGACGATGCCCGAAAAACCCTCTCTCGAAGTCGTTGTCAGCGTGACGAATATCAATTATAATAAGGGAAGTGAAATCTTACATACGTGCAAACCGTTAAAAGAGTACACGCTGTTCGTAGAAGCCGTACGAAGACATACGAAGCTCGATAGTGAGAACGGCTTTCGGAACGCGATCAAAGAGTGCATACAAAACGACATCTTGCGGGAGTATTTACAAAGAAAAAGTCGGGAGGTGATAAACATGTTAATTGCCGAATATGATTATGATGTCGACATTGCCGTGCAGCGGGAGGAAGCGTTACAAGAAGGCGAAGCGAAAGGTTTTTCAGAAGGCTCATATCAAAAAGCGCTTGAAACGGCGAAGAATTTACTCGGTTTGGGATTGTCGGTCGCAAACATAGCCCAAGCAACCGGCCTCGCCGAAGCGGAAATCGAATCGCTGTAGCGTTGCTCCCTCTCCTCACTCCACGTGCGACTTTGTGCGTTCTGCTTGCGGAAGCGGCGTTCGCATACGTCTACAGACCATTGTATGACGGTCATTTTTGACGAAAGAAAGCATGGATTTATTAGCCTCCTTGTGCTTGCAGGCTTATAAGCCGCTGCCGCGCACAGCTTTTTTCCCGCGTATTCGTTATGTTATGTCGTTTTCATCGAGACCGTATTGTTCATTTTCATCGTTCAGTCCTGCGGGTTCCACGTGTACCATGATGTCGTATACGTCGGGAATGGCTTTTCGGACGGCGCTTTCCACTTGACAGGCGATTTCGTGAGCAGCCGACACGCTCATATCGGCCGCCACTTCGATATCCAAGTCGATATCCCAATGCGAAGCGATTTTTCTGATCCGCGCGCGGTGCGGATGCGACACGCCTTTTACGGAAGATGCGGCGTCGAAAAGGCGCTTGTATATTTCGCGGTCGGTGTTTCCGTCCATGAGTTCGGTATTCATATCCGAAAAGATCGCGACCGCGTTTTTGATAACCCATGCGCTTACGAGGAGGGCGGTAACGGGATCGAGTGAAGGGCAGCGGAAAAACCGTGCAGCTCCTATGCCTAAAAGCACGCCTCCCGACATGACGATATCGCTTTTCATATTCTGTGCGTTCGCTTTGATTATGGCGCTGCCGCTTTTTTTACCGAGCGTATACTGCGTTACGGCGAGTATCGCTTTTCCCGTAATCGATACTGCGGCTGCAGCGAGTGCCGCAGCGCTCACTGCGCTTTTGTACGAGTGCCTGATAAGAGAGCCTACGGACGAAAGGGCGAGCTGCGTACCGGCAAAAAATATGACGAAAGATAAGGCCATCGTCGCCGTCGTTTCCGCCCTGCCGTGTCCCCACGGATGCTCTTTGTCGCCCGGCCGCGAAACGATAGTGCTTACGATGAGTGTCATAAGCGCGATCGCGACGTCGGTGAGCGAATCGATGCCGTCGCCCATAACGGCAAGGCTTCCCGAAACTTTCGAAAGAACGATCTTTACGCATGCGAGCGCAAGATTTCCGAAAAGCGCGATATAACCCGCCCGCCGCATGAGAACGGCATGTGTTTCGTTTCGATCGGTGATTTCGGAATTCATACTGAACAATTTTAACAAAATCTTTGCCGTGCCGCAAGCGCGTGCATTGCATTACTGAACATCCGGAAACGGCGTCACTGCAGACAGCTGATTATTAATAGGTTCAATTTTATGAGCTAATACCTTCAAAGTTCGTCATTCGACCTAAAAATCGAAATTATCGGGGTCCTGTTTTGCAATGCCCGTGTCCAAATCGCTTATCTTTTCCATTTCGTCGTCGGTGAGACTGAAATCGAAAATCGCGGCGTTTTCTTTGATGCGTTTCGGATTGACCGATTTCGGAATCGTGATGATGCCGTTTTGATAATCCCAGCGAAGCGTAATCTGCGCCGCGCTCTTTTTGTGAGTTTTGGCAATTTCGGCGATCGTTCTGCTTTCGAGCACGATACCGCGCCCGAGGGGGCTCCACGCTTCGGGAAAAATCGAATGTAAAGTACAGTAGTCGCGGAGACTTTCGCGCGTTAAAAACGGATGACATTCGAATTGATCGACGGCAGGGACGACGTTAGAGACGGCGGCGAGTTCTTCGAGGTGATGCTGCAAAAAATTGCTTACGCCGATCGCACGAACCTTTCCCGATGCGAGAAAATCCTCCATGTATTTCCACGTGTCGATAAATTTGCCGGGCACCGGCCAGTGAATCAAATACAGATCGATGTAATCGAGTTTGAGTTTGTTGAGGCTTTCGTGGAACGCGTCTTCTTGTCGGTTGTCTCTCTGATCCTGATTCCACATCTTTGTCGTAACGAAAACTTCTTCGCGCGGCACGCCGCTTTCGCGGATCGCTTTGCCCACTTGCGTTTCGTTGTTGTAAAAGGCCGCCGTATCGATGAGGCGGTAACCGCATTCGAGCGCCGTCTGCACTGCTTGAATCGTCGCGTCTCCGGCTTTGTAAACGCCGAGCCCGAACTTCGGCATAGCGACCCCGTTATTGAGCGTTACTTTTTCGTCGATACCCATACGAAACCTCCGTTAATTAAAAATAGCGATGGTACGTTTATTATAATAGAATAACGAAAAAAAATACATTGCCCCGCGCGTTAATGGTAGAAGCCGCTTGCTCTATACTTCCTCTGTTCTGCAGTGTCCGATACCCGACAGTGTGTGCGCGTATACGAAAATATCACATATTTCCGAGATACGCGTATGCGCGTGTTGTAAAAAAAATGCTGTCATGATACAATAAAAAATATGTTGCTGTCGGTAAAAGAACAACTGAAACTCTTCTTAGCGAATCCCGTGTTTTTGGCGTGCATCTGCAGCTGGTTTTGTTCGCAATTTTTAAAAACAATCATCGCTCTGCTGTCTCATAAAATCCGCAGCTTGTCGGTACTCTTTGAAATGATGGTGTGGCGGACGGGCAGCCTCCCTTCAAGCCATTCCGCGATCGTTTCGGCACTCACGACGTCTATCGGTTTTCACTCGGGCATTCATTCCGATGTATTTATATTGTCGCTGTGTTTTTTGCTTGTCACGGTGCGCGACGCGCTCGGTGTCAGACGCGCAAGCGGCATTCAAGCAAAGCGCTTGAACGAAATCGGAAAAGAACTCGACCGGCAAAAGATCATCGCATATACGCCCATAAAGGAAGTGCAGGGGCATACACCGCTTGAAGTGATCGTCGGCCTTTTGATCGGGTTTTCGATCGGATTCGCATTTGCGCTGCTGCAGTAGGAACTATGAGCGCAGTAAAAAAAATGTCTGTTTTTTTCGGCATTGCCGTCGCTTCGCTTTTCGTTCTGTTTGTTTTTCGGACGGTGCCGTCGGGAAATCTGTGGGAGCGTTATCGTATCGTGTATGTCGACGATGCGGCGGATGACGATTATGCGGCCGACGTTTTAAAGCGCGCCGGATGTGAAAACGTCATAAGCCTTTCTTCTCAGCGGCTTCCGGTCACGCTGCCGATGCATTCTCCCGAAGTGTCTCTCGCGCTCGCTTTCGCCGATGCCGACGGCTACCTTGCAAAGCGGAAGGCATACTTTTTCGACAGAGGCGCACAGTATCGGCTCTATTATATCGAAGAGCGATATGCGCCGTTTGCCGAAGACGCCGTACAGGAATTCCGTGCGTCGGGCGTAGCGGCGGGTATCGATACCCATGGCGTCTATCCGTTTATCGTGCCGCTCATCTGTACGGCCTTTGCGCTTCTCTTGTGCTTTTTGTCTCCTCACCGTTCTCTCTTCTTTGTCGCAGCGGTTTTTCCGGTTTTCTTCGCCGCATGTGTGCCCTTGTATTCTGCCGCGGCATCGGCTTGCCTCTTTTTGTATGGGCTTTTTATCGCGCTGAGATTATGGGGAAGGCGAGGAGCGTTTTCGGCCGTCAAAACGAATCCTGTCCTCATCGCGTTTTTTGCCGCATCCCTTATCGCTTCCTGCGCGTCCTCGCTTCGGAGTGCCCTGCTTTTTGTGCCGCTCGCCGCCGGTACCGTATCCGTACTTGCCGCGTTTTCAACGGGCGAGCGATTGTACGAAGCGCGCTATCGGTTTACGCTTGTTCCGATCCGACCCGCTCGGGCGATTCCGCTTTTTACGAAAGCGACGTTTCGCGGAACGGCCGCATGCGTTTCGAGCATTGCCGTCCTTTTCGCCGCTTCACTTTTGTCCTCTTTTTCGAGCGGCTTTGCCGCTTCTCCTTTTTCGCATACTTCCGCGCTCGAGTTTCCTTCGGCGCGCGCGCAGTCGATGGCGGGGAGTTTTCCGACGCTCGACGAATACGTCGCGTGGTGCTGGAATACGAAAACCGCTCCGTATCGTTCGGTGAACGCGCAAAGCGCGCACGAGCGGCACCCGAAGACGGGCGACAGTATCGTCTTTCCTCGATTTTCCGACGGGGATAAAGGGATTTCGGAGACGAGCGTCTCTATGGTATTCGATAAAAATTTTTACGATGCGGCGCTCGGCGATATCGATGCGCTGCCGTATCCTGCAGTCGAAAAATTGATAAAAGCGCAAGACGCCCATGTCCGTGTGGGGTACGCGTTTTCTGCGTCGGGCGGCGGGGGGCTTTTGCACACGCTGCTTTTGGCTTTTGCGCTGTGCATACCGTCGATTTTATTGGTACGGAGTAAAATGCGATGAAGATGATTCCCGCCATATATACGAGCGAAGGAAATCTCGTCAAAGGCGCCGTAAACGGTTTTTTGCAGCCGGTCGTGACGATTCCGCTGTCTCACGAAACGCACACTCCTTCCGTCTGCCTTGTTCGGCAGGGAGACCGTGTGCGCGAAGGGGATATCATAGCCGTCCCGGCTTCGAATGCGTCGTCTCGTTACGGCGCCAAACTGCACGCAAGCGTACCGGGCATCGTCGAAGATATCGTTTCGTGTATCAGTCCGAACGGACGCGAAGAAGACGCGGTAAAAATCCGCTTGTCGGGAAGATTTTCGTATCTCGGAAAAAAGCGGTTTTCCGAAAATTGGAGAGCGCTCCCGGCATCGGCAATCGTTCAGAGGATCGCGGATGCGGGCGTCATCAATACTTTCGATACGACCGAACCCGCATCCCTCGCGTCTCAAATCGACGGAGTCGGACTGCACGGGCGACGCGTCCTTGTCGTACGCCTCTACGATGACGATCCCAAGCGCGTTACCGATTCCGTTTTATCGAAAGCGTTTTTCAACGATATACAAACGGGAGCCTTTATCACTTCGCGCGCGCTCGGCGATGCGGGTATCGTCTTCGCATGCGATGCGCAGGAGATGCAAAAACGAAAAGCGGAGCAAGGGACGACAAATACGACGCGCAAGGTGAAAGCGTACGAAGATCCGTCTCCTCTGCAATCGGCATTGCAGGACTTCGCTTCTGATCGCGTCAAAGATTCGCCCGTTCCCGTATGCTTTGTGCCCGTTGACATCACCGAATATCCGGCGGGTTTCCGCAATGAAATAATCGCCGCTGTAAAAAAATCGGCAAAGGAAAAGCCGTTCGACGGAATTTCGTCCGAATGCGTTTTTGCCGATGCGTCTGCAATGATCGCCGTACACAATGCGCTTCGCTACGGTGTGCCGTCCGTGGAACAGTATGTGTACGTTTCGGGCGAATGCGTACCGGCGGCGGGCCTTATGAAAGTTCGCATAGGAACGACGATGCGCTTCCTAGCCGAACAGTGCGGCGGATTAAAACGTCCTCCCGCCGCCGTCATTGTAAACGGCCTCATGCTCGGAAGCTTTGCCGCGAGCCTCGACGCTCCGGTGACGAAATACGTCAAATCGGTTTCGTTTTTGCCGATGCACCGCATCCCCGATCAGAGCGAGCAAGCTTGCGTACGCTGCGGCGAGTGCCGCGTCGTTTGTCCCCGTCATCTGTCGCCCGACATATTGTACCGGCACGCGGCAGGCGGAGCCGAAGTGTCGAAAGAATACATCGAATCGGCGGCATTGTGTTCGGGCTGCGGATTGTGTAATTCGGTATGCCCTTCAAGGCTTTCGATAAGCCAAGCGATAAAGCGCATACGATATTCAGGAGAACCGATATGAACGATACGACGGACACACTGCTGCGAAAGAAAAAAATCGCGCGTCCTTTTTTATACTTGTCTCCGTCGGCGCAGAGCGTTTTGCTTGTCACGGCGCTTTTACTGTCCGTCCAAGTGCTCATGCTCGCCGCAACGAAAAGTTACGGAGCGCTCATCGTCATCGCTTCGTCGATTGCGGGATTTTTTACCGCCGACTTGTTGTATGCAAAGCGTATCGCGCGCTGCCGCCTCTCGCCGCTTGCGGATGTCGTGCAGGGAATCGTCGCGGGGATGCTGCTTCCGTCGACCTTTTCACCGGTAACGGTTTTTTGCATCGCGCTTTGCACGGTACTTTTATTAAAATACCTGTCGGGATCCTTTGCGGCCGACTGGGTGAACAGCGCTGTCCTTATTGCCGCCGTCGCATGGATAGTCGGCATGAGTTCGTTTCCCGAAACCGATTTAACGCGCGATATATTGCAGATTAAAAATCCTTCGTTTGTGTTAATTCAAAACGGCGTATTCCCGATTACGGGTATCGACCGCGCGATAACGGAAACGCTCAATAATACGGTATTCGGTTTTGTCAATATTTCTATTCCCGACGGTTATATTTCGCTTTTGTGGGATACGCATTCGGTTATTCCTGCATTTCGATTCAATGTATTGACGCTTTTATCGTCGATCGTTTTGTTTGCATGGGGTATGCAGGGGCTGCTCGTTCCGAGCTGCTTTGTGATCGTATATGCGCTGCTTGTGCGCTTTGCCGGTCCCGCGATTGCAGGCGGCGTCGCAGGGCAGGGCGATATGATTTTAGCGCTGTGTACCGGAGGAACGCTCTTTTATACGGTGTTCGTCGTGCAGCAGTACGGCACGCTGCCTCTCTCGAAGTACGGGAAAATACTTTACGGCACGCTTGCAGGCATTTTCGCATTTTTGATTGCCGGCTGCGGTATGTCGTCGGCAGGAATGATCTTTACGCTTTTGTGCGCGAACGTCGTTTCGCCGCTCATCCAAGCCGCTGAAGACAAGCGGGATGCGGCGCGACTGCGTGCCGTGCTTGCGGAAAACCGTAAAGGAAGGGCAGGGCGATGACGGAGCGATTTTCAAAAGAAGCATTGCAGGAGTACGGCATTTTCGCAGGCTGCATCGTATTGCTCGCTATCGTGTTGTCCGTCGCGGCGATTTTTACGAAGGGCGCCATGCATGCGGGAATTAAAACCGAAATAGCGCGCGTGCTCGAAGAAGCCGAGCCGGGAGTGTGGCATATCGGAGACTTTGTCGATTTCGCTGTTCCCGTATCGTCGAGTGCAGCGTGTTTCAGCGTAAAAGGCGGAAGCGGAAACGCTTACACGTGCATCGTGCGCATGGAAACGATCTACGGCCCTCTTCCTGCGGTTTTTATTTCGGACGGAAAGCATACCGCGCGTTTTATCGGAATTGCCGGATTGCACGGCAGAGTGTATGACGCGATCGAAAGCAGCGGAGCGAAAAGCCAGATCAGGTATTGGGCGGAGCGTATACCCGTGCTGATACGGCAGCAGGAGGAAAGACTGTGATGCGTAAAAGATTCGTTTCGTTTTATTTTTCGGCATCTCTCGCCTGTATGATTCCGTTTCCCGGCCGATTTGCGTACGGTCTCATACTTGTAGTCGAACTCTTCGCGCTTGTCTCCGCCGCTACGCTGCTGCGTGATGCGATACGCAAGCTTGAATTCGTGCGAATCGGAAATGTGCTTTGTATGTCGCTTATCGTCGCTCTTGCGATACTTTTCCGGCAAATCCTCGCGGTGTTTTTGCCGCTTGCCGCCCTTACGCTCGGCTTTGCGCTTTACGTCCCGGCGGTTTCAGCATTCGCCGCGGGCTTGGTTCCGACTGACGAAACTGCGGGGATAAAATCGATTTTTAAACGAAATATGAATTCTACGGCGCTCTTTTCCGTTTTTGTGCTTGCATTTTTTTTGCTGCGGGATATTGTCGGTTTCGGAACGATTACGTATATCGGCCCGAACGGTATCGAAGAAAAAGTTTTGTTTGATTCGGAACATATCGCGTTTGCGTCGTTTTTTGCGACGATTCCCGGCGCGCTTATCGCTCTGGCGATTATCTTCGCCGTCTCTGCATTTACCGCAGCGAAATCGGCGCCTGCCGAAAAGGCGGAGACGAGCCATGATTGACATCGTTTTGTATTATGCGTTTTACGCTTCCGCCGTCTTGTTTTACGGTATCGGGCTTGAGCGCATTGCCGTGTTAAGCGTCGCTTTCGACAAAAGCATTTTCCGTCCTGCGTTCCGATGCGGCGTTTCCGCACTTGCAGCGACCTTTTTGACGGAGCTCATCACCGTACACTTGCTTTTCCCGCTCGGTGTTACAGAGCTCTATCCGCTCGCAGCGCTGCTCGTATTTACGGCACTTTTGTCGGGCACAGGACTTTTTATGCGTACTCCGCCGCTCATGCAAACGGGAGAATGCGCCGCTTCATACCTCATCGTGCTTCTTTCGCTCTCCGAAAGCTCAGGTACCTTCGATGCCGTCCTTATCGCTGCAAGCTGCATGCTCTCCTTTGTTGTCGTGTTACCCGTCCTTGCCTCGCTCCGTTACCGCATCGATATCGCGCGGGCAAAAAACGACGGTTTAAACCGGCACGTACTTGTAATGATTGCCTTGGCGATTCTCGTCATCGCTTGTGCGGTGTGGAACGTTTCGTGGCTTACCGATTACTGCGTGCGTTAATCTTTTACGATGCCCGCAAAAAAATAAAGAGATATCTCTAAAAACTCGATCGGATTTTAAAAATTTCTTAATAATAAAAATCTTCAAAAATCGAAAAAAGACCTTTAAAATATGGCAAAGATAGTGTAAAATGAGCGGAAGGAGTTTTAAGCCAAAGTGAAGGCGATGTGTATCTGTTTCGGCCTCGAGTCAACACCGGCCGGTAAAACGTTTTCCGACAGTGAAAAAGATTATCAGGATATCTACAAACCGGCGGCAAAGTTTCTATACGCCAATCCCGGTTTTTGTATGGCTTTTTCGTTTAACGGAAACGAATTACAGTTTTTCAAAAAAAAGCATCCCGAATTCCTTGCGATATTGCAGCAGCTCATCGCCCGCCGGCAGATTGAAATTTTAGGCGGGGGATTTTATAATCCTGTATTTCCGCTTTTGTATCCGAAAGATCGCACCGATCAAATCGAATTGCTTTCCGCCGAAATACGGCAGACGCTCGGAAAGCGGCCGCGCGGCATGACGCTGTGCGCTTCGAGCTGGGATGCATCCCTCGTGACGAGCTTTCAAACCTGCGGTATGGAATACGTCGTGCTCGACAGCTCGCTTATTCCTCCTGCAAAACAGTCGTATCTTCCCGTCATCATGTCCGACCGCGGCAAATCCGTAACGATAGTTCCCGTTTACCGAAAACACAAACCGTCTCTCGAAGTTTCCGCTGAAGAGTATTTGATGTCTCTTTTTGTATCCGTAAAAAAAAGTGTGCGCGCAGATGCGTACGATGCCGCCGCTTCGGAGCGTTTTGTCGATGTACCGCTGACGCATGCGGAATTTCAAAAACTTTTGCAATCGGGATATTTGCAAAAACTTGCCGACAGCGCTTCTTCTCAGTTTTCGGATACGCTGCGCTTTTCGCATCCCGGTGCTTATTTGAAGACGGCCGGTGCCCGCGTTCCCGCTTTTATTACGGCGGGTATCGACGCGGAAATCGCGCAGTGGGCGAAAGTGCCGTATACGGCCGTTACGAAAAGCGACGGCTATCCCGTCACGATTTACGATTTTTTGCAAACCTATCCCGAAAGCCAAGCGCTGTGTAACCGCATGCTGTACGTGAGTATGCTCGCCAATCAATGTCACGGCGATAAAGCGCGCAGAAAAGTCGCACGCGAAAAACTCTGGGCAGCCCAAAGCGGAGAAGGTTTTGTGTGTACGGCAAGCGCTCCGCTCGTACGCGCAGCCTACCGCAGAATCGCTTTTAAAAACCTCTCTGAAGCGGAAAAGATCATCCGCGAGTGCAGCGAATTCGAAGAGGCGGCGTCTCGATTCGATTACAACGCCGACGGCATCGACGAATATATGTTCCGCATGACGGGCTTTACGGCATGCATAACGCGGGCGGCCGGCGCGATCTCCGAACTCGACATCATGCAGGGCGCGGGCAATTACGCGGACAATTTGAGCCGCATGGAAGCCTTCGACGGCTGTACCGACGATTACGTCCGTTCGCTCTTTATCGATTACATCCTCTCCGATGCCGACGTCAAAGGCTATGTGCAAGGCAAATGTGCAAAGCGGGAAACCTTTGTAAGAGCGCAGTACATCGAACAAAAATTTTCTCCGCAGCACAAAGAAGTGCAGCTTTCATTTTTCGGAGAATTCGGCGAGAAAAAACAGGCGATATCCGTACGAAAAAAATACGCTGCGAATTCGAACGGTTTTACATTGCAATACATCGTAAAAAACGAAAGCGCCGAAGCGCTCAGCACCAATCTCATCGTCGAGTCGAATTTCGCTCACACCGATTACGCTGTCCCCGATTTTACTCCGTATACGATCGAAATCGCATCAGGGGATGAGCGCGTTGAAAGCGATTCGGCACAATCGTCCGCTTCACTCTCTCCGTCGGGCATTATTTCCGACGTTTCCGCCGTTCAGCTTTCCGATGCCGAAAATTCGCTTTCGTTTATGTTCGAGCCGAACGAAAGCTGCGGTCTTTCGTTTTTGCCGATCACGTTCCGCCGTCCGGAATACGCCGGTGAAAAAATCGTTCCGGCAGCGATGACGCTGTGCGCGGCGATGCATTGGCCGATCGATCTTGCGCCCGGCATGGAAACGGAAAAGACGATCAACTTCAGCATAATCGCGATGAAGCGCAAGCGCACGAAAGCCGAAAAGCGCGGAAAGTAAACGCGGCGTCGCAAATAAAGCAATGTGTACGGCGATCGAGCAAGCTGCATTTTTCCGCTGAAAGAATTACCGTGCTAAGAGTTGAAAAACGCCCGCAGCGTTTTTCTTTTATGGGAGACACTCGCAAATCCTGCGCACTGCTCGGATTCATGGAAATCAATTTTCAATGGGTATTTTCTAATGGGTAATGGGTATTCTCCAATGGGTAATGTTCAATGCGTAATGGATAATTTTCAATAGTTAATATGAGGCGGTATTGCCTTTCCCATTTCAATGGGAACGCGAGGTGACACCGTGCCGTACATCGAGCGAAGTTCCCCGCGCAACCTTGCAACGAGCGCGGAGCGCGAAGTTCCCCGCGCAACCTTGCAACGAGCGCGGAGCGCGAAGTTTCCCGCGCAGGAAACGATGTTCCCGTTTATTTTTACAAAAAAGCGCGTAATTTATAGCTTTGTAAACAATATATAGTTCAGCGGCTTCCTTGCCGCGCTATCTCAACAACCGAAGGTGCAGCTATGGAATATACCCATAAACCCGTTGAAGAACTCACCTTTACCGACGACTTTATGTTCGGTACGGTCATGAAAAATAAAGTTATATGCAAGGGCGTCATCGAACGGCTCCTGCATATCAAAGTCGGTAAAATCGAATATCCCTCGCTACAAAAAACGATCACTCCGTTTTACGAAAGCAAGGGTATACGTCTCGACGTCTATGTCTCAGACCCCGAGCGTATCTTCGATATCGAAATACAAACGTCGATTCCGCCCTCTCTTCCCAAACGCACGCGCTATTACCAAAGTCTTATGGATGTCGATAATCTCTTGCGCGGTCAAAGCTACGCCGAACTGAAAGAGAGCTATGTCATTTTTATCTGTACGCAGGATCCCTTCGGCAAAGGCTTACCTGTATATACGTTTCGCAACGTATGCAGTGAAGATGGCACGCTTTTTCTTGATGACAAAAGCATTAAGGTGTTTTATAATGTGGGTGCCTACGGTAAAGAAGATGAACCTGAATTGAGTGCATTGTTGGAGTATCTTTGCGAGAGGCGGGCGACGAGCGGTTTTACACAGCACATCGATGAGCTTGTCGAAAAAGCGAAACGGAACGAAAAGTTCAGGAGCTGGTATATGTCGTTGAATATTTGGAAAGATGATTTACTAAGAGAGGGTTCACAGCAGGGGGAAAAGATCGGCTTTGAACGGGGCGTTGCTACGGGAATACGCAAAGGCCGACGCGACGGTATTGCCGCGGGATCGTATCAAGCAAAGCGGGAAACGGCAAAGCTGATGGCTGAACGCAAGTACCCGCTCTCTGAGATTCGCCTTATGACCGGTCTCTCGGAAGCGGAAATCGAAAAACTGTAGTGTCATTTGCTTTTCAAAAACTCGACATCCGACCTTTTAGGTAAAAATTGATTTCCGTAGCTCGGATTTGCTCGTTTAACTCGAGAGTTGAAAAACGCCCGCAGCGTTTTTCTTTTGTGGGAGGCACTCGCAAATCCTGTGCACTGCTCGGATTTGCTCGTTCTTCCCTAAATATTTTTTTTTCATTACACTGCGTTTATGAATTATATTGCGCAAGGGCTGCCGAAAGCGGGCGATACGGTTGTCGTCGGGCTTTCGGGCGGAGTCGATTCGACGGTTACGGCGCTGCTCCTCAAACAGCGGGGCTGTAACGTCATCGGCGTGACGATGTCCTTAGGAAAGGGTAATTTGCTCGAACTTTCCGGCGGTAAAAAATCGCGTCCTTCGTGTTACGGTATCGATAAATCGGAAGATATAGCGGAGTGTGAAAAATTCTGCAATGAAAACGGCATCCCTTATCGCGTCATCGACGTTAAAGACGAATATCAAAAACAAGTGATCGATTATTTTAAAGCGGAGTACCGCGCAGGCAGAACGCCGAATCCGTGCATCCGCTGCAATCGTTTTATTAAATTCGGTGCGCTGCTCGAAGGCGTGCAAAAGCAGGGCATCGACTACGATTATTTTTGTACCGGTCACTATGCGCGTATCGTGCGGCCGGATGCGGGGCTTTGGCACACCGATGCGAAACCCGCGATGATAGCGACGGCTCTCGACAGCGTAAAAGATCAAACGTATTTTTTGTATCGGATTCCGTCCGCGACGCTCGAACGCGTGCGCTTTCCGCTCGCGGAGATCGAAAAAAAAGACGTGTTCCGTATTGCGAAGGAAAATCGCCTCTCTGCTTCGGAAAAAGCCGAAAGCCAAGATTTTATCTCGCCCGAATATTTCGATGCTCTGTTTTCCGATAAAGAATCGCTTCCGGGCGATATCATCGATCTCGACGGGCGCGTGCTCGGCCGTCACCGCGGCATCGAACACTATACGATAGGGCAGAGGAGGGGGCTCGGTGTATCGTCGGGGAAACCGCTGTACGTTCATTCGATCGATGCAAAAAACAATCTCGTTATCCTTTCGGGAAGCGAAGATTTGGATGCGCGCTCTCTCATCGCCGACGACTTCGTGTGGCCGGGTGATGTCGTGCCGGATGCTCCGTTCGATGCGTTCGTAAAAATCCGCTTCGCTTCCCGTCCGATACGGGCTCGCGTTGAACCCTATGCGGCGCAAACGGGGGAGTTGTTTTCCGGAAAGTCGTACCGTATTTCCTTTGCCGAGAACGCGCACGCCGCAGCGCCGGGACAGTCCGCCGTGCTCTACATCGACGGCGTTATCGCAGGCGGCGGCATTATCCGCAGAGCCGACAAAGACGCGTGAGGGAGCGAATTCGGCTTGAAATTGATATTTTACCTATTGACAAAGTAGGAAATAATTTGTACAGTCGATATGACTGAAAGTAGGAGACAATACTATGAAAAAGAGTATTTTAGCGATTGCAGCGGCCGCCGCAGTATCGGTCGGCTGCTCGAAAAAATCGGAAGCGAAAGTGCTGACGGTCGGCGCAACGCCCGAACCGCACGCGGCGATCCTCAATCTGCTCGTCGACGATCTTGCAAAAGAAGGTATTACGCTGAAAGTACAGGAATTCACCGATTACGTCGTGCCGAACGAAGCGGTCGAATCGGGGCAGATCGATGCGAATTATTTTCAGCATCTTCCGTACATGGAGTCGTTCAATAAAGAACGCGGCTTTCATCTCGTAAGCGTTGCGGGCATCCACATCGAACCGCTTGCGCTGTATTCGCATAAAGTAAAAAGCGCGGACGATCTGCAAAACGGAGCGGTGATCGCGATTCCGAACGATCCGACAAACGAAGGCCGCGCGCTGCTTTTGCTGCAGTCGAAAGGTTTGATCAAACTCGACGATAAAGCCGGTCTCACCGCCGTTCCCGCCGACATCATCGAAAACCGCTTGAATCTCAAATTCCGCGAAATAGAAGCGGCATCCCTTCCGCGCACGCTCGACGACGTCGACGCCGCGGTTATCAACGGAAATTACGCGCTTCCCGCGGGACTTACCGCTTCGAAAGACGGACTCCTCGTCGAAGGCGCGGACTCGCCCTATGTCAATATACTCTGCGTCAAAGACGGCTTACAAAACGACGAACGCATTAAAGCGCTTGTCAAAGCGATGACGAGCCAAAAGGTAAAAGATTACATAGCCGAACATTATCCGAACGGCGAAGTTATTGCGGTATTTTAATAAATCGTCAGAGAATACGATGTCGCCGTTACTGCACCCAAGATGTCGGTGAGGGCGATGCCGAGCGTATTTTTCCCCGGCGTCAACGTCGCTTCTCCCAAAAGCTGCAGACGCTCGTCGGGGTAGAGCGCTTCTTTCGGATAATTTTTTCGCCCTACGGCATAGACGGAGACCCCGTTTTGGATGAGCTGGTCGTAAGATATTTCGTCGGCGACGATGCCGTTTACGACGACGCGCGTCTTATACGGAATCGCGACACTTTGCCGTTGGCGGTACACGCGATATAATCCCGCAGGCAGCGTTCTCTGTACGAGCAAATCGTAACGCATACCCTTGTTTTCGAGCGTGATGCCGGTGAGGGAAAGCGCGAGTTCTTGTCCGATCCTCGGCATGAGGACGCGCGGATTTACAGCATTGCCGTTCGACGTGTCGATCGTTTGAAATTCGAGGCTTGAGCGCCCCTGCTGCCAGCCTGCGTTTCCGCTTGAGCCGAAAACGGTTCCCGTTGTCGCCTTTTCCGATGTGTAGAGAGAGGGAGGGATCGTTTCCTTGTCAATATTTCCGTACACCGTTATGAGGTCGTCGTCGTGTGCAAGTATGACGGCGTTTCCGAGCGTCGACGGAAAAAATACCGAATCGTCGTCGTATTCGTTTATGACGGCGACGACGTATCCGTTGTCGGCGGCTTTTATATCCGACGCGTCGGCGAAGACGAGAGAAGTGCTGATTATGCCGCCGCGGAGCTGGCCGAAATACGAATAAAACGTATCCGACATCACTTCGTTCTGCGGCCAGTCGAACGCCGTAAGCGGCAAAGCTGCAAGGAACAGTGCCGCAAGCAGCGATACAACAAACATCGATTTTCGTTTCATAGTTTTCCCGTTAATTTTTTGCAATCCGTATTCGCGAAACGGACGAATCTTTTCCGACAAAGAGATTGTCGCCGTCCGTACGAATAAACGCGGTTTCGGCGTCAAATGAAAAGGATCCGTTCATTGTGTCGAATTTTTCAATTATGTATACCGTATACTTCGCATCGTCCTTTGTCAGCACGAACACGAGATCGCCCGATTCTTGAAGGGAAATCGCCTGTCCGCGAATCGCAAGGTGAGAAGCTTTGCCGCCCTTCGTATCGACGATGCCGAGCGTGTCTTTATAATTGTACCACACGACCGAGCCGTCTTTGCTGAACTGCACGAGGCGTTGGAGAGGGCTGCTTTGCGCGATGTATTCGTGAAAGACGATTTTCGTCTGCGCATCGTATTTTTTCATCAACACGAAGCGTTGTCGGTTTTGTCCCGAAATCAAAGCGATCATCGAGCCGTCGGAAGAAAGGGCGGCGCCGAGAATTACTTGATAGTCGCTCCCGCCGGGAGAAAATTTTTGAATCATCGTTCCGTCGGCGAAAAATTGCCTCACCGTTCCGTCGGCAAATCCCGCAACGCAGCCGGAAGGCGACGAATCGAAAGCGGTGATCGGAACCGTGCCGTTGTATTCCCACATACGCTTTCCGTCGGAATTGCACTCGACGAACGAAGCACCGCCGGCTAAAAAGACAAAGATGCGGTCTTCGTCGAAGAGCGGAAAACCGCTTTCGTTTATCGTACCGGCTTTTTCTCCGTCCGGCTTAAAAAAATCGATCGATGAACCGTAGGTATTGTACGGGGCATAATACCGTTCGGAAATTGCGGCTTTAAACGGAAACGTTTCAACCGACAAAAGCGTGCCGCTTTCGGTAAAATAGCCCATCGTCTGTCCGAGCTTAAAATACAGCGGCTTTTCGCCTGAGGCGTCCGCTTTTTGCATCTGCGCGTTTAATTCGAGTTTCCATTGCGGTATAAACTGATGTTCTCTACCGATCGGCTGTGCAGCTAAAATAATATATACGATACTGAAAGCGATGCCCAAAAAGACATAAAAAGCGACGCCTTTTTTATGTTTCATGATGGAAAATATGCTATAATAATACGGAAAACAAGTCAATGACTTGATGCGTAGTTTTATTGGAGGCTTTATGACAATCGATGACGAACAGCTGCACTCTCTTTTTGAAAAAGCGCTCGAAGCTTCAAAGTATGCATACATTCCCTATTCGCATTTTCCCGTCGGAGCCGCCCTGCTCACGGAAGACGGAAAAATTTTTACCGGAGCAAATATCGAAAACCGATCTTTCGGGCTTACGAACTGCGCCGAACGCAGCGCGATTTTTACCGCCGCTTCTCAAGGCGTGCGTGCTTTTATTGCGATCGCGATTGCGACGCCCGCATCCGATTATCCGGTCGGCCCCTGCGGCGCGTGTCGGCAAGTGCTCAGCGAATTCGCGCCGGATGAAACGCCCGTCGTATTCGGCCCGGACTGGAAGCGCTGCGTCAAAACGACGCTCGGCGTGCTGTATCCTTACGACAGTTTGCACGAACTCGCGTCGAACGGCGGTGGCAGCTGAAACCCGCAGTTTCGGAGAAGGTGTAATATAAAACAATGCTGTTTTTATGAAAACGATGTAAAATATTGACAAGATATCGCAAATAGTACAGAATTATTTAACTATGGAAGACACAATCCTCACCATCGAAGAAGTTGCAAATTACCTCCGCGTTTCCGACCGTACCGTCTACGATTGGGCGCAGCGCGGTGAAATCCCCGCAGGCAAGATCGGAACCGTGTGGCGATTTAAAAAATCGGAAGTCGAAAAGTGGGTCAACGAGCGCCTCTCTTCTGCTTCGATCGGACGTATGACAGACGATGTCGTGCAGGTAAAAAACATACTCGCGCCGAACCGCATCATTTTTATTTTACAAGCTTCACGGCACGACGCGCTCGTCGAACTGGCGACTGCGCTTTCGAGCGCGCCGCAAGTAAAGCATTCCGACGAACTTATTTCCGAAATCTTAAAGCGGGAAGAGCTTATGTCTACGGCGATCGGACGCGGCATCGCAATCCCGCACGTGCGCCTTTCGTCCGTCACCGATTTGGTTATGGCGGTCGGCGTGTGTAAAACGCCCATCACTGATTTCCAACCCATCGACGATATACCCGTTTCCCTTTTGTTTATGATAGCAGCGGCGTACAATCAGCATTCGTACTATTTGCAGACGCTTTCGTATTTTTCGGCAAAGCTCAAAAAAAAGGAGCTCCGCGACAGTCTCTTAAACGCCGCGACGACCGACGACGTATATAAATTATTAATCGAAGCGTAAGCGCGATCGGCGATTTACGGGAGCTCCACTGCAATCCATTTTTTCGCATCGCTGAAATCCGAAGCGATTAAACCGAGGGACACGTGAGCCGTCGTCTCTCCGAGTAAAAAATCTTTTCCGCCCGAGCTCATGCGCGCATTTTCTTTCGGAGATACGGCCGGAACGAGGGCGCCGAAAAGAGCGTGGCTGTAATCGCGCGATACGAAAAGCGCACACTTCGTTCCCGCGTTTTCGAGAAGAGTGCAGAGCAAAAGACTTCGCGTGTCGCAATCCGATCCGCTTCCGGTGAGGGCGGCGGGAAGGGATGTAAAATCCGCGGCATTTATTTTGCGCTCATAGCGAAACCCCTGCACCCAAGTCAAAAGAAGCGATGCAAAAGCGGTATCGGGATGTTCGGGATTTACGGCCGCAGCATCTTCCATGAGCGCGCTTTGCACATCGAAGGCCGTCCGCTTTAAGCGGCCGCAGCTGTCGCGGAAAATCGCGCGGTAATAGCGCTGCCACGCTTCTTTCCACAGCGGACTTGCCGCGTACATTTTTAAAACCGCGAATTCCATATCGATGACGAAATCGGATGCCTCTTCGTCTTCCGCACCGATGCTCGTGCGAATCGTTCGTCCGTTGATCGAAAGCTCTATATCTTTCCGTTCGGCTGCGGGATAGGCATAGCGCGCGACGATGCCTTCTTCCCTATAGCTTCCGCGGTCGACGGCGAGGGAGTTTAAAATCGATAAGATAAAAGGTTCGCAGTTTTTTTCGTTTCGTTCGTTCGCATAGCACAAAACTGCGATGTGTGCTCCGTTTAAAGGGAGTTCGACCGCGAGCGCCCAGCCCTTATAGCTTACTCCGCCGAGCGTCATCGAAAAGGTTCCGAGCGACGAATCCGCACTTCTCCATTCGAACGATTCTTTTTCGCCCCTTCCGTCCGGCAGTTTTCCGACGGCGCCGTCGAAAGCTTGACCGCTCGATTCATAGGTACCGCTTTTATAGAGCTTTATCGCAGTGACGACCGGAACGTTTGCGTATGAAAAGAGGTAGGACGTGCCGTCGTCCGTCGCGTCCGAAAGTTTGAAACCTTCCGGCATATCGAGCGCCCAGCCGTATGTGTTGTCGACGACCGTTTCGGAAGCGACGGGGGATATGCCGCAGAAGAAGATAAAAGCCGTGCAGACTGCGGAAAAAAAACGGGCAAAGCTTCTTGTCATTTTACGGTACCTCGTCTATAGTTATCGAAATGAATACGATCCCTATTGTATACGAAAACGAAGAGATCATCATTATAAACAAACCTTCAGGCGTTTCGGTACAGGGCGGTGAAGGTATCGCTCATCCGCTCGATAAAGAGCTTCCCAAACAGACGGGGTACGAAATTTTTCTCGTACACCGCCTCGATAAAGATACGTCGGGTCTTATGATCGCGGCAAAAACAAAGAGCGCTGCCGCCAAGTGGTCAAAGCTCGTCGCTTCCCGCGCGGTAAAAAAAGAATACGATGCGATTTGCATCGGAACTTTTTCGGAGCGACAGGGTGTAATAACGGACGATGTCGTGCAGCACGGAGAGATAAAACGGGCGGTGACGCAATATGCTGTAAGCGAAGTTTTCGAAATCGACTGCGGCGGAGAAAAGCTTTCGCTTTCGCTCGTTCATCTGACGCTCGAAACGGGGCGTATGCACCAAATACGCATCCACTTGGCAAAGAAAGGATGTCCCATCGCGCTCGACGACAAACACGGAAACTTTGCAAAAAATAAATTATTAAAAAAATACTGCGGTACGAAACGGCTGCTCTTATGCGCATCGAAGCTTTCTTTGCCGCTTTCGGAAAAAGAAAAGATCGTGCGCATCGCATTGCCGGATTATTTCGGAAAACCGATCCGCGGACAGTAGCCGATTTTTCGTTGTTTTGGGAAAAGCTCTAAAAACTCGGTTAGATTTTTAGCGATGCCTTTTTATCGCCCTCTTTGTCCCGTTTCCGGGCGATCTGTTTTTGCTTTTCGGACGTGAGGAATTCGTCGAGAACCGTAATCTGCACTTTTTGATTCGGCTTTAGAGAAAGCTTTTCGAGCGGCACAAAGGTTTTTCCGTCAAAGTATCCTTCGATTGTCATACGCATACTATAACGCGAATATCCGCTTTTGTAAATCGCGGTAGATTGCCGCAGCAAGCGCTTCTGTCATATTGCCGGCGCTGTGATAAAATTATTTCAGCTTTTTTGATTTTTGCCGACAGCTTACACCGTATGCATAAAACACTATCCTCCATAAGCAGAGTAGATTTTCATTCCTTTTTTCCACAGTATTGCGCAAAAAATACCGAGCGCTGTTATCCAACCTAAACTTTTACATAAGGAAATAAAAGCGGTGCATAGCGGAACATCATCTAGTAAAAGACTTACCGGAATATGGGAAATAAAGGCAAAGGGTAAGTTCTTTAAAAGACTAAACACCGATTCGGGTAAAAGGACAAGCGGAAAAATAATACCGGCGGAAATATTTTTAAGTACCCGTATCGATGTATAAAGTGAAGAAACACGCGAAAAATAAAAACTATAGAGTGCTATCAAAAAATCGATTAAAAAATTGATGAGATAACCTGCGATCAAAAAGAGCACAAAAAATAAAGCCTTCCATAATGATAGTGTAAACACAAAATATCTTTGCAGCAAAAAATATAAAACCGTAATCGGAAGGGCATTCATAACAATGAAAATAAAACGATGAGGTAAATCGGCAGCAAGTTGATACAGTGCATAATTATACGGTTTTATAAGATACTGATTGAGTGTACCGAGCCTTATATCATCGGAAATTTTAAATACGGAAACCGTTGAAGTAATATTGTAGGTTATCAAAGTCAAAAAGTAATACGATACTATACCGTCTGCTTTAAAAGGCATATCTTTACTTTGATAACTGACGGCAATCCATAACAATACATTAACTGTAAAAGGAAAGAGTGAAAATAAAAATCCGGAAATAAAATTAACTCTATATTCCAATTGATTTGCCAAACTTATTTTAAAAACTTTGTAATATCTATTCATAGTATGGACTCACTCGATGTATACAATCTTCTGATAACATCTTCCATCGAAATATTTTCAATGGTAATATCGCTTAACTCTTCAATAAAATCATTGGAAATATTTTTTAATATATCCAAACTTGCAGTTGAGTCAGCAGAAATTTTAACCGTATCTTCTGCAGTTTTTTCTGCAAAAAAATTACCTTTTTCTTGCAAGGTTTTTATAATTTTATCCGCTTGCAAGAATTTTAATTTTAATATAAAATATTTTTTGTTTAAAAATTTATTTTTAAAGTTAATAAAAGAATCGGAATATATTTTTTCTCCCTTATTTATTAAAATCAATTCCGTACAAAGGGAAACAATATCGTTAAAATTATGACTTGTCAGTATGAGGCTTGCATGATATTTATTGCAATAATGTTTTAGAAAATCCCTTATATTATATTGCGTAATTATATCAAGCCCTATCGTCGGTTCGTCAAGAAAAATAAGTTTCGGTTTATGAATTAAAGCCGCTATCAATTCCATCTTCATCCGTTCCCCCAAAGACAGCCGCCTCACCTGAACATTCACCTGTTTTTGTACGCCGAGTATTTCAATCATTGTGTGCAGCGTCTTTTTGTAATCGGCATCTTCAACTTCATAAATAGTTTTATTAAGTTCAAAAGAATCAACGGCAGGCAAATCCCACCAGAGCTGACTCTTGTTCCCCATCACCATCGAAATTTGCCGGAGGTACTCTTTTTTCTTTTCAAAAGGATTGTGCTGTAAGACGGTAAGACTTCCTTCTGTCGGCAATATCAACCCGGATAACATTTTAAGTGTTGTCGTTTTGCCTGCACCGTTTAAACCGATTAAACCCGTTATCGAACCTTGAGCAATTTCAAAGGAAAGATTTTTAACCGCAGGTTTATATAGTTTTTTACGTTTAAACAAATTTTTGATACTGCCTTTAAGTCCTGCATCTTTTTGATAATATGCATAACTTTTGCAGATATTTTCTGCAACAATAATTTTTTCGTTACTAGCTGCCTGATCCGACATAACGCCTTACTCCTTTTTTAAAAATAAAATTCGATAATAAAAAAAATATAAAACTTGCCGCAAAAGAATAGAGAATATAACTCACGGATAAGTCTTTAACGGCAAACAAAATAGGAAAATTAAAACATACAAACAGCGGAATTACAAAGATAAGAATTTTTTGAAGCAGCCGCGGATATATCTGCATAGGTTTATTTCCGATGGTAATCAGTTCGGAACCTATGCCCATAACAATATCCATCCGCATAAACCAAAAAGCCAAACTCATCAATATAAACATAATCGAATAAATCAAAAAAAAGCCGTTCATCGAAAGTAAAATATACAGTAATAATCTTAAAGGAGTCATCCGTATATTCAGTTTTATAAGACAATACATCAAATCGGTAATATTTATGATAATATTTTTTATCTGCGGAATGTCGAACTCATTAAATGAAATAGTAAAACGCTGATTCAATGGTTTTAATAATATAAAATCCAAGGAGCCGGTATTGATCATTTCGGGCAATCTTTTTAGTCCAGGTACTATCAAAAAAGTAAAAACGGAATCCATAAGTCCGCCTTGAAAGGTCAGCATCAGCATTCGGTACTTATCCCAGCCGTTTACCGTTTCGGTATGAATAAAAATCGTATCTATAAAAATGAGATACATAAAGAGCCATACGAGTTCAAAGGTTCCGCCGCTTATAAAATTGAACTTATATTCCATTAAGTTCATAAGAGAACCTTTAAAATAGGCTTTTAATATTAAAAGATATTTTTTTATCACACTGTATCCGTCCAAAAATAATCCATACCAAATACATTATCACAGGACGGCGACAGCTATATGTCGTAATTAGATAAAAAAGTTCCAGCGGTTTTTATAAGCTCTTCTTTATAATTTTTTGGAGAAACGACGGTTACAGCATCTCCGAAGCTAAGGAGTAAGGCCTTCCACAGCCGTTCTTTTGCAGGAACATGAATATGGGTTTTACATTTTTGAGATGGCAGTTTTTCGATAACGGAGTCGGGAAAGTATTCTTCGATGAGCGGAATTTCTTTTTCGGAAAAAATGATTTCTATATCGATGCAGGTTTTATAATAGGCAAGTTCGGCTTCTTTCATCTTTTGTTGTATATCGCCGTGTTTTATAAAAGATTTTTCTTTTGAGAGGACTAGGTTTTGCATCCGAGCAACCTTAAAGGTTCGATACTCTTTTGTTTCTTTAAGGTATGCAAACAAATACCATGCATACCATTTATAATGAATTGCAAGGGGCTCCGCACAAATATGCGTACTTTTTCCTTCGGAATTGCGGTAATCGAAAACTATATAGTTCTTACCGCCGATGGCTTTTTCCAAAAGCATATTGGAATCTTGCACCTTTTTATTTTCTTTTGTAACGCTAAAATCCCAAAAAACTTTTTGCCCGCCCTCCTTTTCGATAATGGCATTGTATTTTTCGATTAAGGAATTGAGCTTGTCATTTGTATATGAAGTAGCAAGACTTTCCAAAGCACTTATAATAATTTGCTGTTCGCTGTTTTTGATGTTGATGTTTTTTATTTTATAATTTTCCAAAACGGCATAGCCGCCATACCTTCCGCCCAAGGTGTACACGGGTATACCGGCTTCGGCTATGCTTACCATATCACGCTGAATAGTCCTGACCGATACGTTAAAGTGCTCAGCTAAGTATTTTGCAGAGACTTTTTCATGATTCAATAAATGGATAATTATTTCAAGAAGCCGTTCAAGTTTCATTCTTTCTCTCTTTTTGATTCATCATTTCTAATTCCTCACCAACATTTCTATATCAAACTGTTCTTCCATTTTTTCATATCTTAATCGCCTATTTTATTAAGTGCTATTTGTTGATTTTCATTTTTTGCTTACTCAGCTAGTATATCAAAAAATGAGGTTGGAAAATATCTTAAAAACAGTATAATTATAGCTAATATTTAATTGTTGAAAAGCTTTTGCATGATAAAAGAAATAAATACATATCAACCGGAGATTATGACCATATATACATTGTTCGAAATCCAAAGACAAAAAAAGCGGCTTATTATGACATAGAACATGAAGAACTCTTCGGTGTGAAGCGTCTTTCCCATACTGTTGCCGCTCACCTGCTCCGCCCGCTACATCTTCCCTTCGTACACGAGCAGATCTTTTCCGTCGATCGTTACGGTCAGCCCGTTTTCGATCGCACCGGCGGCTTTTCCCGCTTCGTTCAGCCAAACGATATTCGTGTTTATCATTTTCATCGTGTCGGCGGGGATTTCGTTCGTGCCTTCCGAAATGACGCCGTCGACGAGGCGGAGGATCGGGATCCAGCTTTCGTCGAGGGAAGGGCAGACGAGGATTTCGCCCGTTTTGCGGCGGAGCATCGAAACGGCGTCTTCAGGCGAAGAGGCTTTTACGATTCTTCCGGAAACGCGGGACACGTCGGATGCTTCTCCTCCCGAACGGCCGCGCGCCAGCACATTACCGACAAGCAAAACGCGGATTGTGTTTACGGGGATCGGGCTTACGAGCGGGATGCCCGCGCACAGGATGATTCTGTCGCTTTGGCGGACAAAGCCGTTGTCGAGGGCGATCTTTACCGCGTTTTGCACCATGTCTTCGCTGTCGTCGGCCGTTTTCGAAACGAGCGGGAAAACGCCCCAGTCGATGAGCATTTGCCGCTGTACTTGCTCGTTCGGCGTGACGGCGAGGATTGCCTGTTCGGGACGGAACGTGCTTATCATGCGAGCGGTGTTGCCGCTCATCGTCGGGACGATGATGACGAGCGCTTTTGTTTTGTCGGCGGTTTCATACGCCATCTGCGCCATAATCCTGCCGATCGTTACGTCGCCTTCAGGGATCGGGGGAGCGGCTTTGATGCGCGAGCAGTATTCTTCGCTGTCTTCGACCGTTTGGGCAATGCGCGCCATCGTTTCAACCGCTTCGGCCGGATATGCGCCGTTTGCCGTTTCACCCGAAAGCATGACGGCGTCGGTGCCGTCGAAAATGGCGTTCGCGACATCGGTGAGTTCGGCTCTCGTCGGTCTGGGGTTTACGATCATCGAGTCGAGCATTTGTGTCGCAGTGATGACGGGCTTTCCCGCCCTGCGGCACTCTTCGATGATGCGCTTTTGTGCAAGCGGAATGCGCTCTATCGGAAGCTGCACGCCCATGTCGCCCCTCGCAACCATAACGCCGTCGGCCGCCTGCGCAATTTCGGCGATATTGTCGAGACCCTCTTCATTTTCGATTTTGGCGATGATTTTCATATTCGAACCGAGCGATTCGATATAGCGCCGTATTTCGTGTACTTCGCTCGCAAAGCTCGTAAAACTTGCGGCGATAAAGTCGCAGTTCATCCGTACCGAAAACGCGATATCGGCCTTATCCTGTTCGCTCATAATCGGAAGCCCCGCGTGCAGACCGATGAGGTTGACGTTTTTTTTGCTGCCGATAGTCGCCGTATTCGCCGCCGTGCACACGACCTTTGTTCCGTCGGAAGATTCGACGTCCAATTCGAGCAGACCGTCGGCGATGAGGATTTTGTGCCCGCTTTGTATACGCTTCGGCAAGTCGCGCCACGAAAGCGAAATATGCGCCGCATCATTTCCGTTCGCCGCCGTAACGGGACTGTCGTCAGCAGTTACGATAACGCGCTCGCCCTTGCGTATCGCAATCGTTTTATTGTCCGGCACGATACCCGTTCTGATTTCCGGGCCTTTGGAGTCCATCATAAGCGCGACCGGTTTTCCGATTTCGCGCGACAGGCGCCGGATGCGCTCCATCATATCTTTTTGGCTTTCGTGCGTACCGTGTGAAAAGTTAAAGCGCGCGATATCCATACCCGCGCGTATCATCTTTGCCGCAATGTCATCGTTATTGCTTGCGGGGCCTATCGAACAGACGATCTTTGTTTTTCGTAACGACATGATGCGAGTATAGCACAAAATGCTTTTTGTGTCCGTACAGGGGAATTACATGATTTGAACGGATTCGGGCAATAGGGCTGTCTCAAAGGCGCATCCTTTTTCGACAGCCCATATCCGTTACGGCCTGCACACTACACGTAAGCCTATATGGTCTTCCGTTCTTAAAGGATCGCCGCCGTTCCGAAAGGCACGATGGGCGTTATCTTTGTTGTGCGCATAAGCGCCGCTGCGATAGACACGCATAACACCCGTAGCAGCGCCAGGATAGTTCAGCGGCAGCGGATTGAACAAATTACCGTACCAATCCCAGCACCATTCCCATACGTTTCCGGTCATGTCGTATAAGCCGTAGTCGTTCGGCTGTTTTTTCTTTACTTCGTGGGTTTTGTTGTTGCTGTTTTCAGAGTACCACGCATAGTTTTTGAGTTCGCTTTCGGTATCGGTTCCCGCCCATTTGTAATCTATACCGCCTTTGGCAGCCCATTCCCATTCGGCCTCAGTCGGCAGGCGGAAGCCTTTTTTGTTCATATCCATGACAGGTATTTTTTTCGCTGTTGCGTCAGCTGTGCCGTACGTATGCCCATCAACGGTATATACGCACTGGCTTTCTCCCAATTCCGCTACCTTTTTGGTCATCTCATTGCAGAATGCTATACATTCAAACCAGTTTACCATTTCTACCGGGCGCTTTGCCTGTTTTTCTCCTTCATCGGGAGGGTTTTCTGTTCCCTTAAAATGACTCGGATTACCGCCCATCACCGCTTGCCACAGCTCCTGCGTTACTTCGGTTTCTCCGATGTAATAAGCGGAAAGGCTTACCGTGTGCGGTTTGTTCTGGTCTTCTTCGTCACGGCCGAGAGTTCCGTTCGTTACGGCTTCTATGCCTTTCATCGTAAAGCTTACGCCGCCTGCCTTGTAGGTTTCATCGGTGTATCCGACAAATTTATCCGCCTGCGTGCCCATCTTTGCGGCTTTATTTTTATAGGCGGTAAGCTGCGTCAGTTTTACCTGTATGCTGTCTGTCGTCAAACTTGTACAGCCGGCAAAGGCGTTATTAAAGTGTCCGTCGTTGTAATCGCACTTGAGCGTCGCGCCCGTTAAGGCGGCGCAGTCTTTAAAACATTCTGCCATCTCTGCAACGTTTGCAGGAATTACGGGGGCTGTCTTTAAGGCGGTGCAGTCTTCAAAACAGTTATCCATGTTCACAACGCTCTCCGGAATAACAGGAGCTTCCGTTAAGGCGGTGCAGCCTTTAAAACATTCTGTCATATCTTCAACGTTTGCAAGAATTATCGGAGCCGTTTTTAAGGCTGAACACTCGAAAAAACAGCCGCTAAAACCCGTAACGCTTTTAGGAATTGCCGGAGCTTCCGTTAAGGCGGTGCAGCTTTCAAAACAGCTGCCCATACCTGTAACGCCTTCAGGAATTATCGGAGCGTTTTGTAAGGCGGTGCAGCCTCTAAAACAGTCTTCAATACTCGTAACGCCGTGGGGAATTGCCGCAAGGCCTACCACATTATTGCAGCCGTTAAAGCAATAGCACATATCGGTAAGACCTGCAATGCTTTGAGGCAATTTAAGCCCGATCTTTTTAGGAGAAGCACCGGCAAGTTTTTTCCCTAAGGCGCTTGCGTCGGTCGCAGAACCTTTTAAGCCGGCAGCCGGTATGGTGCCGGTTATCTCGATGTAGTTAATCCCCGTTTCGGATGCCTGATTTGTAAGATAGTCATCCAGTTTGTCGTAGGGCACTTGCACATAGGTGATACTCGGCGTTCCGCCGGAATCGCTGCCGTTCGAACAGCTTATCGCCAGACCGGCGAACAAAACTACGGCTATGGCGAGCGCCGCCCCTCTCTTAAAGGCATACGCCTTTTTGTTGCTTGTTTTCATAAACAACTCCTTTCAGTGAAAATTGGTAAGAAAATAAAAAAATGCACGGGGACGGGATGTCCTTCGTGCGTACGGTGCGGTGTGTATATTGTGTGCCCATTATGTGCGGGCGGCCGGTGTGCGGCGGATGAGCGGGAAACGCCCTTAGCGGAGAAGCGGAGGAAAGATGTGGTATGCGCTCTCTCATAAGTTTAGTATACGGCATATAATAATGATTGACAAGGGTAAGTTCGCGCAGCATCCGTATACAGCGAACGAATCGTTCTGTAAAATCCGACACGGCATCTGTGTCGTGCATCGATTGTATGGTTTACAGATGATTTTCAAATGGCGCATTCCGTTTTGCCTTACCGGAGGGGGTAGCGGACGAGTGCATGAACGGAGCGAGCGGAAAACGATAGTTTTACACCCGGGAGAGGGGGTAGCGAAAAAGACCGGAGCGCTCGGCGCGAGGACTTTGGAGCGAGGGGGAGACTTCCCCCGCCTGTAAAAAAATCTAAACACGCCCTTCTTTTATTCCGATGATAAGAGTGTGGATAATAGACACAGGGAGGAATCCGTGAAAAAATTATCGATAGCGCTGTGTTCGCTTTTGTGCGGCGTTTGCTGTTGGGGAACCGATATTTCGTTTCAAGTCGTCCAGCATAACGATGCGCTCGATACGGTACGCGAACAGACGCTCGTCATCGAAGATCAAATTCTTGATTACTTTTTTAATTTCGGCGATATCGTTACGAACGAGCCTGCCGTCGCGATCGTTCCGGAAGCTGCGGAAAACCTGTGGAGGACGGCGTATGCGTTTGCCGTCACGGGAGGAGCTGACTATTTTGTCGAGCTGCGGCTTTTTTACAGCGGCAAAGCTTCCCGCGATCCGGCACACATATCGCTCAAGGATCTTGAGCGCGTGAGTTGGACGATTGCCGACGTAAAGACGGGAAAAAAGATCGCGGAGGCGAAAGCGAAAGTTCGAAAACCCGCATCGGGAAAGACGGATGCCGCAGGCGTAAAAGAGTATGCGGCTTCGATCGCGGAAGCGATGCGGAAAGCGATACGTAAGGACATCGATAAAAAATCGAAACGCTGACAAGCGATAAGGATAGAGTCATGGTGAAAAAGATCAATCTGCTTTTTTTATTGATCGGCTGTCTGCTGTTTGCATCGTTCAGCCCTTCGCTCGACGGACGCGCCGTCGTCGCCGATCCTGGTACGCTGCCCGAAGGTTATTTTGCAAAGACGGTCGGCTATCTTCCGGGCGACAGCATTATAGTGTCGAACCTCGCATCGCAAAAGACGCTCGATATCCTCGTCGTAGGTTCGCTCGACCAATCGGAAGGCGTTGCGATTCTGTTGTCGCCGGAAGCAGCGGCGGAACTCGGTATCGTAAAAGATTCGAACGTCATCGTAAAAATCACAAAGCGGAGCGGGCAGCTCGACGAAGCGGTTTCGGGAACGGCCGTTATCGCACAAGGGGAGGTGCCGCTTTCATCCGGTCTTTCGTCGAGTGCGGAGCCTAAAGCCGACGCTGGACGTGAAGATAGTGCGGATGAAAATGCCGGCGAAGAGCATACGGAACAACCGGAAGCGGAGGAATTGATTGCCGAAGCCGAAGACGATACGGAACGGGCGGAAAGCGGCCTTGAAAGCGCGGGCTCGGAGCTCGCTAAGGCTGAAAGCGATATTGCGGAAGCTGAGGCGATTTCCGATGAGCGCGTGAGCGACGAACCGATCGTGACGGAAGCCGATGATGAAGTGAGCGAACGCATCGCCGAGGAAACGGCTGTGCAAGAGGAAGCTTCCGATGAAAGCGAAGCCGTACCCGAAACGATAAACGCGACCGAAGAAGCGGTGCCCGATGAAAAAATTATCGCAGAAGATATGCCCGAAGATACACGGGAAATTTCGGAAGCGATAGCGGAAGACATACCGACGGAATCGGAAACGGCAGACGAAAGCCGAGTGACGGATGAGCCCGTCGTAACGGAAGCGGAAACGGATGAAACGCCCGCGGCGGTTGAAGATGCCGCACTTGCCGAAAACGCATCTCCCGTCGAAGAAGCGATTTCCGATGAAAAGATCGAAACCGTTTCTCCGCCTGAAGAAATAGCGGATATCGCAAGCGATCCGGCGCAAAAAAGCGACGAAGCTCGGGCAGACGAAGCGGAAGCACTTATCGCCGAACCCGTCGAAAGCGTACCTCCCGCCGACGACAATTCCTATACTGCAATCGTGCTTACACAAGATGATGACGATCGCAACACGAAAAGTACGGATGAAACGTCTGTCAAAAGTCAAACGAGCGAAACCGTACAAACCGAAATCGAAAGCACGACGGTCGCCGCCGAAAGCTCGGTTTCCGTTTCGTCATCCGGCGCTGCGCTCGCATCTGCGACTGCAGCTTCGATAGCGCACGAGTACGGCGCACGTACTGCGGAAAATCTTTCGTCGCTCGACAAAGGAACCTATTACGTGCAGATAGCGGCTTTTTCGGCTCCGTCCAATATCCGCGAAACGCTCGGCAAGTACGGCCGCGATTATCCCGTAACGCTCGTACCTCTCGCATCGGGGGGCGCGACGCAGGTTATGATCGGACCGCTTTCCGTCGACGAATACGCGGTCGTTTTGGAGCGCTTTAAATCGTACGGTTACAAGGATGCGTTTATTCGAAAAATACGCTGAACGCAAGCGTGCGGTAATTAATAATTATTAATAAAGGGGCTGTTGAAAAAGTAACCGACTTTTGAAACAGCCCCTACTATATAAGACTCGATTATTTTACTTCGTATATCCAGCCTTTCGGCGCGGGGATATGTCCCATCTGTATACCCGTAAGCGTGTCGTAAAGCTTTTTGAGTACGGGGCCCATGCCGTTTTCGCAGGAGGGAAAGCGTATGTTCCTGCCGTGATCGTATATGCTGCACACGGGAGAGATAACCGCCGCCGTTCCGCACAGGCCGCATTCGGCAAACGATGCAAGCTCGCCTTTGTCGACTTTCCGCTCTTCGACGGGGATGTGCAGGATGTTTTCCGCGATGTACACGAGTGAACGGCGCGTGATCGACGGAAGGATCGTATCGGATTTCGGAGTGACGATTTTACCGTCATGCGTGATAAAGAGAACATTTGCGCCGCCCGTCTCTTCGATAAACGTGTGCGTTGCAGGATCGAGGTAGATGTTTTCGGCAAATCCGTTTTTATGTGCGTCGACGATGTTGTGCAAACTCATCGCGTAATTGATGCCCGCTTTAATGTCGCCCGTTCCGCGAGGTGCTGCGCGATCGGAGTCGGAAATGCGTACGACGATCGATTTGACGCCGCCTTTAAAATACGGGCCGACGGGAGTGACGAAGATGCGGAATTGATATTCGTCGGCAGGCTTTACGCCGATGACGGGATTTGCACCGAACATATAGGGACGGATATAGAGCGTCGCGCCGCTTCCGTAAGGCGGCACGTAAGCTTTATTTGCTTTTACGACGGAGAGGACTGCTTCGACGAAACGTTCTTTCGGAAACACGGGCATTTCGAGGCGTTCGCACGAGCGCTCCATGCGTTCGGCGTTTAAGTTCGGTCGGAACGTAACGATGCGGCCGTCTTCGGTCGTGTACGCTTTGAGACCTTCAAAGCAGGTTTGCGCATACTGCAGGACGCCCGCGCATTCGGAAAGGGAAACCGTATCGTCGGAAGTGAGTTTGCCGGCGTTCCACTTGCCGTTTTTAAATTCGGCGACGAAACGCTTGTCCGTCTTCATATAGCCGAAGGGGAGATTTGCCCAGTCGATTTTTTTAATCGATTTTTTTGACGCAGGCTTTGCCGTCGTCTGTTTTTTTGCCGCGGATTTTACCGTCTGTTTCACCGTTTTTTTTGCCGTCGCTTTCGATGCCGCCGCTTTTTTCGCACCGGCCTTCGCCGTCTTTGTCGATTTTTTTACCGCTTTTATCGTCGCCATATCCACGCTCCAAAATACGCCGCCGCTTTGCCGCTGCGGACGTGTTAATAAAAATTAATTCGATTTTAGCGCGCACGAACTTTTTTTTCAATATGTTTGCAATAGTATTCCATAATAACCGCCTGCGTATACTTTCGCGTATTATCCGAAACCGTTGTGCGCGATTAGTGGACAGCGCCGCCGTGTTTTCGTATAATGCGCGAGTGATGAAGTCGATTTTTGCAATCTGTGTCTTTACCGCGCTTTCGTGCGCTTTCGCATACCCGGACGACGCTTTTTTTGCGCTGCCCGAAGCGAGTGTTTCCGACAATGAAACGCCGAACGCCGAACGTTCGCCGAACAGCTTTTTTCCGTATCTCGTGGGATCGGGCGATTACTTCGTATTAAATCCTATAACGGATCCGATCCTCATCGGAAGCGGTATCGGGCTTTTCGTTGTCGATCTCAATCTGCATCGTTTAAAAAACGATCGACGTTTCGACGGCGCTCTGTACGATCGTGACGATGTGAGCGCATTCGACCGCTGGGCGATGCGGCCGTATTCGCGCGCGCTTGATATAACGGGAGATGTGTTTATAGGATGTACGATGGCGACGCCGCTCGTGTTTGCCTCCGTCGACAAGCGCGAATGGATTACGATCGGTCTCATGTACGCCGAAACGATGCTCCTCACGCACGTCGTAAAGGATTTGATAAAATCGCTTACGTTTCGTCCGCGTCCCTATATGTACTTCGACGGTTATCCGCAAAAGTACGTCGATTCGGGAGATTGGAACAATTCTTTTCCGTCGGGACACACGATGCAAGCCTTTGCCGCAGCTTCGTTTACGAGCTTTGTGTTTGCGATGTATTTTCCCCGCTCGCTGTGGAATATTCCCGTGAGTGCCGGATCTTATGCGCTTGCGGCGACGGTCGCCGTGCTGCGTCTTTCCAGCGGCAATCATTTTTTAACCGACGTGCTTTTCGGTGCCGCTTTCGGTACGGTTTTCGGTATCGGCGTGCCGCTTTTGCACCGGATCGGCATCGGCACAAAGGATTCGTCTGCGAAAAAGAAAAGGGGCGCTTCACTTACCGTACTTCCGAACGGATTTCAAGCCGTCGTCAAGTTTTAACAAAAAATCCGGCAGAAAACAACAATAAATGCGAAATATTTCAAATTATATCACGATTTTCACTTGTAATAGTTTTACATTTACGCTATTGTGTCATTATGTGTGCTGTGTCTGATGGACGCATGCGCGGCATATAAAGCCGCATCTATCGATTTTCCGGATCCTGTATAGTGCTTCCTGTCAGTCCCGTCACACAAATCAACAACCCCGACGTAGCCTCGCAGCGAAGCTTCAAGCGGCATCGGGGTATGTTGTTCTCATAAAGTGGTTGCAGTCGGTTTTAATACCCTTTGTTACGACGCAGAGCGTCGGGGTATTAAACCCTCCGCACGAATAAGGGGCGGGCGTTTGCTCGCAGGGTACAGGTATACACATGGATTCAGAAGACATCTCTTTCGAAGACCTCGGTCTGGACGAACAGACCCTGGCCGCAGTAGCCCGTAAAGGCTTTATCACTCCTTCTCCGATTCAAGTTCTCGCAATTCCGCGCCTTTTGGACGGAGATGCAAACGTCATCGCGAGAGCGCGTACGGGAACGGGAAAAACTGCCGCATTCGGTTTGCCTCTCGTGCAGCGCTTGAGGGGCGGAAGCGATCACGTCAAAGCGCTCATCCTTGAGCCGACGCGGGAACTTGCCGTACAGACGTGCACCGAAATGCAGTCGTTCGCAGACGGAACGTTTCCGCGCACTTGCGTCGTCTACGGCGGCGCGTCGATGCTGTCGCAGATACGCGATTTGAAACGCGGCGTTGAAATCGTCGTCGGTACACCCGGCCGCATTCAGGATCACATCGAACGCGGTACGCTCGACATCGGCAAAATCGATTATTTTATTCTCGACGAAGGCGATGAAATGCTCGATATGGGTTTCATCGAAGACATCGAAGCGATTTTCGAAAAAGCCAATCCCGCGAGCCGCATCCTGCTTTTCAGCGCGACGATGCCTGCTCCGATTCTCAAAATCGCTTCTCAATTTATGGGCGAATACGAAATCGTCGAAGAAGAAGGCGTCGTCGACGAGCCGCTGCTCATCGAGCAGAAATTTTGGGTGCTCCGCGAAAGCGAAAAGATAGACGCCCTCGTGCGCCTCATCGATATTGCCGACGATTTTTACGGTCTCGTCTTTACGCAGACGAAGATGGACGCCGACACCGTCGCGCGCCAACTCGACGAACGCGGCTACGAAGTCGCAGCTCTCCACGGAGACGTTGTGCAGAGCCAGCGCGAAAAGATCCTCGCGAGATTCCGCCGAAAAAAAACGCGCATTCTCGTCGCGACCGACGTCGCCGCCCGCGGTATCGATATCACGGGCTTAAGCCACGTCGTCAATTATTCCCTTCCGTTCGACGGTGCGACGTACGTGCACCGTATCGGACGCACGGGCAGGGCGGGAGCTGCGGGAACGGCGATCACCTTTGTCCGTCCCGAAGAGCGGAAGCGCAAACTCAGCTATATGCAAAACGCGATCCGAAAAAGCACGAAGGGCGAACTAAAAGAAGAAGCCGTTCCGACGGTCGAAGAAGTCGTCGCAAAAAAACGGGAGCGGCTTTTCGATAAACTTAAAAGCGATATCGGCTTGTTTCCGCGGCGTGGCAACGTTTCGGAATCGGATGATGCCGATAAATTAATAATTAATAATTCTGATCTACAGACGGATATCTCCGCTTCGAATGCCGAAAGCGATATGTACGGTGTGCCCGATGCGGAGGGGCAAAACGATGTGTCCGTTGAGGCTGCGGCAGCCGACGCGAACGCGCAGAACGATACGGAAATGCATGATGATGCGGAAGTTCAAAAGACGGCGCTCATCAAAGCCGATTCTCAGTTTGCGGAAATGGCGAAAGAACTGTGCAAAGACAACGATGCCGAAGACGTGCTTGCGGCGGTTATGTCCGTGCTCTACGGCACATCGCTCGATGTTTCCCGCTACGGAAAGATTGTACGTCAAAAAGGCGAAACGGGGCGAAACCGCGCTTCGTTCGGAGAATCAGGCGATCAGATGCGTCTCTACGTGCAGATGGGACGGCGCGACGGATACGGTCCGCGCGAAATCGCGGATTATTTCAGCGATCTCCTGCATATTCCGGGGCGCTTCGTCGACCGCATCGATATGGCCGCAAATTTTACGCTGTTGAGTCTTCCCGCCGATTCGGCAAAAAAAGCGCTCGAACTGTCCAAAAGGGGCGGCGACGTTCCGCACATACACGTCGATTCGAAATCCGGCGGCTTTGAAAAAAAATCGCGTTCATCGTTTCGAAGCACAGGCGAATCTTTCGGCGGAAAAAAGAAAGCGGGACGTTTTGAAAGGAGCGGCGGTTTCGGCGAAAAAAAATTCAGAGCGCACGGTAGGCCGAACGTACATACGCCGACGGAGCGGAGCGGAAGCGCAGGTTTGTATCGGCGTAAATCGTCTGGAAGGGCGGAACGCTTTTAGGTCGAACGTCGATTTTTAAAAATAGCAATCGATACGGCTGCGTTTTCGGCGAGAACTTCGTTCGTTTTGTACGCGTCGTTCGGCGGTTTTATTCGTGCGACAATTCCCGCCGGATATCGTCGAGGCGGTCGAGCCGCCTCTGATCGAGTGCGACGAAAATATTTTTTTCCTGTGTCGGAAGCACAAGCCCTTTCGGCCCGTTTTTCGCGCGGCGGAGATATTTTACTTTCGTATAATAGACGTCGGCTTTTCCCGCTTTGCGTCCCTTCGAATAGTAGACTGCAAGGTTTGCCGCGTCGAGCAGCACATCGCGCGGTACGGTTTTTCCCGGCCGGTTTTTAATAAAAACGTAGCCGCCCGGAAAGTCGCGTGCGTGCAGCCACATATCTTCACCTCGGACGTGGCGGCGTAAAAGTTCGTCGTTTTCGTTCGCGTCGCGCCCCGCGATGATGTACCAGTCGTCGACCGTGTAGTCGAGACCCGGATGCGCTTTTTTCTTTTGCTGCTCCGGTTTTGTGTTCCGTCTGAGCATCTGTTCTATCTTTACGGGATTTTCTTCGCGTATGATGTCGCCGTAGCGTTTGTCGAGGGCTGCGATCTCCTTTTCTTCGATTTCGATATCGTGAATGAGCTGTTCCGCTCCCCGCGTTTCTTTTCGATACCGCTCGTAATATGCCGCCGCATTTTCCTGCGCGTTTTTTTTCGGATCGATTTTTATCCTAACCCTTCCTCCGGTATCGTAATCTTCGCATTCGAGAAATTCGCTTTTGCCGTCGAGCAAGTGTCCGAAAGATAATATCAAATCGCCCTGATGTTTGTATTGCCCGGAATTTTTAAAAGATTCCCGTTTCGCTTTCAGCCGTTCGAGCGCCCCTTCTTTTTTCGATTTTTGTGCGGCATACCATTTTTCCGCCTGTGCCAAAAGCGCCGCACGCGAAAGAGAGCGGGCATGCTCTCCGTACCACATATCGACTTTTTCGTTGAACGAAAGAGGGGCAGCATCGGGATGCTCCCTTGCGTAGCGCTCTTCAACATCGCCGAACGTGCGGACGGGATGCTCTTTTTGCAGGGACGCTCTCTCGCCTTCGGGAAGCGCAAAGGTACCGCCTGCGATTTCGCCCTTTGCAGGACGGCGATACATCGTATCGAGGATTATGTTCGATTCCGTACACAATACGATATTTGCAGCTCCGCTCCACAAACGTATGTACATGATAAAATTTTCGTCGGCGTGCGTAAGCGTCATTTTAATAATCCGCTCAAAACCGACTTGAACGCAGAATGTAATCCGAGAGCCTTTGATGTGCGATTTTAAAAATTCCATAAAGCGCAGCGGCTTATCGTTCCGCGTGATTTTCCGTTTCGTCTCGTGTATGCGGCATGAAGCGTGCGCGGTGCAGATAAAAAGCGTGAGCGCCCTTCCGTTTTTATACGTGCAGAGCGCGAGCGTATCGTAACCGGGCTGAATGATGTCTTGAATAAAAGCACCTTCGAGGTCGAGTTCCGAGAGGATTGCGTTTATTTCGTTGCAGTTGAGCGACACGGTATTTCCTCCGGTGATACGGTAGTATAATTTGAAAAACTATTTTTCGCTTCCCTGCAGTTTTGCAATCTGTTCGTTCAGTTGAATTGTCCGGTGCGTTTGTTTTTCGAGGCGCTGTGCGAGCATTCGTGAAAGAAATAAGCCGTAGTGCGGATTTTTCCGTATCATCTGAAGGAAATCGCCTTTCGGAATTTTAATAAGTTTGCAGTTGCCGACGGCGAGGATCGTTGCCGATCGTTTGTCGTTGAGCAAAAAGGACATATCGCCGATGAACACGTCGTTCGGCGACATGACGGTAACGAGCTTGCGTCCCGAATAGACGGCATAGCGTCCCGATACGATAAAGAAAAGGTCGGTCGTCGCCTCGTTTTGACGGCAGACGATTTGTTTGTCGGTGTACGTCACCGTTTCGAAATTCGACATGGCTTGCGGCACCGTGTTCGATTCGTCGATTCTGTTGGCGATTTCGAATACCACTTGATTGCCTTTTTCGTTGTACGCGATTTTCGAAACGAGCTCCGACGCGAGACTGATGCCCCTGCCGTGCAATTCTCCGTCGGGCACGTTTTTGTTGCCGATATATTTTCGCCAATCGAAACCGTCTCCTTCGTCCTGAATCGATATGGTCGATTTTTGTTTTCCGATCGCATACGTGATCGTAATCTGCTTATTCGCGTATCGCGGATCGGCAGCGCGCTCCGTGATGAGGCTGAATACATCTCCGTGCTCTTTCATCCATTTTGTTTTTTCATCGTACGAGATATGTAAGTTTCCGTGTTCGAGCGCGTTTGTTAAGAGTTCGGTAAGCGTCATCTGGAGATCGCTGCGGTCGTCGCTGTTTATGCGATTCGTGCTGTATAAATAATTAATAAGAAACGATGTGTAAAATCTGATATCGAGCGGATCATTACCGCAGACGAAAGTACCGTTTTCTTCTCCGCCGAAATCTTCCTGCATGCCGCGGTTCAACAGAAACTTTTGATTTTGCCACAGGATACGCAGCAGGTGAATAAAATGAACTGAAAAATCGTTTATCGTTTGAATTGAAAGGATGTTCGAATCTTTCAGTTCTTCGAGCTCTCGCATCTGCTTTCTGTCTTTGCAGACTGCGATGATACCGCCGTAGTGCAGCCACGGATCGTCGTTCACTTCGGAAAGAATTTTAGCACAGTCGATGTTTGCGGAAGTGTAGTCGAGTATTTTTATTTCCGGCAGTTCGTAATTGATATAGCTGATGATATCATCGATATCCGTTTTGATGTCGATGCCGAAGTCGTCCGAAAATGCGGTACAGCCTTCCCGTACCGTGTCGATAATCTTTTCATTCGATGAGACAACGAGTATCTTTTTCATGTGGCTATTATAGCAGATATATTTACTTTTTTTCTATTCTTATGGGAGTGGCCGCGGTCACCGGTGGAGCGGTGTATGTTGTAAGAAAAAATTTCTAAACGGTAGGATAGGTACTTGACAGGGTTTGGGAAAAAGTAGTAAATTATTAGCTACCCGCTCAAACCG
>NZ_JADOVM010000008.1:0-75781 GCF_050938355.1 Treponema sp. SP13
ACAGTGCGGGCGTATCATTCACATTTTCGCCGCGTTGTGGTATACTGAAAGCCTATGAATCGGGCAGTCAGCGCGTTTTTGGCAAAACATAATTTTATCCGTCACGTCGATATCGATTCGGTGATCGATGCGCTTTTGTACGATATGAATTCCGGTCTCCGCGGGCAAAAAATTTATCAGGATATGATACGCACGTACAGCAATCCGCCGGAAAATCCCGCTTCGGATAAGAGCGTCATCGTCATCGATGCGGGGGGAACGAATTTCCGCTCATGTCTCGTGTCGTTCAACGAGCAGGGAAAAGCGTCGATCGATTTTCTCGAAAAGACGAAGATGCCCGGAGTTGCGAAGACGCTTTCACGTGCGGATTTTTTCGATGAAATCGCGTCGAACATCGAACACTTAAAAGACAAAGCCGAATCGATCGGTTTTTGTTTTTCATATCCGATGGAGATCACCGACGGCGGAGACGGTATCCTCATCAGATTTACGAAAGAAGTGAATGCGCCCGAAGTTGTCGGGTGCCGTATCGGCGAAACGCTCAAAAAAACGCTTGAAGCGCGCGGATGGAAAAAGCTGCGGCGTGTCACGCTCTTAAACGATACGGTGGCGGCTCTGCTTGCGGGAGCTGCGACGCCGGATACGGGAAAAAAGTATTCGTCGTACATCGGTCTTATACTCGGCACGGGATTGAACGCCGCGTATATTCAGCCGGAGATGCCGGACGTAAAAGATTTTGCCAAGCAGATCGTCGTGTGCGAATCGGGAAAATTCGGCGCTATAGTCTGCTCCGATTTTGACAACGCGCTCGACGCGAAAACGCTGAGTCCCGGAAAATACCGCACGGAAAAACAGTGTTCGGGCGGTTACCTCGGGGACGTCGCATTTGAAGCACTGAAAGCTGCGGCGGAAGAAGGGCTTTTCGGCAAAGCGTGTGCCAAGCGAATCCTCGCATTGCCTGCTCTGTCGCTCGTCGAAGCCGACGCGTTTTTGCACGCGCCGTACAACACGAACGCTTCCCTCGGAGCCCTTGCCGCCGAAAGCGCTTCAGACGAAGATTACGACCGCATATTTCAGATCCTCGATGCGGTTGCGGAACGCTCCGCCCGCTATGCCGCAGCTATCCTTGCAGCCTGCGTTATTCAAAGCGGCGAGGGGAAAAACGCTTCGCGCCCCGTGTGTATACTCTGCAACGGCAGCACGTATTTTAAAACGCATATGCTTTCCGCGCGTGTGCACGGCTATCTCGAAGAAGCGCTCACAAAAGAACGCGGTCTTTATTGGGAAATCATTTCGCGGGAAAACGATATAACGCTCGGAGCGGCGATCGCGGGGCTTATCGAAAGTTAAACAAAATAACGCTCAATATCGGCCGGATTAGCGCCGATGTAGGAAGTAGGTAAAATGTCGAGTTTGGAAAGTATCAATCCATAACGCTGTGTTTTCGGCGAGAACCCGTCCGCTTAGCCGCGGTTGAGCTTTTTTGGGCAGGCTTCCGTAAGCTTAACGCTCAAAGCGGCACGCAGCCGGAACCTCGCCGAAAGCATAATTTTATCCGTTTTCCAAACTCGCCATTCCAGCGATGCGTGAAACGGTTGGAAAATTTCGAGTTTTAGAAAACTCGAAATTGAACCAAATATATAAACGGGTGGGTTACGATGGCAAAAGGAAAAAACCTGGGCAAATCGATTGTCCTTCTTTTTCTGATTATAATTCTC
The DNA here is from genome assembly GCF_050938355.1 of Treponema sp. SP13. Classification (NCBI taxonomy): domain Bacteria; kingdom Pseudomonadati; phylum Spirochaetota; class Spirochaetia; order Treponematales; family Treponemataceae; genus Treponema; species Treponema sp. SP13. The sequence continues at coordinate 1,719 of NZ_JADOVM010000008.1, forward strand.
TGTCTCGGCGGCTTGTTGTGGTTCGATTATTTGGGAATCATTCATGCAAAGACGCTGTTTACGCCGCTGTACCGTATCCTCGGCAGAGAAGTTCAGACGTCGATGACCGCCGTTCGCCCGCTCAACAACGATATCGATCAGGATCGCATAGACAAACAGCGCGAAGCGCTCAGGCTTTATAAGGAAGAACTCGATCAAAAAGAGAGCGAATTGACCGCGTCGGGACAACAAAACGAGCGGATTGCGGCCGAACTTGCCGAACGCGAAAAAACACTCGAAGAACGCGAAAAAACATTTAACAATTTGCAAAAAAAGTACGATGATAAAGAAGTAAACATAGAACAGATCGCAACGCGTCTGTACAATATGCCGCCCGCCGCGGCCGTTCAAGAACTTGTGGCGATGGACGATCAGCTCGTGATCGACGTTTTGCGCAAAGAAGAAGAAATGGCGACGACGAAAAAGCAGTATTCGATGACATCGTACTGGCTTTCGCTCATGCCGGCGGAGCGGGCTGCGGCAGTCCAACGGAAGATGGTGAGTAAGCCGAAAGCGCTTGACTGAACTTCCCTGCGGTCATTCTTTGTTTGCATAAATGGAGGATGGCGATGCAGGGAATTCCCGTTGCAAAAGTAAACGCGGTTCCGAAAGTAAACGCAATCGATAAAATCGACTCTCTCTCATCTCCGCTTTCAAAAAAAATTCTTTTATCGCGTACGAAAAACGAAGAGCATTCGTTTGCAAAGCTCCTCGCGCGCGCGCAGGGCAAAAAAATCGACGCTCAAGTCTCCGATGCGTTTTCAAGCTCGAATGGGTTTCACGAAAGTAAGCGCGCTTCTACGGATCTTAGACGGAAAGACGCATCGAAGGCGAAAGCTGTGCGGAATGACGACGTCGATACGAAAAAAGAAAGCAAAACCGCCGCTGCAAAAGATACCGCAAAAAAAGAGCCGGTTGACAGCACGTCTTCGGATTTCAACGAAAAAAAATCTTTTGAGTACACGCAGGATGAAAGCCGCGGACGGATGGCCGATACCGCCGATGAAGCTCTTGAAAAAACGGAAGTCCTCGATGCGGGGGACGCCGCGCGTACCGCGCTGCTTGAAGATTTCGCATATCTCGTCGACGGAATGCTCGATTCCGAAAGCGCGGGCAAGGGAATCGATACAAAAACCGAAAGCGATACGGACGATTTTTTTGCCGAAAGCGTATCCGTTTCCGAAGAAGCCGTCCCGTTTCAAATAGGAAGCGCCATTGTGCATACGGCCGATTTATCGGACGGTGAAACTGAAGGAGGCGAATTTTCGGATAACGGATTTTCGGACGAAAAAGCGTTTTCATTTGAAATACGCGATGAAAAAGCTATTTCAAAGCGAGAGCGCGCATTCGATGCGGACGGCAAAATCCTCGTCACCGATCTTCGAACGGAAACGGCGGAAATCCTTTCCGAAGTAAAACCCGAAACGGAAAAATCGATAAAAATCGATACTCAAGTCGGCGATACGCCCGAACTGACAATGTTCGTTTCGGACGGTACTCTGCAAAATGTCGCCCCTGCAAACGGTCAAAGCGCACAGACCGCAAGTTCGAACTTTCAAGCGATGCTCGCGAATCAAATACGGCAAAACGCATCCGAATTTGTAAAAGCGGGTTCGATTGTTTTACGCGACAACAACGCGGGAACGATCAACCTCGTGCTGCGCCCGGAATCGCTCGGAAATGTAAAGATCAGCTTGCAGCTTTCCGATAAGGTAGTGAGCGGACAAATCACGGTGCATTCCGAAGAAGCATACAACGCGTTTAAGGAAAGCGCCGACGTGCTCAAGAACGCGTTCGCGCAAAGCGGTTTTGAAGCGGGCGGTTTTACCGTAGCCTATTCGTCGGCCGGAACGGGCGGAAGTTTTTCAGGAAGCGGGGCGGGCGGCGGCTTTGCCGATGCTCAGCACGCCGGACGATATGAAAGCGCTTTCGTGTCGGAAGTAAGCGCCGCTTCGGGCGGAAGCTATATCGGAAGCGAACACGCGGTAAACGTCGTTGTGTAAATTATTAATCGTTTTGAAATTATTAATTATTAATCAGCGGGATAGAGGTAGATGATGGACGGAATCAACACCACCATGAGTGCAGCCGACAGAGCGGCGGTCGATTTTGCCGTAAGCGGCTACAACAAAGAACTTGGCGTAAAAGGACGTACGGTCAATCATTCGTTGGGCAAGGATGACTTTTTAAAACTTTTGATAGCACAGCTGTCGAATCAGGATCCGACAAGTCCGATCGAAAACACCGAGTTTATCGCTCAGATGGCACAGTTTTCATCGCTTGAACAGATGACGAACATGAGCGCAGAGTTTACAAAGCTCGCGGGCGTGTTCAGAGTTTCCGAAGCGTCTTCGATGCTCGGAAAGACGGTTGAGCTCAACGTCGGAGATACCACTACGACGGGTGTCGTGCAGGCTGCAACGCGCGAAGAAAAGCCGCGCGTCATGGTAGGCGGCAGATACTACACGATGGATCAGATCAGCGCGATTTACGGAAATTAAACGGGGGCAGCTCTATGATGAGATCACTGTATTCGGGCGTTTCGGGATTACAAAATCACCAGACACGCATGGACGTCATCGGCAATAACATCGCGAACGTAAATACTTTCGGTTTTAAACGTGCCCGCGTCAATTTTCAAGATATGATTTCCCAGCAGCTTTCGGGACCGGCTCGTCCGAACGACGAGCTCGGCGGCGTCAATCCGAAAGAAGTAGGACTCGGCATGATGATCGCATCCGTCGACAATATCTTTACGCAGGGCAATTTACAGACGACCGGAGTTACAACCGACATCGCGATCGAAGGCAACGGCTTTTTTATCTTAAAGGACGGCGAGCAGTCTTATTATACGCGGAACGGAGATTTTTCGCTCGACCGCGACGGCACCTTTGTCAATCCTGCAAACGGTATGCGCGTGCAGGGCTGGATGGCGCAGGAAGTGAACGGTATCGAAATCGTTTCGACGGCCGCCACTCCGACGGATATCGTTATCCCCGTCGGATCGAAGGATCCGGCGCGTGCGACACAAAACGTTTTGTTCCGCTGCAACCTCGATAAAAATACGCCGCTCATTCCCGAACAGGCGAACGCGGAAGACATCATCCGCGGCACGTGGGGAACGGAACAGGAAATCTACGACAGCTTCGGCAACAAGCACCTTTTGTCGGTATCGTTTGCGAGGGTTCCCGGAGCGGTCAATCAATGGCAGGCGACGGTAAACGTCGATGCCGACAACGCGGACTTTACGCAGACGAGAGTCGGACTCAATACGACCGACGGCATGGGAAATACGTTTATCGTATCTTTCGACAATATGGGGCGCCTGCTTTCCGTCGAAGATTCTGCCGGCGTCGCATCGAACGAAAACGGACAGATTTTGCTGCAGACGTCGTTTACCGTTCCCGAATCGAATCCCGACGCGGACGGCAATCCGTACCGGCAAACGCTCAACATCAACATCGGTACGATCGGCAGCATGACCGACACGATTACGCAGGACGCATCCCGCTCGACGACAAAAGCGTTTTCGCAGGACGGCTATGCGCTCGGTTACCTCGACAATTTCAAAATCGATTCGAGCGGCGTCATAACGGGTGTCTATTCGAACGGCAGCGTGCGCACGCTCGGACAGATCGCGATGGCCTCTTTTACGAACGACCGCGGTCTTGAAAAGGCGGGCGACAATACGTACACCGAATCGAACAATTCGGGGCAGGCGATGATCGGCGAAAGCGGAGTGGCGGGAAAGGGTAAACTGCTTTCCGGAGCACTCGAAATGTCGAACGTCGATTTGGCCGAACAGCTCACCGATATGATCGTTACGCAGCGCGGTTTCGAATCGAATGCAAAGACGATTCAAACGACCGACTCGATGCTTGAAACGATTTTATCGCTCAAGCGCTGATGATTGACGGGCGGAGTTCCCGCCGGTAAAAAAAGGCACGGCCGAAACGGCTGTGCCTTTTTTGCATACCGGTTTTATTCGTGCGGAAGGTTTGCTGTTCCGATGCCTTGCGCCGTATAACAAAGGGTAGTAAAGCCGACCGCAACTGCCGTATAAGAACAAACACGGGGCTGTCTAATGTGAAATCAAGTAAATGCGGGTGATTTACAAAATACGCTATTCGGGCTAGTATACGGATTAACGCGTATGATACGAAACACGATTACCGGTTCGATAAAAAAATCGACCATTACAGCGATTGCGCTGCTCGCATTTTTTGCGCTCACGTTCGGAGGCACGCTCGGTTGGGCGTTGTCCGAAACGATCAATATCAAAAATACCGAATACATCACCGAATTCGAAACGGCGTTGCCGACAAAACTGCTCGACATAAACGGGGAACTCATCACGGAACTCTCGTCCGACGAAAAGCGCGAAATCATCAGCTTCGAACGCTTACCTCGTCTGATGATAAATACACTGCTCACGCGTGAAGACCGCGTCTTTTACAAGCACCGCGGCTATTCCGCAAAGGCGATCGTGCGCGCGGTGATCGGACAGGCGCTGCACCTCCCACTCGGCGGCGGTTCGACGTTGACGCAGCAGATTGCGGGAACGCTCTACTGCGACCGCTCCGATAGGAGCGTAAAGCGAAAAATCAAAGAGTTGTGGTGGGCGATGCAGATGGAGCGGCGGCTTTCGAAAAACGAAATCCTCGAAACCTATCTAAACCGCATTTACTTCGGCGGCGGTACCTACGGCGTCAACGCGGCCTCAAAATATTATTTCGGACACGATGCGACCGAAATTACTCCTGCCGAAGCGGCGATCCTCGTCATCCAGCTGTCGAACCCCGCGTACTACAATCCTTTCGATCATCCGAACAGGGCGATGGACAGGCAGCGCGACGTGCTGCTTTCGATGGTAAACAGGGGCTATATCACAAAGGCGGACGCCGACGAATCCTTCGATGCGTACTGGGCAGACTTCGACTACACGAGGACGAGCGCATCGGCATATTTTACGCGCGACGATAAAGCGCCGTGGTTCAGCGAATACGTGCGGCGTGAACTCGCCAATATGGTCTACGGTTCGGAAGACATCTACACGAGCGGCTTTACCGTCAATACGACGCTTGACCTGTCACATCAGGCGGCGGCGCAGGCAGTTATGGATAAATACATTTCGCAGGCGAATCGAATGTGGAGGCGGGAACAGGGAAACCGCGCCGTAACGACGTTCAGCCCCTACGTTCCGCTTTCCGAACTTATCGCGCTCACCTTCGGTCTGCCTGGCATAAAGCTTTCGGCCGAACGTGCGCAAAAAACCGCAAACGGCGCCTTTGTCGACGAAATCAATCCCGTGCTCGATACATGCTCCCTCATGTTCGGTCTTGAAGATTTGAAAATGCAGATCGTCAATAACGCGACGAAAATTTCGCAAGCGGAAAGCGAGCGGACGACGATCGAAGGAACGATGATCGCGATCGAAAACGATACGGGTTATATCACAGCTCTCGTCGGCGGCAGCCAGTACGGACAAAGCAATCAATTTATCCGCGCCGTGCAATCGCGCTTTCAGCCGGGTTCCACATTTAAACCGCTCTACTACTCTGCGGCGATCGATTCGAAAAAATTTACTGCCGCAACGGTTATCTCCGATACGCCGACCGTCTTTCACAAATCCGACGGCACGCCCTATATTCCACAGAATTTCAAAGGCGTATACCGAGGCAATGTCCAGCTGTGGTACGCGCTTGCCCATTCGATGAACGTACCGTCCATAAAAGTGCTTGATGCCGTCGGCTTTGACGCCGCAATCGACAGGGCGGCAAAACTGCTCGGCATCCCGCAAAGCGAATACCGCGAGCGCAGCTTTATTCCCGTCTACCCCTTCGGACTCGGCGTTTGCGACGTGCGACCGATCGAAATGGCGCGGGCATTTGCTATCTTTGCAAACGGCGGAAAAGAAGTCATACCGATGGCGATCCGCACGGTCGAAGACAGAAACGGAAATATCATCTTTAATCCCGAACGCGATATCCTTTTGGCGCAGCAGCAAAAAGGTGCCTCCGCGCAAATCATTTCGCCGCAAACGGCATACGTTATGACACAGCTTTTGACGAACACCGTAAAGAGCGGAACGCTCGCAGGTCAGGGAGCAAAGCTTTCATATAAAACGGAAAGCGGAAAGTCGTATGCGATTCCGCTCGCGGGCAAAACGGGAACGACGCAAAACTGGGCGGACGCGTGGACGATCGCGTTCAGTCCGTACTATACGTCGGCTTTTTGGTTCGGCTTCGACAAGCGCGGCAATTCGCTCGGACTCAACATAACGGGAGCCACGCTTGCGGGCCCCGCTATGGGCGACTTTATGGGCGCGATTCATAAAGATCTTCCGTCGAAAGATTTTGCCGCGCCCGCATCCGGCGTTATCCGCGCGACGGTATGCACCGAAAGCGGACTGCTGCCGACGCCCGAATGCGGCAACCACATAACGACGCAATGGTTTCTTTCGGGAACCGAACCGACAGAATTCTGTACGATCCATTCGGATAAAAATGCGACCGCTGTATTTATCGATCGGCTGCAAAAGGAAATGTACAAATCGGGATTCGGCTATGACGAACCCTACGATACCTCTCCGCTCACAATTCCCTCCGACCTCTTCGACGGCGGAAGCGGAACGAAAACCGGAAATGAAAACGATGCGGCCAATGTACCTGATACGGCTGCGGATTATAATTACCTTATGGAATAACCGTACCGGGTTCTCGCCGAAAGCACAGCTTTATTAGCTGATGCCTTCATTCGACCTATTAAAAATTTATCGCGCTTACGACAGCGGCGACGCCCGCGCGTCCGACGTTACTGCTTCTGCCGGCGCCCCACACTTGCTTTCCGTCTTCCGTCGTGATCTGCACGTACGCCATAGCGCTCGTATCGCTGCCGCGTCCGATACTGTGTTCGTGGAACGATGCTATGTTGAATTTCGGAACGGGTGTCGATTTCAGCGCATTGACGAAAGCGTCGAGCGGGCCGTTTCCCTTTGCGCCGATCGTATGCTTTTCGCCCTTCCATTCGACTGCGGCGCGGCACATAACCTGTTCGTCGCCCTCATTTTCGATGCCGCGGTCGAGATGCGTTTCGTTCAAATCGAGTATTTTAAGCGGAGAGGTTTTATTGAGCCATGTCTTTGCAAAGATATCGTATATCTCTTCGCTTTTGAGTTCCCTCTGCGCTTCGTCCGCCGCAGCTTTAACGATATCGCCGAAAGGTGTGTGCATCGCTTTGGGCAGCATGATGCCGTAGTCCTGCTCGAGGATAAAGGCTGCACCTCCTTTTCCGCTTTGACTGTTGATTCTGATGATGCCTTCGTATTGCCTTCCGATGTCGTGAGGATCGATCGGAAGATAGGGTACGTCCCACAGAGCGCTCTCTCCTGCCTGAGTTCGGGCAGCCATGCCTTTTCGAATCGCATCCTGATGGGAACCCGAAAACGCGGTAAATACGAGCTCGCCCGCATAAGGCACGCGCGGGCCGACGGTCATGCCGGTGAACTCTTCGTAGCGTTCGCGCACGCCGTCGATATGCGTAAAATCGAGAGCGGGATCGACGCCCTGCGTATACATATTGAGGGCGACGTTTACGATGTCGAGGTTTCCCGTGCGCTCGCCGTTTCCGAAAAGCGTACCTTCAACTCTGTCTGCTCCCGCAAGCAAGCCGAGTTCGCACGATGCGACGGCTTCCCCGCGGTCGTTGTGATTGTGCAGACTGACGATGACGTTTTCGCGGTTCGATATGTGTTTGCAAAAATATTCGATTTGATCGGCAAAGATGTTCGGCGTCGCACATTCGACCGTCGTCGGCAAATTCAAAATAATTTTATCGCTTGTCGTTTTCGCCCACTCTTCTTTTACCGCTTCGCAGATTTCGACCGCGTATTCGATTTCGGTCGTCGAAAAACTTTCAGGCGAATATTCAAGTCGGATATGCGTGTCGCCCGCATCCGAAAGACAGTCCTGCACGCACTTGACGCCGTCGAGGGCAAGCTGCGTTATTTGCGCTTTTGTCATGTCGAACGTATACTTTCGCTGCGCGGGGGACGTCGAATTGTATATGTGGAAAATCGCTTTCGGCGCACCTTTCAGCGATGCAAAGGTTTTTTTGACAAGGTGTTCGCGCGCCTGGCAGAGCACTTGCAGCGTTACGTCTTCGGGTACTCGGTTTTCTTCGATAAGCCGGCGTAAAAATATATACTCCGTTTCGGATGCGGACGGAAATCCCACTTCGATTTCTTTGAATCCGATCTTTACGAGCAGATCGAAAAAATCGAGTTTTTGCTCTACGCCCATCGGATTGACGAGCGCCTGATTGCCGTCGCGGAGATCGACCGAACACCACGCCGGCGCTTTTGTGATAAGCTTATCCGGCCATTCGCGCCGTCCGATATCGATTATCGGAAACTGCCGGTATTTTCCTTTTGCATCCATTCCTGCCATTGCATTGCTCCTTGCACATTGCGCCGTGCGTCGTTATTTAAAACAAAAAAGACCCGCCGCCGAAGCGACAGGTCTGTAATCTACGCGATAACACTATACAGCACCGTCACCGTCGACACATCGAGAAAGTGTTTGCATATAGTAGCGCCGTATATATCATAAAAATACTATGGCATAAAAAAAACGGTATGTCAAGCGGGCAGTACGACATGTGTTGTTGCCTCATAATGTCTGTACACCCGTATAAAAAAGGAGCCGGTACGCAAAACGCATATCGGCTCCAATGCCCATCAGGCAACCGGAAGCATGGGTGGGAGGGGAAATGCTCCCGGTATATACTATATCGACCGAAATGCCGAAAAAAATTAGCTGATTTAAAAAAAATCGGCGCGTTTTTACCTTTATGCGGACGCTTGATTATTTACTCTTCGCTTATCTTTACATCGACGGCGACTGACGCCGTATAGGATTTGCCTTTTTGTGCGTTGAGCGTGCGTACGATTTCGTAGTCGCCCATGACAAAGCGCACCGTATGTTCTCCTTCGGAAATCTCAGTCTCTTTGCCGAACGCGGTCCACTTCCGGTCGTCGACATATACCGCTGCATTGTCGGGAGAAGTGACGATCAGTGTCGGAGCAAGGCTCTTGAGCGTAATCGCGAGTTCTGTCGTCTTTGCCTGATCGATTCGCACCGTACGCATTTCGTCGCGGTAAAAATCGGAAACGATGTTTATGTCGTGCACGCCGGGAGAGAGCGTATAGCCTGTGTCGGCATCCGTCTTTGTGCCGTCAATAAAAATCGTATACGGAGAGGTATCACCGTTCGGACAGGCGACGGAAACTCGCAGTTTCCCTTTATTTATTAAAATCGGCTTTACGGTAATCTTTAATTCCGCGTTGATCGTTTCGTCGGGAATGCCTTTCATCGCGGGCTGCAGGCGCACGAACACGAAGCCGCGCTTTGTGTTTGGGGCGACGCCGAGTTTTGTCGCGTATGCGCTTTCTTTAAACGATGCCGATGCCGAAAGTGGAATTTGGATAATCCACGAAAGCCGGGTCGGAAGCGGCTTGACAAAGGAACGCGATCCGCTGTAATCGATGCGGGAAGAGGCGGGGTCGGGCGTTATATTGTCGTAGAGGGAGAGGGCGACCGAATCCTGCCATGCGGCAACCGCTTCGGGAATCGCTATCTTTATTTCGATGCCTTCAAGCCAGCTGCGATCTTCGGGCAGGAGAATTGCAATGCCGTCGTTGATGCCGGTGACAAGCGTCTGTTCGCTTTGCACCGTACCGGTAAGCCGTATCGAAAAAAGTTTTCGCACACGGAACGTTTCGGCAAAAAGCGAAGATGCGGCGCATAAAAGGGAAAAAATAATAATTTTACTGCAGATGCCGTGTATCTTCATCGCCCTTGCCTGCCGCCGTAATCCGGCAAAAGACCTCGCGGGTCGGTCGAAACGCCGTTTACGCGTATTTCAAAATGGAGGTGCGGCCCCGTCGCCGCTCCCGTTTTTCCTACAAGCCCGATCCGAGCTCTGCCTATGACGATATCGCCTTCGCGCACGTCTATTTCCGAGAGGTGCGCATAGATGCTCGTCATGCCCTTGTCGTGTTTGAGCACGACGTAATTTCCGTATATCGGATCGCCCTTTGTACAGCGTATGACGCTTCCGCTTTTGCATGCATACACGGGCGAACCTTCGGGAGCTGCCAAATCGATGCCGCGGTGAAAGCGCATTTCGCCGGAAAGCGGACTCATCCTCATGCCGTATGCGGACGACAGCCACGAAGCATCGAGCGGCATTTTAAAATCCGCATCGAGAAAATATGCGCGCTCGGTCGAGCCGAAACGCTCTCCGTGCAGAAAGTAAAAACGTCTGCCGTCTATACTATACCACGCTTTCGGCAAATTTTCCATAATCGAAAAATATTTTTTTTCTATTAATATTTCGATAGACGATTTCGGCGTCTCCGGTACAAATAAGCCCGCATCGGTGGGCAGAATGATCGTTTTACCTTCGGCTATGTCGCCGATATTCGCGATGCCGTTTACCGTCGCTATCGTCTCGTATGGGATCGAACAGGCTGCCGCGACGGTAAAAAGCGTATCGTCGGCCGTCGGCGTGTACGCATAAAACTGCACGTGCTTTGCTTTTCCCGAAGCGGAACGCTTATAGTTTTCCTCGACATCTGCACCGTACTGTTTAAAAACGTCGTCGCGCGAAGAAAGACGCGGAATGCGCGGGAGCTTTTCCGTGTACAGCGTAATACCGTTTTGCGCCGAAGCGGAATTCGATAGAGTAGAGGGATGTGCTGCATTTTGCTCGGCGGATACTTTTCGGAGCGGAATGAAAAAAAATGCAATGACGGCTGCCGTAAAAAAAAAGCGGCGCAGCTTTTGCATGGAATCGCTTATTGTCCACCCCGCAAAAGACGGGATGAGATAATGCAGAGTACGGGGATGAGGATGATGACGGGGATCGCGATAAAGCGTGCGCCGGCAAATACGAGCGCGACTGCCGCCGTAAGTCCCGATGCGATGATGACAATATTGAGAACGATGCACAGCACCGTTTTCCGCGTCGATTTTTTAATCGCGTACGCTATTTTATATAGTATATACGCGGCAAAAAGACTGAGGACGACTGCCGTGTAGACGGAAGGGAGCGAAGTTGCAAAGCGCCACAGCGGAAACGTAACGGCACAGCCGACAAGCACGCACAATACGATAAGAGTTATCGCTTTCGCTGCTGAGGAAAATGCTGTAAATACGTAATAAAGAAAACGCTTTGCCATAGTCGCCTGCATAAAAAGGACAGCCGGCAGCTCTATGTTACGCAGTCCGGCATGTCCCCGCTTTGCAGCAAAAGTTACACTTCCGCGATCGCCGAAGTCGGGCATTCGCCTGCGCAGGTTCCGCAGCTGATGCATTTTTCTTCATCGATGATGCGGGCGTTATCGGCTTCCGATATAGCGCCGACCGGACAGTCGGGTTCGCAGGTTCCGCAGTTTACGCACTGCGATTTGTTGATTCTGTACGCCATAAGTGTTCTCCTGTTATAGCTTGATTTATTTGTGTGCCGTAACACGGCACGCACCACGCGTAAAATAATACACTATTGCCGAAAACCGCGCAAGACCGCTATACTGTATTCGTTATAAATTGATTATTTGGCAGGGATGATTATGAAAAAAGAAACTGTTGCGTCGATGATCGATCATACGCTTTTGGCGCCGGAAGCGGGAACTGAAAAAATACGACAGCTCTGCGCGGATGCAAAAAAATATCGTTTTGCATCGGTATGCGTGAACCCCGTCTACGTGCGGCTGTCGGTTTCCGAACTGGAAGGTTCGCCCGTCCGAGTGTGTACCGTCATCGGCTTTCCCCTCGGCGCGAATGCAAGCGCCGTCAAAGCTTTTGAAGCCGCACGCGCGATTGCGGACGGAGCGGATGAAGTCGATATGGTAATCGATATAGGTGCTGCAAAGGACGGCCGTTTCGGAGACGTGGAAGCGGACATCAAAGCCGTCACTGATTCGGCGCGGGATGCCGCAAAAAAAGCGGGAAAAAGCGTCGTCGTAAAAGTGATTCTCGAAACCTGCTTTCTTTCCGATGAAGAGATCGCTTTGTGCTGTACCTGTGCGGCAAAAGCCGGAGCAGATTTTGTAAAAACATCGACGGGTTTTGCAAATCCGAAAGGAGATGACGGAAAGCCGCTTCCGAACGGCGCGACGGTTCATCACGTGGAGCTTATGCGGGAAACGGTCGGCAGCGCGCTCGGCGTAAAAGCTTCCGGCGGCATACGCTCTGCCGAAAAGGCTTTGGCGATGCTCTCGGCCGGTGCGAACAGGCTCGGCACGTCGAGCGGCGTCAAAATCGTTGAAGATTGGGACGAAAGCGCCGCCGTCAAGGACCGTTAAAAAAAATCGACAGGATGTACGGCAGGTTATTGACACTTATTACGAAAAATAATATAGTAACCGACATACTTGCCGTACAGCTTGGGCTATTAGCTCAGTAGGTAGAGCAACGCCCTTTTAAGGCGTGGGTCTGCAGTTCGAATCTGCAATAGCTCATTTTTACGCGCTTCGGTTGTTTCGAAGCGCGTTTCTTTTCCAAATATCGCCGTCACGCCGATCGTTTTTTACAGAGCGTATTTTCGGATTATTTATTTACCTGCGTTTTTTGCAGCGCTTTCACCCGCGATGCGTCCCGAACCGATCGCCCATGAATTCATCATCGCGGTCATCGAGTCTCGTCCGTTTGCACCGCCTACAACGCTTCCGGCTCCGTATAAGTTTTTAACGGGCTTTCCGCCTGAGAGCAGCTGCATGGAAGCATCGGCTTTTAAACCGCCCAAGGTCGTGGAAAATCGCGGACGCTGTTCTACGATGTAGTATGTGCCGCCCGATGCAAGAGCGACGGGGTTTTTCTTGCCGAATTCGGGATCGGCTCCCTTTGCACAGTTGTCGTTGTATTTTGCGACGGTTGTCTGCAATGCGCTTGCGTCTATGCCCATAGTTTTTGCCAGCTCGTCAAGATTTGCGCTTTTTGCGATTACGGGTTTGCCGTCGTTTGAGATGTTGTACCATTTGTCGATATCGCTTTCGGATGCGACGAGTTTGTCTTCAAGGCTCTTTGCCACGTATGCGCGGTATGCATCTTCGTCCATTAAAAGATACAGGATTTTGTCGCTCTGCGCTACGGTCGCTTCCGTCTGTGCCGCAAGCGTTCCCGTTTCATTTACGACGCGAACTCCCTTTGTATTTACGTATATCGTTCCGTGTCCGTTGGAAGCTGCGGTAGAAGATGCCGTCGCCGCAAGAGCTCTTCCGGGAGTTGTTTCTACGCCCTGTGCGTAGACTTTTACGCAGTCAAGGTTAATCGTATCTATGCCGATCGCTTTTGCCATTGTAAAGCCGTCTCCCGTGTCCGTACTGCGTCCGTAGAACATATATCCGGTGAGCGTATTCGGAAGAAGCTTCGCGTTCGCTCCGTAACCGCCCGAGGCGATAACGGTGGAAGCCGCTTTGATCGTAATCTTCGCGCCCGATTTGTCGCTTGCCGTAACGCCTTTTACTTCTCCGTCTTCGAAGATTAGGGATTCACCTTTTGTTTCCAAAAGCAATGTTCCGCCGAGGTTTTCAAAATTTTTTTGCATTGCGGCAAAGAATGCCGGAGAGCGTCCTACAACGCCGATCTGTCTGTTAGCCGAATGATCGGGGTATTGTGTTGCGGCAACGTTGTACGGCACTTTCATGTCGTCGATGAGCCAGTCTACCGTTTTGCCGATGGTTTTGGTGATCATGGAAACCAAAACGGGATCGTTTACGTTTTTTCCTATACGCATGATATCGCTGTATGCCAGTTCCGGAGAATCTTTGGTTTCTTTTAACTGTTCTCTTTGGAATTTCGAACCGGTCGCGATGAGCGTGCCTGCGTTAAGAGCGGTGTCGCCGCCTACCTGTCCGTTCTTTTCGATGAGGATAACCTTCGCCCCTTGTTCTTGTGCCCGCGCAGCTGCCGTTATACCGCCGCCTCCGGCTCCGATGACGACAACATCGCATTCGAGCGTTTTGTCTCCCTCGTTTGCTTTGGAAACTTCTTTAGCGTAATTGCTCGGCTGTCCGCCTGCCTGTTCGATCGCATTCTGTACGGCCGTTTTAATAGCATAAGAAGTGATCGTAGCGCCGCTTACGGAATCGACGTTTGTAGAATTGTTTTTTACGATCGCTTCGGAAACTTTTGCGATAGCGTTTTCACTTACACCCTTAGTTTCCGTGTGCTGTGTTACGGCTACCGACGTGATGGCGCCTTTTGCAAAGCCTACTTCGACGGTGAGCGGGCCGTTGTGGGCGATTGCGGTGCCTGTATACGTACCGTCCTTCGCCACGCCTTTTTTCCCTCCGCAGGATGATAAGGCCGCCGCTAAAAATACAATGCCCGAAATACAGGCAATGATACGGAATTTTTTCATATGACCTCCAGCATTATGAAGAAATAAAACTACCCTAGTATTGTACATAAATTCTTATGAATTAAAAGATGTCGTCCTCTTTTTGTCAAAGCCTTCACGTGAGCCGCGTTTTCAAGATTACGCGTTTTCAAAATCATTGACTTTTCCGATGTATGTTTATACAATCGACCGCATACAAACTTTTAGGAAGGCGTATGCCGAAATCGACCGAAGCTGCCCTTGCGCAAAAATTGCTTGAAGACACGGATACCGATTCCCGAACCAGAGTGTATACCGGTCCGACGGAAAAGATCATTACGGTTTTGCTCTGCGTTTGGGTCGTCTTTCAGCTCTATTTCAATACCGTCGGAGTGATGAGCGCCGTAAACCTGCGCGCGTTTCACAGCATTTTTTTGCTTTTGTTCGCGTTTCTGTTATATCCTGCGGCAAAAAAAGAAAACAGAAAGCGCCGCTTTCCTCCCGTCATCGATTTTTTTCTCATCGCTTTTGCTCTTTTTACGTTCGGTTATTTTATACTTCACTATACGGCGGTCGCTCGGGGCGGCGGCCGCGTTACGCCGTTTCAAATTGCAGTTGCCGCTCTTGCGCTCGCAGTCGTTTTTGAAGCGGCCCGCCGCACTTCGGGAAATCTTGCCTTTCTTGCGGCGCTCTTCCTTGCGTATAATTTTTTCGGGAAATATATTCCGGGGCAGCTCGGACACAACGGCTTTACGATAAAGCGCGTACTCGTTACGCAGTTTTGGGGTACGCAGGGAATCTTGGGCGTCGGCGTCGGTGTGTCTGCGACGTATATTTTTTTATTCGTCGTCTTCGGCTCTTTTTTAAAGCACAGCGGTTTTTCAAAGTTTATCAACGATTTTTCTTTGACGCTCGTCGGGCGCACGCCGGGAGGGCCTGCAAAAGTCGCCGTCTTAGCTTCCGCCCTCATGGGCATGATAAACGGATCGGCCGTCGCAAACGTCGCAACGACCGGTACGATTACGATTCCGCTTATGAAGCGGACAGGCTACAAAAAAGAATTCGCCGCGGCGGTCGAAGCGACGGCGAGTACCGGCGGCCAATTTTGTCCCCCGATCATGGGCGCCGTCGGCTTTGTCATGGCGGAATTTTTAAACATAAGCTATACGACCGTCATGCTCGCAGCGATCGTGCCCGCGTTTTTGTATTACTTGGGAATTCTGCTCGCCGTTCACTTTGAAGCGAAGCGCATGGGGCTTCCCGGCCTTTCAAAAGAGAACATCCCCGATGCTTTGAAAGTGCTGAAAGAGCAGGGACATCTTGTGCTCCCGCTCGTACTCCTTATCGCGATGATGGCGAAGGGATTTACGCCGCTTCTTTCGGCAGTCGCAGCGATTTTCGCGGCCGTCGGCGCGAGCTGGCTCCGAAAAGACACTCGTATGACAGCGGATAAGATAATCGCCGCCTGCGTCGAAGGCGCGAAGGGTGCCGTCGGCGTCGGCGTGTCCTGCATTATCATCGGCGTCATCATCGGAACCGTGACGCTGACAAGCCTCGGCCTAAACATGGGCTACGTGATTTTAAACGTCGTGCCGAATAAGAGCATCTATTTGACGGGACTCCTCGTCATGGTTATGTCTACGATATTGGGGATGGGTGTTCCGGGCGTGGCGGCCTACGTCATCGTGCAGGCTGTCGCCGTTCCCGTTTTAATAAAAACCGGCGTGCTCCCGATAGCGGCGCACTTGTTTTGCCTCATCTACGCGTGCCTTTCGAATATCACGCCGCCGGTCGCGATCAGTTGCTACGTCGCAGCCGGCATCGCAGATTCGGATCAGCTTAAAACGGGATTGCTTGCCGTGAGGATAGGGCTTGTCGGATTTTTGATTCCGTTTTTCTTTTTGGCAAATCCGGTGCTGCTCATCGGAAGCGGAAGTGCACCTCTCGCGATGAGCCTCTGGTCGATGTTTACGGCATCGGTCGGCACGGTCACGCTCGTCGCGGGTCTTGAAGGATGGCTTTTGCGCCGCGCATCCCTTTTCGAACGGCTCTCTCTCATCGCGATCGCTCCTCTTTTGCTCTATGCGGGCGTCGCCTCCGATGCGATCGGCTTTGCGCTCCTCGCTGCGGTGAGCATTTATCAATATGTAAAAAACCGAGTGTCGGCGAAAAAGATTTCCGGTTCGGAAGAGCGCTCATAAGCGGAGGCTCAAGAATACGGTTACGCGGATGATAGTGCGCTTGCATATGTTCTGTAAAGCGCGCGGTTGAATTTTTTGAAAACGGAAGTTTTAATAAAAGCTGCTTTTAAAAGCTCTGTCGGTTTTTAGAGGTTTGCAAAAGTTTTATGGGGGTGAATATGAAAAACGTATCGATTAGGATTATCTTTGCCGCGGTTTTTGCGGCTGCCGTACTTGCAGGCTGCAGCGGAAAAAAAACTGCGGCGGGCGGACACGAAAAAGTGACTATTAAATTTCCGACGGCATCCGCGTCGGGCGCGCTCTATGCGGTAGGAGCCGCGATCACAAACGTGTGGGACACGAAGATCGATTTTGTGAGCGCGTCGAGTCAAGCGTCGAACGGCGGCATCGATAACCTCAATCAGATCGCCGACGGAGAGTCGCAAGTGTCGATCGCCGTGAGCTCGAACTGCTGGCAAAGCTATAACGGCACCGACAGCTTCGATGGCGCTGCGAATAAAAATCTCCGCATCATAGCGGGTTTGTATTTTAATCCGAACCAGGTCGTCGTTACAAAAAAATCCGGCATCGCATCCCTTTCCGGCATCAAAGGCAAACATTTTGCCGTTGCCGCTGCGGGATCGAGCGTTGAAGGCGAGTGCAAAAACCACTTTACCGCGGCGGGCTTGAATTATCCGTCCGACATTCAAACCGAATACATCGCGTTCGGAGATGCTGCCGACATGCTCCAAAACGGCACGCTCGACGGTGCATGGATTATGAGCGGCATTCCCGCAGCCGCCGTTTCTCAGGCCTGCTCGTCGGGATGCAATCTCGTCGGAATCGGAGACGATATTTTGGAAAAGCTTCGTTCATCCTATCCGTGGTATGCGCGCTATACGATTCCTGCGGGAACCTATCCCGGACAAAACGCCGACGTCGGAACGACGGCTATTAAAATGTTGATGTTTTGCAATTCGACGCTCGACGATGAAACGGTGTATATGCTCACGAAAACCTTTTGGGAAAACGTCGACGAGCTCGGAAACGCGCAGCGCAATTTAAAAGGCTTGACGGCACAGGATGCGGTAAAGGACATCGCAGGCTTACCGCTGCACGAAGGCGCGAAGCGCTATTACCGCGAAGTCGGCGTTTCGCTTGATTGACGGGGCGGTCTTGTCCTTTTGGCCTCCTGTGAAAATTACGAAAAATATGTTATAATATCGATAAGATGCCGGAAGCATTCGGCACCGAAGTTACACCTTGCTTGAAGCTTCGCTCTAACTTCCTGCAAAAGTTTTTATAGGAGGTTCGCATGAACAAAACAAAATCGAGTCCGTACATTTGTATAGGGGGGGGCTCGGTAAAACCCTTTTAAAAAAGATCGCAGCGGCGGGCGCTTTATTGTTTGCCGCAGCGCTCGTCTTTACAAGCTGTTCGGACAGCAGCGATTCGGGAGGCGAAACGCCGCCCGCTTCATACACGGTAACATTCAGCGTAGACGGCGCGAACGGCACACTCACGGCACAGGCGGAAGGCAAAGAGGCAACGACAAACAGCCCCATAAGTGTCGAATACGGCAAAACCGTGCTCTTTACCGCAGCGCCTGTTGGAAATTACAGGATAAAAGAATGGCGGGTAGATAATGTTGTAGTTACAGGCTGCACCGACAACCCCTATACTCGTATCGTTACAAAAGCGCTTGACGTTAAAGTGAGCTTTGAACCGCTTCCGCCGGGGACGGCCTCGTATACGGTAAAACACTATCAAGAACAAACGGACGACAGCTATCCTGCAGAGCCGACGGAAAGCGAAATCTTACACGGCACGGTGGGAGAGAACGCTGCATATACGCCGAAAACCGGCGGAGCCTACGACGGCTTTACCTATAATTCTGCCCTTACCAAAATAAACGGCACCCAACAGGAAAACGGCACGATAGCCGACGACGGCAGTACCGTCGTAGAACTCTATTATGAGCGCAATACGGTAAGCGTAAGCTTTAATCTTGCAGGCGGTAACGTAGGCGGCAGTACGGACGATATTGTACTATCGGGAAAATACGGCACGACCTTGACCGCTCCTTCCAATCCCGTACAAGCGGGCTTCGCTTTTAAAGGCTGGGATCCCGAACTGCCGGATACTTTAGTTTTCCCTGCTGCAAATGCGGAATACACGGCAAAATGGGTCGCTCTTTATAACATCGATTTCGGCGTGAAAGACGACACAGGCGGCACGCTCACGGCACAGGCGGAAGGCGAAGGGGCAACAACAAACAGCCCCATAAGTGTCGAATACGGCAAAACCGTAACCTTTACCGCAGCGCCTGATCCGGACTACGGGGTGGAAAAATGGACAAACGGCGGCACAGTTATTGCCGAAGCCGGCACGGATACAAACTATAGTTACACGGTAACGGCAGATGCGGATATTAAAGTAAAGTTTCAATCACTCTTTGTCGAAGGCGGTGCCTCGCTCATCTTAAGCCCCGATAAGCTCGATATTAGGATTAAGGTAATAACCTCCGATGGCTCCGTTACGGTAGAAGGCTGCAACGAAGCGACGCTTACAAGCGGCACCGAAACCGTCCTGCATGCAAACGGCACAAGGGTAATCCTCAAAGGCAAAATCACCGAGCTGTACTGTTACAACAATCAGCTTGGCGCACTCAACGTGCAGGGCTTAAGTGCTTTGAAAGAGCTGCGCTGTTACAACAATAAGCTTACCGCGCTCAACGTGCAGGGCTTAAGTGCTTTGAAAGCGCTGAACTGCCACAACAATCAGCTTGGCGCGCTCAACGTGCAGGGCTTAAGTGCTTTGCAAGAGCTGCACTGTAACAACAATCAGCTTGGCGCGCTCAACGTGCAGGGCTTAAGTGCTTTGCAAGAGCTGTACTGCTGGAACAATCAGCTTACCGCGCTCAACGTGCAGGGCTTAAGTGCTTTGAAAAAGCTGGACTGCAGCGGCAATAAGCTTACCGCGCTCAACGTGCAGGGCTTAAGTGCTTTGAAAGAGCTGCGCTGTTACAACAATAAGCTTACCGCGCTCGATGTGCAGGGCTTAAGTGCTTTGCAAGCGCTGTACTGCGGCAGCAATCAGCTTGGCGCGCTCAACGTGCAGGGCTTAAGTGCTTTGCAAGTGCTGGACTGCAGCAACAATCGGCTTACCGCACTCAACGTGCAGGGCTTAAGTGCTTTGAAAGAGCTGTACTGCAACGGCAATCAGCTTGACGCGCTCAACGTGCAGGGCTTAAGTGGTTTGCAAGAGCTGCGCTGCAGCGACAATCAGCTTGGCGCGCTCAATGTGCGGGGCTGTATCGCTTTGCAAGGGCTGGACTGCTGCCGCAATCAGCTTACCGCGCTCAACGTGCAGGGCTTAAGTGCTTTGCAAGAGCTGGGTTGCAGCGACAATCAGCTTACCGCGCTCAACGTGCAGGGCTTAAGTGCTTTGAAATGGCTGTACTGCCACAACAATCGGCTTGGCGCGCTCAACGTGCAGGGCTGTGCCGCTTTGCAAGAGCTGCGCTGTTACAACAATCGGCTTGACGCAAACGCATTTGAAAAGATATTTGACGATTTACCGGCGCGGGCGGACAGCGATAATGCAAGGTGTTGTCTTTATACCGAACAAACCGGCGTTACCGAAGGCAATCACACAGACTTTTCCGTACCTGAGGCACTGAAAAACGCCTTTGAAAAAGCGAAAAACGTCAAAAAATGGAAGATGTATAAGATTAATGCGGGGTGGGGTTGGCAAGAGATTTAATGCAATTTAATCGGCAGCGGGTAATGGGTAGTCGGTAATGGATGCCGCCTCATTATCCGTTGAAAATCGAATTGACCGTCTTCAAGTTCGGAAAAAGCTCCGGCTTGGGGGCGGTTTTTTTGTACGTGAGGCGGCGTGCGAAAATGCGCTTACCGCTGGCAGGGGCAAAATCGATGTCCCCGGCGTCCAGGCCTTTTACCTGTACGGCGGAGAAGGAGAGTGAAAGTCTGCGTTCGGCCGTCATTCAATCGAACGTCATGCACTGTGTACGACGAAACAAGGATGCGCCTATGGCGGTGTTTTTGATCGATACGACGTCCGAGCTTTCACGGATAATCGACGATGAACTGCTAAAAGGAAAAAACTTCGGTGCGCTTCCGATCGAAATCGAAAAGCATCTCATACGTATGCTTGAGGACGGGGATCCCTTGGAAGCCGTAGATGAATATCTTGTCGGCACTCTCGCCGTGCATGCAAAGCAAAAAAAGCGGAAGGCGAACGGTGCATCCGTATTCGGCGATATGTGCAAGAGCGAGGGAGAGCGGAATATGGACTGCCGTATTGCCGAAGCGATACGGCTTATAGAACAATGCGAAAGTATTGAAAGCGACGCATACGATACGTTTCCCCGTACGCTGTGTTTGAGCAAAAGCCGATTTTTACATTTGTTTAAAGAAGAAGTCGGCATCGATTTTAAAAACTATCTTCTCTTAAAAAAACTCGAAAAGACCTGCCGCTGCGTTATCGAAAAAGGCACGAGCATAACGGACGCCGCAATCCTTGCAGGCTTTTCAAGTTCCTCTCATTTTGCAACCGCCTGTAAAAAATACTGCGGCATATCGTTTACGGACTTTCTCAAAAGCGGAAGCTGATACCGGCAACATCGCTTAAAAAAATCTTGCCGAAACTCTTCGCGTTCTTCAAATTACTTCACTTCGACGATAAAAAATCGAGGACTCGAAAAACAGCGTCCTGATGGAAGTATTTTCCGATTCGATCCTTTATTCTGTAATAAATCGTACGTTGTCACTCGCTTGAAACTTTACAGCAGGTTTCTATAAAAATATTTATTTGGAGGAATTATGATTCAATTTAAAGTCGGTTTATATAATTTAAACGACAATGCAAACTATAATTTTCAACTTAATAGGCTTATCAACTGGGACGGAGGCGACTTGGACGAAACGGCCGCCGTGTCGCGCGGCATTCGCACGCATGACGACTGGAAGCATACGCTCATCCGCTTGGGAGACAATGCGCTCAAAGAAGACAGAACCGAAAACGCGATCGCTTATTACCGCATGAGCGAATTTTTTATGTCGGACGGCGACGACGACAAGCTTGCGTATTATAAAAAAGCCGCCGATTTGTTTTACGCGCACTATGCCGATTATTTTTCGTCGGGTACGGTTGAACGCTTCGACGTTCCGTTCGGTTCGATCCGTCTTCCGGTTATGTACACAAAAGCCGGCATGAGCGCTTCGCATAAAACTCCGAAAGGAACGATACTTTTGCACGGCGGAAACGACAGTTATTTTGAAGAGCTGTTTTTTCCTATGCTGTATTTTGCCGAAAACGGTTACGATGTGTATCTTTTTGAAGGGCCGGGACAGGGCGGCGTTTTGCGTGTGCAGGGAGCAACTTTTACGCACGAATGGGAAAAACCGGTTACGGCGATCATCGATCATTTCGATTTGGACGACCTTGTTATCGTCGGCGCTTCCTTGGGAGGGATGCTTGCGCCCAGAGCCGCCGCATTTGAAAAACGCATTAAGCAGGTTATCGCATGGTCGGTGTTTCCGAATTTTTTACACGTAGCCCTCTCTGATTTACCCGATGCGGCGCAGAACTTTTTCAAAACGCTGCTGCGTCTTCGCTTAAAAGGCATTATAAACGCCGTGTTGTACGGTCAAGCAAAAAAAGATCCCGCTTTCCAATGGGCGCTCAATCACGGCATGCACGCATACGGCGTAAAAGACCCGTACGAATGGATGCAAAAAATGAACGATTTTCAAATGCTCGATATTGCGGACAAAATCGATCAGGACGTGTTGATTTTGCAGGGCGCAAAAGATCACTTTATCGATTGGCATTTATACCGCGAAGAAATCGATGCGCTCACCGGCGCAAAATCGGTAACGTTCAGGCTGTTCACCGACAAAGAAGCGGCGTCGAACCACTGTCAATGCGGAAACACCCGCCTCGTGCTGGACACTATGCTGGGCTGGTTGGAAACCGTACGCACATCAGGATGAGTCTGTTCCGCCTGCATGATCGTCCGTAAGACGCCGATCGATTCTTTTGCGGACCGGTCGGCATTTTTTATGCGCGCAATGAAAACAAAGGCAAACGACGAAATAGAATCATACCTTGATAAAAGATGTGCATGTTGGGATAGCCTCTATTTTCCCTGTGACTTCGTTTTGTTCAGCACGAAGTGATTTTTTCGAAATGTGATGAGACTGTCATTTTGCATTTTTCCGAGTTCTTTCGAAAGAGCCGTCCGTTCGAGGTTGAGGTAGTCGGCGAGCTGCTGGCGGTCGAAGGGAATGTCGAATTCGGTGCTTTTCTTTTTCAGTGAAATGAAATTCAGATACGACAGGAGTTTTGCGCGGCTCGTTTTGCGAGCGGTGTGAAAGCTTCGCTCCGACAGCGCGATATTTTTGCGGACGGAGATCATAAGGAGATTCGACAAAAGTTTTACGAGCCAGGGCTCTCCGCTTGCCGCAAGGCGACGGACGGCGCCGATTTTAAAAAATACGATGCTGCTGTCTTCGTTCGCGCATGCATCGACGAGGAGTACGGTGTTTTCCAAAAGCGCATAGGTTTCTCCGAAAAACTGTCCTTTGCCGATGTAGCCGAGTATCGTGCGGTTGCCCCACAGATCGTTGTTTTCGATGATGACGCTGCCCGAAAGCACCATACCCATCGTATCGGTCGTCTTTCCCGCATGAAAGATGATTTGGCCTTTTTTATATGCGCGCTCGCATACGCCCAGCGCCTCGGCCGCGCGCGCCGTTTCTTTTTCGTCCATGCCGTTGAAGATTTTCAGCGAACGAAGCATCGCCGTATCCACTTACGTCTCCTGCGTTGTAACACTTGATAGATTCAATTTCGAGTTTAATAAAACTCGCCGTTCAATCCGGTAAAATCGGCGTGGTTTTTACCACATCATTCCGCGCCCCATTTTAGTATACTCGAACTGTAAACGCAAGCGTTTGAACTGTAAGGGCAGGGCAACCGCAGCGGAAATGTGTATGTACGAAATTATACAGAAGAACAAGAGGTATCTATGGACGGTAAGATGTTTTGTTTCCAATGTCAGGAAACTGCGGGCGGCAAAGGCTGCACCGTTTCGGGTGTCTGCGGTAAAAAGCCCGATGTGGCGGCGATGCAGGATTTGCTTATCTATGTGACGAAGGGGCTTTCATGCATAACGACGAAGATGCGTCAAGCGGGGCTTCCTGTAAGTAAAGACGTTAATCATCTCGTAACGCTCAATTTATTTACGACGATTACGAATGCGAACTTCGACAGAGAGTCGATTATTAAGCGGATCGAAGAGACGCTTGCTGTGACCGAGCGTCTTTTGCCTTCAGTATCGGGCGGGGAGGGTCTTCCGGAAGCTGCGACGTGGAAAGGCGATGCATCGGATTTCGATGCGAAAGCTTCGACGGTCGGCGTTCTCGCTACAAGCGATGAAGACGTTCGCTCTCTGCGCGAACTTATCATATACGGTTTGAAAGGGCTTTCGGCGTATTCGAAGCATGCGAACGCACTCTTGCAGGATGATGAAGAAGTCGATGCCTTTATTCAAAAGGCGCTTTCGAAAACGCTCGATGCCGGTCTTTCGATCGACGATCTGGTTGCCCTTACGCTTGAAACGGGAAAATACGGCGTTCAGGGTATGGCGCTTTTGGATAAAGCGAATACGGGCGCGTACGGAAATCCCGAAGCGACGACGGTTAATATCGGTGTGCGGAAAAATCCCGGCATTTTGATTTCGGGGCACGATATGAAAGATATGGAAATGCTTTTGGAACAGACGCAGGGGACGGGCGTCGACGTGTACACGCATTCCGAAATGCTTCCGGCGAATTACTATCCCGCATTTAAAAAATATCCGCACTTTGTCGGAAACTACGGAAACGCGTGGTGGAAACAAAAAGAAGAATTCGAAAAATTTCACGGCCCCGTTTTGATGACGACGAACTGTGTCGTGATTCCTCCCGACAGCTACAAAGACCGCTTGTGGACGACGGGCGCGACGGGCGTTCCCGGTTGCCGTCATATTCCCGGTTCTTACGGCGAAAAAAAAGATTTTTCGGCGATCATTGAACAGGCGAAAAGCTGCGAGCCGCCTGAAGAGATCGAAAGCGGAACGATTGTCGGAGGATTCGCGCACGAGCAGGTTTTTGCGCTTGCCGATAAAATCGTCGATGCGGTAAAATCCGGTGCGATCAGAAAATTCATCGTGATGGGCGGCTGCGACGGAAGGATGAAGTCGCGCGAATATTACACCGAATTCGCAAAGCGGCTTCCGAAAGACGTCGTCATTTTGACGGCGGGCTGCGCAAAGTACAAATACAATAAATTGAATCTCGGCGATATCGGCGGCATTCCGCGCGTTTTGGATGCGGGGCAGTGCAACGATTCGTATTCGCTTGCGCTCATCGCGCTCAAGCTCAAAGAGATTTTCGGTCTCGACGATATCAATAAACTGCCGCTCGCGTTCAATATTGCGTGGTACGAGCAAAAGGCCGTCATCGTGCTCCTTGCGCTTTTGTACCTCGGCGTAAAAAACATTCACGTCGGGCCCACGCTCCCGGCGTTTTTGTCGCCCAATGTTTTGAACGTGCTCGTAAAGAATTTCGGTCTTGCGACGATCGGCACCGTCGACGACGATTTGAAATTGTTTTTGGGCGAATAAATCGAATACCGTGCGATTCGCTTGCGCCGTTATGTGCCCGGCGGATCGCGCGGATCTTTTACGGTACCGTATGTGCGCATAGGATCGCACCTGCCGTCAATTTGTAAAATCGTTCAACTTGCCTATTTTATGCTTTACTACTATTATAGTAGGAGAGCTAAAACGGGAGAGAATTAACAAGGAATTTATGGCAGTAACACAAAGTGCTTTACATAATGAATTGCTTCCGATCCGTATAGGCATCGATGTCGGCTCGACGACCGTAAAGATCGCCGTACTCGACGACGACGATACGCTCATATACAGCGACTACGAACGTCACCGTGCCGATATCCGCAGTACGATCATATCCGTCGTAAACAAAGCTCTCGACTTCCTCGAAAAAAATATCGCGGGAGGAGCGGAACGAGCGGTTACCGTCAAAGTGACCGGTTCGGGGGGATTGTCCGTGTCGCAGTGGCTTTCCGTTCCGTTTATTCAGGAAGTTATCGCGGCGACGACTGCCGTCAAAACGATCATTCCGCTCACCGATGTCGTCATCGAACTCGGCGGCGAAGATGCGAAGATTACGTATTTTAAAGGCGGCGTGGAGCAGCGCATGAACGGTACGTGTGCGGGCGGTACCGGAGCCTTTATCGATCAGATGGCCGCTCTCCTTGAAACGGACGCCGACGGCCTCAATACGCTTGCAAAAGATGCGCACACGATCTATCCGATTGCCGCGCGTTGCGGCGTTTTTGCGAAAACCGACGTGCAGCCGCTCATCAACGAAGGCGCCCGCCGCGAAGATATCGCCGCGTCCATTTTTCAAGCCGTCGTCAACCAAACGATTTCCGGTCTTGCATGCGGAAAGCCGATACGCGGTCACGTCGCGTTTTTGGGCGGCCCGCTCCACTTTATGGATCAGCTGCGTGAACGCTTTATCGTTACGCTGAAATTAAAAGACGACGAAATCATCGTCCCGGAAAATTCCCAGCTTTTCGTCGCACAGGGCTGCGCGTATTCGGCCGACCGCCGCTATTCGGGTATGCCGGATTTTGCTTTTCCGACGGTCGCCGATTTCAGAAGCAGCCTTTCGAATCTCGTCGGTGCGGAACTCAGCGAAGTGCAGCGCTTGGAGCCGCTGTTTAAAAGTCAAAGCGATCTCGACGAATTTGTCAGTCGGCATGCAAAAGAAAAAGCGAAGCGGGGCGATTTGGATTCTGTCAAAGGTCCCGTCTTTCTCGGTCTCGATGCGGGTTCCACGACGACGAAAGCGGTGCTCATCGATCAGGAAGGAAGAATCCTGTGGGATTTTTATGCGGCGAACGCGGGCAATCCCGTAGACCTTGCCGTCAAAGTTTTAAAAGGACTCTATGCGCGGCTTCCGAAAGACGTGTACATCGCGCGTGCGGTTTCGACCGGTTACGGAGAAGCGCTCTTTCAGGCGGCGCTCAACGTCGATGCGGGCGAAGTCGAAACGATAACGCATTTCCGCGCCGCCGACTTTTTTGTGCCGGGCGTCGAATTTCTACTCGACATCGGCGGGCAGGATATGAAATGCCTTCGCATGAAAGACGGCGCCATCGTTTCCATTCAATTGAACGAAGCCTGCTCTTCCGGCTGCGGCAGCTTTCTCGACAATTTTGCGCGCACGATGGGTATGGATGTGCGCGAGTTCAGCAAAAGGGCGCTGCGCGCCGAAAAGCCCGTCGACTTGGGAAGCCGGTGTACCGTATTTATGAACAGCCGCGTCAAGCAGGCGCAAAAAGAAGGCGCATCCGTTGCCGATATCTCCGCGGGTCTTTCGTATTCGGTTATTAAAAACGCGCTTTTCAAAGTTATTAAATTGCGCAAAGCGAGCGACATCGGCACGAAAGTCGTCGTGCAGGGCGGTACGTTCAACAACGATGCCGTGCTGCGCGCGTTCGAAAATATTTCGGGCGTGCACGTGTTCCGTCCCGACGTTGCAGGTCTCATGGGAGCCTACGGTTCGGCGCTCATCGCCTACGATCAGTGGCTCGACCTTTCGGCTCCGAAGCCCGAAGAGGGACCGGGCGCTCCTCGTCATGAAATCCGTTCGGGCATCGCCACGCTTTCGGATCTTGAGTCGTTCAGCGTCAAGCTCGATCTCCGCCGCTGCGGCAAATGCCAAAACAACTGCCTTTTGACGATCAACACGTTCAGCACCGGCGGCTTCGAGCGAAAGTTCGTAACGGGCAACCGCTGCGAGCGGGGAGCGGAACTCGACGGCAATGTCCTCGACGCGAGCAATAAAAAAGCGACGAATATCGAAGCGGGAAAAGAAGGGAAGCTTCCGAATATGTTTGCGTG
Organism: Treponema sp. SP13; assembly: GCF_050938355.1. Lineage (NCBI taxonomy): Bacteria > Pseudomonadati > Spirochaetota > Spirochaetia > Treponematales > Treponemataceae > Treponema > Treponema sp. SP13. The sequence continues at coordinate 29,328 of NZ_JADOVM010000008.1, forward strand.
GAAATACGCGCGGCTTTTTAACGATTACGTTCCGCTCCGCGCCGAAGATGCGCCGATGGGAGAAGTCGGCATTCCGCGCGTACTCAATATGTACGAAAATTATCCGCTGTGGTTTACGTTTTTCACTTCGCTCGGTTTCCGCGTGCGTCTTTCTTCCCGATCGTCGCGTACGGTTTACGAAAAAGGACTTGAAACGATTCCGTCGGAGTCGGTGTGCTATCCGGGAAAGATTTCTCACGGACACGTCGAAAGTCTTTTGCAGCAGGGCGTAAAATTTATTTTCTATCCCTGCGCGCCCTACGAACTGCAGGAAGATTCGACTGCGGGCAATCACTATAATTGTCCCATCGTCACAAGCTATCCCGAAGTGCTGCGCAACAATATCGATTCGCTCAGACAGGACGCTTCCATCCTATATATGGATCCGTTTTTGCCGATTTACGATAAAGACCGTCTCGTTGTGCGTTTGGCCGAAGAGCTTATCCCGCACTTTCCTGAATTGACGAAAGAGCGCATAGCGCGCGCGGTCGACGAAGCGTGGGCGGAGCAGGAAAAGTTTCGGCGCGACACGGAGGAGAAGGGTATCGAAGCGATCGAAGAGACGATCAGACGCGGTGCAAACGGCATCGTGCTTGCAGGTCGTCCGTATCACCTCGATCCCGAAATCAACCACGGCATTCCCGAACTGATAAACGATTTGGGACTTGCGGTCTTTACCGAAGACAGCGTCGCACATTTGGGCAGCATCGAGCGTCCGCTGCGCATCATCGATCAGTGGACGTATCACAATCGATTGTACCGCGCGGCTTCCTTCGTCACCGGAATGCCGAACATCGAACTCGTGCAGTTGACGAGTTTCGGCTGCGGACTGGACGCGGTTACGGCCGATCAGGTCGACGAAATCATGCGCGCAAAGGGACGTATGTATACGCTTATTAAAATCGATGAGGGTGCAAACTTGGGCGCGGTGCGTATCCGCATCCGCTCGCTCATCGCTGCGGTAAAGGAGCGCGAGAGGCGGCATCAAAAACCCGTCGTAAAAAGCGCTTCGTACCGAAAGCAAGTGTTTACGAAAGAGATGAAGTACACGCATACGATCATCGCGCCGCAGATGTCGCCGATCCACTTCCGTCTCTTTCAAAAAGCCTTCGAATATTCCGGCTATAAATTCGTCGTACTCGATGCGGTCGATCCGCGCGCCGTCGATATCGGTTTGAGATTCGTCAACAACGACGCGTGTTATCCGTCGATCCTCGTCACGGGGCAAATGATCGCCGCCCTCGAATCGGGCAAGTACGATTTGAATCATACGTCCCTTATCATTTCGCAGACCGGCGGCGGCTGCCGTGCGACGAATTACATCGGCTTTATCAGGCGCGCTTTAAACGATGCGGGCTGGGGACATATCCCCGTCCTTTCGCTGAACGCAAACGGTCTCGAACAAAATCCGGGATTTAAAGTGACGCTTCCTCTCCTCGAACGACTCATCATGAGTTCGATGATAGGAGATGTGCTTATGCGCGTTTTGTACCGGACGCGCCCCTATGAAAAAGTGCAGGGTTCGGCGAACGCGCTTTACGAAAAATGGAACGGCAGGGCGGAGATTCAGCTGCGCTCCCTTTCGGTCCGCGGTTTTCACAAACTTGTCAAAAACATCATCGACGATTTCGATGCGCTGCCGCTTTTGCCGATCAAAAAACCGCGCATCGGCATAGTCGGAGAGATCCTCGTCAAATTCCATCCGACGGCGAACAATCAGATCGTCGATACGATCGAGCGCGAAGGCGCGGAAGCGGTTATGCCCGACATGGTGAACTTTTTCCTGTATACGTTTTCGACCGGCATTTTCCGACACGAAAAACTCGCGTTCCCGAAAAAGACCGAAACGATTGCGCGCCTTCTCGTGTGGTTTACCGAGCGCTTCAGAAAGCCTATCGAAAAATACCTCCGCAAAAGCCGGCGCTTCGATGCGCCCGAAACGATTTACGAACAGATGAAAAGCGTCGACGATATCGTCCAGCTCGGAAATATCACGGGTGAAGGCTGGTTTCTCACGGCGGAGATGGTCGAACTTATCAAAACGGGAGTGCCGAGTATCGCATGCGTGCAGCCCTTTGCCTGTCTTCCGAATCACGTTACCGGAAAGGGCATGATAAAAGAACTCCGTCGTCGCTTTCCCGGCGCGAATATCAGCGCGATCGATTACGATCCGGGTTCGAGCGAAGTCAATCAGCTCAACCGCTTAAAGCTTTTGTTGTCGAATGCGCCGATCGGAAAGCATCCCGACGAAAACGAAGACGGTATGATCGTGATGAGCGACGGTTCTCTCGTAAAGCCGGAAATACGTTTTGCCGAAGGAGCCCTAAGCTTTACCGATTTCGAACCCGTTGCAGCGGGGAACCGTCCTCCGGTGCTCGCACCGGTGCATGCATGAGGGGATATAGAGGAGGAGCAATGCGCAGTGCTGCCGGAAAATTATTAATTTTACTGTCATTCGTCTGTGGGGCGGTGAATGTGCTTTTCGCTCAGACTCTTGTCCCCGATTCGTCCGATATACGGAAAGAGCTGCGCGAAACGTGGTTTGAGTCCCCTCTTTCGTCCGTCAGAGAAAACCGCACCGAAGTGCGTACGGCAAAAGACGGAAACCGCTTTCAAATCCGCCTCGAAGAAACCGATACGACTTTTTCCGTCGTAGTCGCTCCGCGCACGGAAATGCCGGTCGACGTATATTCCGAAAGCGGCAAAACGACGGCGATGCAGGATGTCTATTCGTCATCGGCACCGGGCGCATGGCTTCTCGTCCGGAATAAGCGTTCGGGAAATCCGATTTGCGTGCGCTATTATTTTGCACCCGACAGCGGCGTGTACGTCCAATTTTCTCCAATCGGCAAAAGCGCGTACGGAGATTTTGTCATTTTCGGAAACTATTGCGCGCGTCAAGTTCCTACGGGACTTCCTTTCGAGCGCTTTTATGCGATGTCGTTTTCCGATGTCGCAGCTCTCACGAAAAATACGCTTCCGTGGCGCTATGCCGCCCGGCGGGAAGGCGCATACGATACGACCCTTTCGATGATACGGGTCATCCGTTCGCGCCTCGCAAACCTCGTCTATGCCGACGACGCGATGTACGACGAAGACGGAAATCCCGTGTCGATTTTAACCGGTGCGCCCCGCCGTATGCACACCGAAGACGCGGGCAAAATGTCGCTTTCTTCCGCGGGCTTCGTCAAATGGATCGCCGACGGTATCGTCTATCCGATGACGAGAGGCGGACTCAAGCGGCGGCCGCTCCTCGAACCGACGGTGAGCTACGATCCCGTAGGTTTTCAAGGCGTAGTTTCGGAACAATACAATATATCCTTTGCGCTCGACTGGACGCGGAATCTTGCCGCGGCAGTGTTTTCCGTCGCGACGGGCAAAACCTACCGGTATCCCGAATCGGGCGTCGATATGACCGAAGATCCGTTTGCGGCGGAGATGACGGCGGACGGCATAAAGAATACCGTCGGGTATGTCAAAGATTCCGGCTATCCCGCGTCCGCACTCGCTTCTCTTTTGTACGTCTTTGCAGCCGAATATCCCGGTGAATGCTACCTCGCGGCGATTCGCGAAACCGATCGCAAAAGAATTCCCGAAGTGCACGCGTTCAATCAATGCGCGATTTTCTTTCCGTATTTCGACGACGCCGGAAAATTTCAGTGCACCGTATTCCGAAACAATGCCGAATCGACGCTTGGAGAATTCTCCCGCACGTTCCGAGGCGATTTTATCCATCTCGTGCGTATGCGCACGACCGCAACTTTCAACCCGCAGTAAGACCTTTTCGGATTTCAGCGCCGCCTCACAGTAAATCGTCGGTCTCCCGCAATCTGTCGTAAATGCCGTAAAAATTTATTTGCGTTTTCACAAATACCGTAGTACAATATTCGTATATATTTATAAAATTTGGAGGAAAATGCATCATGAAGGTCTACACAACCGATAAAATCAGAAATGTTGCCGTTCTCGGACACGGGGGGGCGGGAAAAACGACGCTCGTCGAAGCGATGTGCTATTTGAGCAAACTGACGACGAGGCTCGGCCGCGTTGAAGACAAAAATACCGTCAGCGACTTTACGAAAGAAGAGCAAAAGCGCGGCATATCGATCAGAACATCTCTCGTTCCCGTCGAGTGGAACGATTATAAATTCAATATCCTCGACACTCCCGGCTATTTCGATTTTTCCGGCGAAGTGGACGAAGCGATGAGCGTCGCCGACGGCGCAATCATCGTCGTATCGGGGAAATCGGGCATCGAAGCGGGTACCGAAAAAGCGTGGGAGCTGTGCGAAAAGTATCATCTGCCGCGCATGTTTTTCGTAACCGATATGGATATCGACGACGTTTCCTACAGAAAAGCGATCGAAGATTTGACTGCGGTGTACGGCAAAAAGATCGCACCGTTCAATATGCCGATCCGCGACGACGGCAAGTTTACCGGTTACGTCAACGTCATTCAGCAAAAGGCGTTCCGCTATAAAGCGATCGGTGTCGTCGAACCGACCGACATACCCGATTATTCGAAAGAACATTTGGCATCCTATCACACGATTTTGATGGAAGCGGTTGCCGAAACGTCGGAAGATTTTATGGAACGCTTTTTTGCGGGCGAAGAATTTTCCGAAACGGAAATACGCGAAGCGGTGCGTCTTTCCATACAGGACGGCTCGATCGTACCGGTGTGCATGGGGTCGGGTACTGCGGTGCACGGCGTGTACAATCTTATGGATGACATTGAAAAATACATGCCGGCGGCGGAAAGCCGCAAAGTGTCCGGCATCAATACGAGCACGAACGAAATCTTCAAAGCTAACTTCGACGTGCTTAAGCCGAAGACCGCTTTCGTATTTAAGACGATTGTCGATCCTTTTCTCGGCAGATACAGCCTTATTAAAATCCGCTCGGGTATCTTTAAAACCGACGATCTCGTCTACAACGCATCGACGGCTTCCGAATTTAAAATCGGAAAGCTTTACATCATGCAGGGCAATAAAACGACGGAAATTTCCGAACTCCATGCCGGCGATTTGGGCGCCGTCGCAAAACTGGGTGACGTAAAGACGGGCGATACGCTTTCGACGAAGGCGACGCCGATTCAATATCCGAAACAGGATCTCCCGGTTCCGTATACGTACTTGCGCTACCACGCGGTCAATAAAGCCGACGTCGATAAAATTGCGCAGGCGATGGCGAAAATTTCTGCGGAAGATCCGACGTTTAAAACGGTCAACGATTCCGTCAACGGACAGATGCTCATGTACGGCATGGGGGATCTGCATCTCGATGTCATTCAAAATATTTTGAAAGACGAATATAAAATCGATTTGCGGATCGAAAAACCGAAAGTTGCGTTCCGCGAAACGATAAAAAAGAATTCCGACGTCGAACACAAATACAAAAAACAAACCGGCGGGCACGGACAATACGGACACGTCAAAATGCGCTTTGCTCCGACAGGCGATTTCACAAAGCCGTACGCGTTCGATCAAAAAGTCGTCGGCGGCTCCGTGCCGAAAAATTATTTTCCCGCCGTCGAAAAAGGCATCGCCGAATCGACTGCCCGCGGCCCGCTTGCGGCATACCCCGTCGTCGGCGTGCAGGCGACGCTCTACGACGGTTCGTATCATCCGGTCGATTCGTCGGAAATCGCATTTAAAACCGCGGCGAAGTTTGCGTTTAAAAAAGGCTTTATGGAAGCGAGTCCCGTACTGCTCGAGCCGATCGTCAATTTAAAAGTCGTCGTCCCCGATGCGTACACCGGAGACGTCATGGGAGATTTGACGAAAAGGCGAGGCCGCGTGCTCGGTATGAATCCCGCTCCCGGCGGCAAACAGATAATCGAAGCAGACGTTCCGCAGATGGAACTTTTCGATTACTGTACGGGACTCCGTTCGATGACCGGAGGGCGCGGAGATTACAGCTACGAATTCGCGCGCTACGAACAGGCACCTTCAGACATTCAAAGCAAAGAAGTCGCTGCGCGTGCCGAAAAAGCTGCAGCCGGATTCGCAGAAGAGTAGGGGCTCCGTGCCGCCTCTTGCGAAATTTTTGAAATGCTCGTGGAAAAAACCGCTGCGGAATATTTTCAAGATGCGAAAGATTTGTAACGGTGCTTTGCCGGATGTCGATTTTCAAATATATAAACGCTGCGAGGAGAAATTGTACGTTGTGTCGCTTTTGCGGGATTTCTTGCATACGACAGTTGCGTGCAGCCGTCTGCGCCTTCATTCGCTATTGTTAATCGTCGAATTTTACGGTAAGCTTGAAAGAAGAGGTGCGGAGTGCTTACTGCGAACATCGGAGACATACAGGCGGTTGCATTTGATATCGACGGCACGTTGTATAAGCCGCGCGATCTTCATGCGCGCATGATGTTTCACTTTTTCAGATTCAATCATTTTTTTTTGCAGTACGGAATCGTACGTTCGAAAATTCACGATATGGGCGTGCTCGACGATTTTTATGCGACGCAGGCCGAAATGCTTGCAAAGCGGATCGGGTGCAGCGTTGAAACGGCCGAAGCGCGGCTCGAGCGGATCGTATACAAGGGGCTTTCTCCGTTTTTCGAATCGATTCCGCTGTGCGCTCATGTCGAAGAAACGTTTCAAGCGTTCCACGCTGCAGGTTTAAAAATCGCGCTCATGTCGGATTTTCCTCCGGAACAAAAAGGCAGCCTATGGGGGCTTCGAAAATACTGCGATGTTTTGCTCGGTACCGAAACCACCGGTGCGCTGAAGCCTGCGGTGCATCCTTTCCGAGTGCTTGCGGAAAAACTCGGCATCGCACCGGAACATATTTTATATGTCGGAAACAGCGTTACATACGACGTCGTCGGCGCAAAAAATGCGGGCATGAAAGCGGCGCATTTTGAGCCTCTCTGGCGTAATTTGCTCGGCATATCTTCCCGAAAAGCCGATATTTCTTTTTGCGACTATCGCCAATTGCGTAAAATTGTGTTACAATAAAGAATGTGGTATAGGGATGCATTGAATCCGAATGCGGATTACTCAGTGCCGATCCTAATATAGAAAGCGGTTTAAACCGCACGGGTGGGAAAAGTGGATATCGTCACAATCTTGATAGCGGCCGCCGTCGCCGCGGTAATCGTCGTTGTATTTAGAAAATTCGACAGAGACAATAATTCCATGGAAAAGGTCAAGCGATATGCCGATAAACGGCTCGAAGGCTTTGACGACTATTTTAAAAAACAGGATGCGAATATAGCGAGCGCGGGAGCGGAACTCGAAACGAAATACCTGCAGGCGGCTGCGGGGATCAAACGTCTGCAAAAAGAGCGCGACGATTTTTTAGCGGGAGCGGACGAACTGCAAAAATACAAACAAGCGATCGCGGCCGCCGAAGCGAAAATCAACGGCTACGATAAATCGCTCGCATCTCTTGCAGAGATGACGATGAACGTCGAAGAAAATTTAACGAGGCTGAAAAAGGAAGCGCTCATCGTTGAAAAACTCGACGCGCGCATCGACGCGCAAAAAAAGACGATCGACGAAATCGAAAAGAGCATTCCGCACATCGCCGGAGAGTTTTCGCAAAAAAACGGCGAACAGTTGAAACTGCTCGGCGCGAAGCTGCTGCAGGAATACGATGCACGCTCGAAAGAACTCGCCGAGCATATCGCCTCTCTCGGAAAGCAGGCCGATGATGCGCTCGTTCGCTTTCAATCGGAAATAGAAGGCGTGTACGATTCGGCGGCGAAAAAAGCGGACTCGCTTGAAGATACGGCGTTCCGCCATTTGAGCGAACAGGCGCAGGCGAGGAGCGACGCATACGTGCAGACGATCGAAGACAAGATTGCCGAAATCGAATCCCTCGTCGACGAGCGCATCGCTGAAGCGGAAAGCCGCGTGCATGCCCGCGCCGACGAAGCGATTGAAGCCGCCGCGGGAGCGGAAGCGGATGTCGACGAAAAGTATCAAGAGCGCTATCGTGCTCTTTCCGACAAATACGAAGGCGAAATGACGACGCTTGCCGCCCGCCTCGATTCGGGCATTGCCCGAGCGATGCAGGAAATTGAAGGCAAAATCCTCTCGATTGACGGCGCAATCGGCAGCCGTACCGCGGAGATGATAAAAAAATACGATGCGCAGTATACGCAGTTTACCGACGTGTATAAAAAGCGGTTGGAAGACTACGGTGCAAAGCTCGATCGGCAGTATGCCGAGCTTTCCGAAAAACATATGCAAAAAGCGAACGAAACCGATGCGTCCGTTACGGCGCAATACGGCGCGTTGTCGGAAAAATACAAAGAGCTTGCGGCGAAGACGAACGCGGCACTCGCTTCTCAATACGGCGCCCTGTCGGAAACGTATAAAAAGAAAGCAGCCGAAATCGACGGGGCGCTTACGCAAAAGACTGCGGAAGCGGTTGCGGCTTTTAAAGATTCGACGGGCAACATCGTCGCGAATATAAAAAAACAGCTGACATCGCTCGATGAAAAATACAAGCAGCACATCGACGAATTCGGAAAACGCTACGACGAAAAAATCGATTCGTTGCAGGGGAAATATACAAAGCAGCTCGAATCGATCGATGGAAAAAACGACGGACGCATCGCTTCTCTCGATGCGAAATTCGATGCACTCTTTTCGAAGCTGAGCAGCGCCTACGAAGAAAAAGCTTCGTCGCTTGAAAAGCAGGCCGAATCGATTGCGGCGATGTACGATGAAAAAGAAGGTGCCGTAGCGGCCGACCTCAACGAGCGCATTGTTTCTCTCGGTTCCGAATACGGTGGACGGATCGAAAAGCTTTCCTCCGATCTCGCAGCATCTCTTTCGGAGGTGAAGGCGACGTCCGATTTTATTTCACAAAACGTTTCAGGAAATGCAAAGAGCCTTGAAGGGCTGCGCGTAATGCTCGAATCGGAAGTGAAAAACATCGAGTCGCGCTACAACAACCTGTTTGCAAATGCCGTTTCCGCCGCCGACGAAAAGGAAAAAGCCGCATTCGAAAAATTCTCCGCCGCCTCCGGTGAGCGTTTGGAAAAATATCAGGCGCAAGTCCAGCATAAAATCGACGCGTTTAAAACATCGCTTTCCGAAACGCTTGTCGAAATCTCCCGCCGTACGGACGATTCCGTGAACGATGCCGAAAGTGCGATCAAAGAGCTTCGCGCCGCCTGCGATGAAGCGCAGCGCAGAGCCGACAGCGCGGGACCGCAGCTTGCCGAAAAGATACAGCTCGTCGACGAGCAGATCGAAAAATTCCGTGCGCAGTCGGAAACGAAACTTGCAGATCTTGACAAAGCGCTCACCGAATCGATTTACAAGATTGCGAAACAGTGCGAACAGCAGCAGTCCGATGCGCTCAATGCGATTGATTCTCAATTCGGTTCGTATAAAAAGGATTTGGCATATCAGTTTTCGCGGCTCGAAACGTCGGGCAAAGATATCGATTCGCTCGAAGCGAATCTCCGCAAAGCGATGGATGAAATACGCAAACGTGTTCTTTCGGATTTCGATTTGTTTACCGAAACTCAACAGAAAAAGCACAAAGAATTTTCGGATTCCCTGCAGGCGGATTCCGATGCGATTCAATCGCAGCTGCACACGATTGAAGAAACCGTCGACGCATTAAAGCAGTCGGCGATCGGAAACGTAAAAGCGAAACTGAAAGATTTTGAAGACGGCATCGACGACGATTTGAAAACGCGCGCCGAAAAGATTGCCGAAGATTTGACGGTGTGGAAAAATTCGTTTGACGGAAAGCTCGCCTTGTTTACGGAAGACTGTGAAAACGGCCGGCGTTCGCTCGAAATAAAGTACAGCGAAGATTTAAAAGCGAAGCTCGACGCACTGCAGGAAAAAAACGACGAACAGCTTAGCCGCATCGCTTCCGGCGTCAAAGAAGCGAACGGCACGCTTCGCGAACAGATCGACGGCATCGCAAAGACGGTGGACGATTTTGCCGAAACGACGAAGGAGCGCGTAAACAAAACGCAGGCGATTTCGGATGAGTATTTGAAAACGGTTGCCGGTCAATACGAAGCGAAGATGAACGATGAGCTCGAAAGGGTAAAGTCGGAATTAAGCGACGGCTTGAAAAAATTCGAAGAAGCCGTGCTGAACCGGCAAGAGACGGGCGCGTCGACGATCGATGCCGCGCTTTTCGAATTCAATACGTGGAAGCAGCATCTCAAACAGCAGCTCGACGAATCGAATGCCGTTTTTAAAGGGCAGCTCGATACGCTGAAATCGTCTTCGCAAAATAAAATCGACGAAGCCCGCGAATCGCTCCTCGCTGATTTCCAAACCTATTCCGCCGACATGAAAGAAAAGCAGGCTTCTCTTTCGGCTTCGGTCAATGAACTGCAGACGAAAACCGACGAATCGCTCGATATGTACGAGTCGCGTTCCGAAGAAATACTCGAGCGCTTGCAGGCCATGTACGAAGAGATGCTCAAAGATACCGAAGAGCGCGTAAGCAAGCAGAGCGCCGATTCGGCAAAAACGCTCAGCGATCTGCGCGGGAAAATCAATTCGCTCGAAGCACAGTCGAGCGAAAACCAAGCGAAGTTCGTGCTTAAAATGCAAAGCGATCAGGACGAAATGCAAAGCCGCATGGGAGAGCTGAACCGCGAATTGCAAAACGTTCGGTCGCAGATGCTGCAGTATGAAAAAGCGGAAGCGATGAAAAAAGCGCTCGACGAACGGATCGCCGCCCTCGACGACGATTTTGCCCGACTCGCTTCGTATAACGAAACGGCGCTTTCGCTTGCCGACAGTTATAAAGCTCTGCACAAAATGTACGACGATATAAACGGCCGCTTAAAAGAATTCGATGCGCAAAAAGCGCGAGTGGATTCGATCGGACAAAAATACGACAAGATGATCAATCTTTCGAGTGCGATGGATGAAAAGATAAGCGGCTTGCAGACCTCCTACGACGAACTGCAGACGTTTGAAGTCGCCGTGCGCGATTTTCAGGAAAAGCTGCATTCGCTTAGCGGCTCCTACGACAGGCTCGAGCAAAAGCAAACGGTAATCGAGCGCGTAAACGAAGACGTCAACAGATCGTTTGACGCGCTCAAAACGCTTGAAGACAAATTAAAGCAGTGTGTTCGTCAAACGGAATCACTGCCGCAAGAAATCAAAGACGTGCAAAAAGACGTCGACAAGCTTTTAAAGAGCGGGCCGAAACTCGCACAGGCGGTGACGAAGCTCGAATCGCTCGATGCGATTCTCACCGAAGCCGACAAGCGCATGGATGCGCTCGTTTCCGCGCGGCAGGGCATCGGCAGAAGTGAAGCTCGTCTCGAAGAGCTTAAAACCGATATCGAATCGAAATTTAAGCTGCTCAATCAGCTGACGAAAAAAGATTTGGAAAAGCATCCGGCAAAAGAAGACAAGCGCCTCTCGCCCCAGGACAGGGACAATATCAAACAGCTCAAACAGCAGGGTTGGACGGTAAAGGAGATTGCGCGCACGATGAAACGGACGCAGACGGAAATAGAGATGGTGCTCGAGCTGCCCGAATAAAAACCGCGCCGTATGCCGTAAGAGAGGACGGCGCGCCGCAAACGAGGGCGCCGCGTGGTCAGTTTTTTGCAAGCAGACAGGTGCACCACGCTTCTACGGCTTCCCCCTTACCGACGTCACCGAGCGCTTCTCCCGTCTTCGCTTTTACGAATATCGAATCGCTTTCGCCGCCGAGCGCGTGTGCGATCGATTCGATAACTTGCGCGCGGTACGGGAGAAATTTCGGGCGCTCGAGTTTTACGACACAATCCATATTGACAAGTTTCCAACCGTGTTTTCGTATTTTTTCCCAAACGGTTTTTAATAAAAAAACGGAATCGGCGTCTTTCCACGCATCATCTTCCGGCGGAAAAAAACTTCCGATATCGCCGAGAGAAGCGGCTCCGAGTAGCGCATCGGTTATCGCATGGAGGAGCACATCTCCGTCGGAGTGACCGTCTTCGCCCTTATCGAACGGAATGACGACTCCTCCGATCATCAATTTTCTTCCCGAAATAAGCCGGTGTACGTCATAACCCAAGCCCGTGTGAAATGTCTGCGTATGCATATCTCCTGCGTACGTGATTTTGCGATTTTCAGGCGAACCCTGTACCGTCATCACGTCCCCTTCGTATTTTGCCCAAATCTCCGTATCGTCCGTATATGCTTTTCCGTCGTTTTCCGCTTTGCGATGGGAGGCGAGCAGGCGCATAAAATCGAATGCTTGCGGCGTTTGAACCGCAGCCATCCGTTCTCTTTTGAGATGCTCGACGATAAAGCCTTCGTCATTAATAATTTTTTGCGTATCCGCCGGAGGGATTGCGGGTACGGCGGCCCCGTATTCGAGCGCGGCTTTCGCAGTACGCACGATAATTTTTTCGGTGACAAAGGGGCGGGCGGCGTCGTGCACTAAGACGATCGCCGGAGGATTGTTTTTTGCCGCTTCTTCGAGCGCGATTTTTACGGAGCTTTGCCGCGTTACGCCTCCGCGCACAAAGAGCGGTTTTGTGTCGAGCAGCGCTTCGATTTCCGCATCGGATGCGAGCGCCTCGCGCGCATGACTTTCGTCTTCATCGAAGGGGATCGCGATGATGAGGGAAGTGCAGTCGAGCGCTTTTAAAAACGGCTTAAGGGCTTCCGAAAGAACGGTACCGCGTCCGAGCGGTCGATACTGCTTTCGCACCCCTTCGCCCATGCGGGAAGAAGCGCCTGCCGCGACGATGATGACGGCAGCGGGGATTTTGTGCTTTTTAACCATTTTTATGATGCTTTACTTTCAAAACTTGCCGTTCATACATTAAAACGAATCGTCGTCGTAAGACGAATCGTCATCCGAAGCATCACCGTCGTCGGATTCGCTCGAACTCGCGTTCATGTCGTCCATAAGATTATCGTCTTCGTCATCGTCGATATTGATGACGTGTTTGACTTTCGGTGCGGATCCGGGCGGTTCGAGTTTGATGTGAATCAGCGTTTCGACTTCTTTGAGCGACTTTCCCGTTGCAAATGAAATTTCATCTTCGAGCAATTTCCGCGCGGAATCGTAGAGCTTTCGTTCGAGAATCGGAAGCTCTTTTACTTTGCTGCGGTTGTACAGACAGCGCACGATCGTCGCGATGTCGTTGATGCTCCCTTTTTTGAGAAGATCGAGATTCATCTGATAGCGAAGCTTCCAATCCGACGTAATCGGCTCGAAATCGTCGGAAAGCAGGTTGAGCGCTTTTTCCGCTTCCGAAGCGGAGACGATGGCTCGGATGCCGAGATCTTCCGCCCGCTCTACCGGCACCATGACGACCATATCCGACGCTTCGATATAGATATTGTAATACAGCATCGTTTGCTCGCGGAAAATCTGCTCGTTGATGTCGGTAATTTTTCCGACGCCCTGACTCGGATAGACGATTTTTTGATTTATGCGGAACCTTGAAGCTTTCGATTTTTTCGACACCGTCTTTGCCGCTTCGATTTTTGATACTGCCGTTGAAGCGGATTTCGCCGTTGCGGTTTTTGAAAGCGCCGCCGATCTCGATTTTGTCGCGGCAGTTTTTGAAGCGGCTTTAGCCTGCATCGGCTTTTTTGTTTTTTCGAGCGCAGCTTTTACCGGTTTTTTTGCGGCGGATTTTGCAGGCGTTTTTGCACCGGCTTTTACGGAAGCCTTTGCTGCGGTTTTTATACGGGGTTTTGCAGCGGTTTTTGCCGCAGGTTTAGCAACGGATTTTGCAGGTTTAACCGAAGCTTTTTTTGTTTTTACCGGCGACTTAGCTTTTGCTGCCGGTTTTATCGATTTTTTCGAAGTCGTAGCTTTTGCCATATTCTCTAAAGTATAGCACACAATGGAAAAATAATCAAACTTGCAATTTCGAATGTACGTTCAAATTTAATAAAGGGGGAAAGTCTTCCCCTCGCGCGCACTTCGTTGCGCGCTGCCCCTTCCAGCGGGGACACCCCGCAACGCCCCGTTTGAACCGATTTTCCGCTGCTCGGAATTGCTCTGTAAGTCGGGAGGCGAAAAACGGCCGAGCCGTTTTTCTTTTATCGGAGACGCGCATAATTCCTGCGCACTGCTCGGAATTGCTCTGTAAGTCGGGAGGCGAAAAACGGCCGAGCCGTTTTTCTTTTATCGGAGACGCGCATAATTCCTGCGCACTGCTCGGAATTATGCGCTCTTGCATAAATTATCCTCTGCCTTTATAATTTTATACAATATTTGACGGGTGATGATCGGGGTGTGGGTGCCGGAGGGTTGTGGATAGCGCTTATACGATAGTCGTGCCGGATGCCGACGTTTTGTCTTGTGTCTGCGGCACGAACGACAGCAATTTGAAACTCATCGAAGAGCATTTGGGCGTGCCGGTGTTTACGCGGGGGAATGAGCTTTCCGTAGATGAAGAGGATCCTGTCGTCCGCGAAAAGTTCCGCTTTATCATCGATCGGATTCTCGACGAAATAGAAAGCGGTGACGAAGACGGCAAAAATATCATCGCGTCCGTTTTAAATACGCAGCCGCGTCTCGACATTTCACGCTGTGCGATTTCGATCCCCGGAGGTTTTCGGAAGATATATCCGCGTTCGGACAATCAAGCGCGGTATATCGATATGCTCCGCTCGTTCGATATGGTCATCTGCACGGGAGCTGCCGGCAGCGGCAAAACCTTTCTCGCGGTCGCCGAAGCGCTGAAAATGCTTCTTTCGCACAATACATCGAAACTCGTCGTAACGCGCCCTGTCGTCGAAGCGGGAGAAAGTCTCGGCTACCTTCCGGGCGATTTGGAACAAAAACTCAACCCGTATTTGCGTCCGTTTTACGACGCGATGGAATCTCTCGTGCCTCGGGAAACGGTGAGGCGCCTTGTCGAATCGGGTGCGGTCGAAACGGCGCCGCTTGCGTATATGCGCGGGCGTACGCTCGAAGCGAGCGTGGTCATCCTCGATGAAGCGCAAAATACGACGCGCGAACAGATGAAAATGTTTTTGACGCGGATGGGCGAAAACGCGAAAGTGTTTGTCACCGGCGATATCACGCAGATCGATCTGCCGCGCCGGACGGAAAGCGGGCTCGTTCACGCGCTCAAATTATTAAAATCGATTCCGGAAATCGCAACGATGAGATTGACGGCGGACGACGTGATCCGCGCTCCGCTTGTAAAAAAGATAGTAAAGGCGTATGAAGATGAAGAAAGACAATGACAATCGCGGTTTTGCAGCGGCATGTACCGATTATATTAAAAAACACTACAGCGTTATCCTTTTGATCGTTGCGGGTTATATCGCCGTTTCCGCTCTCAATTTCGTAAACGTTGCGACGAGTCAGACGATTGCGTCGTTTTCGCTTCACGATTTTGAAATAGGGCAGATCGCCGACCGTGATATAATCGCTCCGCGGGACATTGCGGCGACTTACGATAATCCGATCGCGATTCAAAAGGGAGAGCGGATCATTCACAAGGGTTTTGCGATCGAGCAGGAAAATTACGACAAGCTTCGAAAGCTCGCCGAATCGCCCGCATATTTCGATTACCGTAAATTCCTCAACAACGAATTATTTTTGCTTGTTCTCGGCGTCGTGTGGTTTTTGCTGTTTGCGTTTCTCCCGTTCGGCAGAAAAATCCTTTTGAGCGAATCTGTGCTGCAAGTCGTCTTTTTTCTTTTTATCTATGCCGCCGCCGCATTTGCGCTCAAAATGCCCACCTTTTCTTCTCCGTATATGCTGCCGGTGATCATTCCGTCGGCGTTTTGTACGCTGCTCGTTGCGATTTTGTACGGTCAGCTTTCTTCCGTACTGTTTTGCGCCGTCGCCGCTTTCGGCGTATACAATGCCGCCGACTGGGCGCTCATTCCGTTTCTCTACACGATACTTTCGTGTTTTGCGGCGACGAATATCGTGCGGCGGATCGAGCGGCGGATCGATATGGTCGTGGCATCTCTCCTGCTTGCCCTCGTCGATATCGTATGTATGATCGTACTCATCGTCATCGACAATGAAAGCTTTCAACGGATGCCGGCCGCTCTCGCCGGCGCCGCGTTCAACGGATTTATTTCCGGTATTCTCGCACTCGGTTTTTTGACGCCGCTCGAATTGCTTTTGAATACCGCATCGGTATTCCGCCTTATGGATTTAAGCGATCTCAACAATCCGACGATGCGTCGTCTTATGCTCAGCGCGAGCGGCACCTATACGCATTCGCTCATGGTCGCGCAGCTTGCCGAAAGCGCATGCCGTGAAATCGGAGCAAATTCGCTCGTCGCCCGCGTCGGCGCATATTATCACGACATCGGCAAAATGGATCAGAGCGAATACTTTGTCGAAAACCAAACGGGCACGAATAAACACGACGATATCAATCCTTCCCTTTCCGTCGCCGTCATCAAAAGCCACGTAAAGCGCGGCGTCGAAAAAGCGTATAGAATGCACTTGCCGCAGCAGATCATCGACATCATCGCCGAGCACCACGGAAACAGCGTCATCTCGTATTTTTACAACGCGGCAAAAGAAAAAGATCCGAACGTGAGCCCTGAAGAATTCCGCTACACGGGTACTCCTCCGACGAGCCGCGAAAGCGCCGTCGTCATGCTCGCCGATACCGTCGAAGCCGCGTGCCGCACGCTTGAAAATCCGTCCGCGTCGCGCTTGGATAAATTCATTCAAACGCTGTTCAACGCAAAAGTCGAACACGGTCAGCTCGACAACTGCGATTTGACTTTCCGCGATATCGCAAAGATAAAGGGCGCTTTCGTTCAGCTGCTTGCAGGTTACTATCACAACAGAATAGAATACCCGAATCAAAAAAATCCCGACGAAGATCGAAAAGAAAATAAAGCTTCCGATAAAAAAGGAGCCGATAAATCCGGCGACAAAAAGGATGAAAAAAAGCCGGGCGATAAAAGCGACGATAAAAAATCGGATGCGGGAAAATCGAATGGCTGACAGGATCGCCGTGTCCCTTTCCGAAAATGTCACACATCCGTCATGGATTGAAAACGTCGCGCCCTTTACGCAAAAGGCGCTCGGTGCGCTCGGTTTTTCCGGTGAGGAGATTTCGATTTTGCTGTGCGACGATGCATACATGGCGTTTCTCAACAAAACGTATCGCGGCATCGAAGGGGCGACGGACGTGCTTTCGTTTGAAAACGGAACTTCATATATAGACGAAGAGGGCACGGAGTGGAAGTGTGCGGGCGACATTGCGATCAGTCTCGACACGCTTTCGAGAAATGCGGCCGCGTTCGAGACGGATGAAGACTCTGAGCTCAAGCGTCTTATCGTGCACGGTCTTTTGCATTTAAACGGATACGATCACGGAAAAGAGCATATCGAAGAGGGTAAAGCTCCCCAATGCGATATGCTTGTCATACAGGAACAGGTGCTTGCGAAATTGTGCGGCGAAAAAATAATTGGGTAAGGTGGTATATGGGATTATTCGGTTTAGGACGCAAAAAGGAAGAAGCCGCTTCCGATGCGGAAGCGGTCAGTCCCGAACAGCAGGAGATTATCAACGAAGAAAAACGGAGCATGATACGCGGCATCGAAGATTTGTCGCACACGACGGTAAAGGAAGTGATGATCCCGCGTATCGACGTCGATTTTATTTCCGTCGATACCCAACTCGACGAACTCATGGAAAAGATCGCCAAAAGCGGTCACTCGCGCATTCCGGTCTACAGCGAATCCATCGACAATGTCGTCGGCATACTCTACGTCAAAGATTTGATTCACATTTTCGCTTCTCACGAAACGGTCGATCTCGAAAAGATTCTCCGCAAAGCGTATTTTATTCCCGAATCGAAGCGCATCGATTCGCTTTTGCGCGAGTTTAAACGGCGACACCTGCACATCGCGATCGCTATCGACGAATACGGCGGCATTTCCGGCATCGTTACGATGGAAGATATCATCGAAGAGATAGTCGGCGACATTCAGGATGAGTTCGACAACGAGCGGGAAGATATCATCACGCTCGGAAACAATATTTGGCTGTGCGATGCGCGCATAGATTTGGACGATTTGAACGAAACGATCGGCGCGGAGTTTCCGACGGAAGATTTCGATACGCTCGGCGGCTTTGTATTCGATTTGCTCGGAAAGATTCCGGTAAAATACGAAAAGGCGTCGTGGGACGGATTCGATTTTATCGTACAGGATATGGAAGGTCACCGTATCAATATGATAAAAGTAATTCGAAAAAGCGGAGATGAAAAAGAGGATGACAAATAATATGACAGATAAGCGGAATGCGGGCAAAAACCGCTTTTTCCGTTTTCACATATCGACGGAGTCCGTCATCGATTCGGCTGCGCAAAAAAAACGGAAAACCGTTTTCTGTGCGCTGTGCGTTCTCCTTTTGGCGCTTCCGCTTTTTGCTTCTCCTCCGACGGCTGCCGAATTTTATTCGCGCGGCGTCGAACGACAGAACAGCGAAGAGTGGTACGAAGCGACGGAACTTTTTTTGGAAGCCGTGCGCGTAAATCCCGCTTATGCAGATGCATGGTTTCGTCTCGCCGAGTGCGCGTATCAGCTCGGCCAATACGACACGGCGCTCGGCTATCTTTCGTCCGCCGAAAAATATGCGCGAAATAGTACGGCGATACAAAATCTTCGGGGTATGTGCCGCATTGCGCTCGGAAACCTTTCCGAAGCTCGGCTCATATTCGAAAAAATATTGGCGCAGTATCCGAACGACGTCAACGCGAGATTCGGTATGGCCGAGCTCGACCTTTTCAGCGGGAGGATTTCCGCCGCCGAAGGGAAATACGCCGAAGCGCTCGAGCGAGATCCGTCGAATCGCAAAGCGCTTTTAAGTCTCGCTTTCGTTTCAGCCGAGCGGGGTAACAGCTCCGCTGCTTCCCGCTATATGTCGCAGGCGCTGCGCTGTCATTCGGGCGAAGCGGAAGTGCATTATATGAGCGCAAAGCTCGCCGCAATGCAGGGCAATCTTTCAGCCGCCGAAAAAGCGGCTCGCACGGCAGTTGAGATAAACGGCCGTTACGACAAAGCCTACGAACTGCTCGCTTCGATATTGTATTCGGAAAAAAAATACGCCGATGCGATCGACGTTTCGGATTTCAGAATAGCGAGGTCGAGGAACGCGCGCGGTGCGTGGTATTTAAAAGGGCTCTCCCAGTACCGCGAGGGAAATACGGCGGCGGCGATCGCAACGTGGACGACGGGGCTTTCGGTCGATCCCTTCGATGAAGTGATGCGCGCGGCTCTCGAACTCGAGGTCAATAAAACCGTTCCGATCGAAGATGCGCGGAGAAAGGAATGGTCGAAGTGGCACATAAAAAATGCGGGCGAATATATGAAGCGTTTCGACGGCACGGGCGCAAGCTACGAGTACCAGCGGGCGCTGAAAGTAAACCCGACGGACACCGCGGCGCGCAGAGCCTTTGCCGAAATGCTCGACATAAACGGTTTGCACGAACTCTGCCTCGAACAGCTTAAATTCGTACAGGATAACCGTGATCCCCTTTCAAGCGTTTCTTCGGAAGCGCGCCGTACGAGCGAAAAGCGCTTGGACGACACCGTCGAAGCTTACGATTCGCTTTTACAGGATTCGCTTGCAAAGCGGTGGAACGTCGAACCCTTTTACCTCGATAAAATTCGCTGGCGCATCGGTTTGTACTATACGCAAAATACCGCACAATTCGTTCACGCGGATTTTCCGATGATCACCGCCGAGTTCGCCGCCGATATGTTTTCGGGCGTTTCCGTCACTTTCGTGCACGCACGAACGGCTCCCGTTTCGGGCTTCGGGGAAGCGTACCGAAAAGCGCAGAGCGCAGGCGAAGATTATTTTATCATGCTTTCGTTCGACGAAGGCGAACGCGACATCGTCCTCGATGCGGCGATGTATTCCGGTCGTACGGGTTCGGCAGTCAGACCTATGTCGTTTTACGGCACCGGAAGCGGACGCTATACGAACGTGCTGCGCAGGTTGCGCTCCTCAGTCCTTTCGAGTTTGCCCGTCCGCGGGAACATCCTCGACAGGAGCGGGACGAATTTATTGATCGATGTCGGTCGATCCGAACTGCTGCAAAAAGGCGCGGTGTTCGCCGTTGTGCCCAAGGGTGCGCTCAAAACGGCGGATTCGAATATCGGATTGACATACGCCGACAGGGACGCGCTCGGTACGCTTACGATCACCGAAGCGGGAGAAGAAGTGTCGGAAGGCGAGTTCGTAAAGAGCGGATTTTACGATCGGGTAAACACGGGCGATGAAGTGGTGCTCGTTTCGATGCCCGATAAAGCTGCGGAAAGCAAAGCGGGAAACGCTTCGCGCGTCGTCGATAATGCGCCGTCTGCCGGTACGGGAAGTGCCGCCGACTCGGGACGGCCGAAAGCGGTACCGGCCGGCGATTTGGGCGAAAGACGGAAACCCGTGCTCGTCGACATTATCCGAAGTATTTATTAATTATTAATTTTTCGGCAGCTGCATGAAGTCGAGCGACGAATCGATCCATTTTTTTGCGAGGGAGGGGTAGGCGTCGGCCGCGTACAAAAACGCGTTTACCGCATCGGCGTAGTTTTCTCTGAAATAGTAGGATTCGCCCAAGTAAAAACGCGCTCGGGACGTAACCGCTTCGCTCCGGTTCGTCGCAAGCAGGCGTAAAAGTTCGGTTTCGGCATCGGCGTATTTTCGTTTGATAAAGGTCGTTTTCAAAACGTCGAATAAAAGATAATCATCGCCTCCGTCGGGCGAAATCAAATCTTCTTCGAACACATAGGGCGAAAGCATCTTGTGCATAGTTTCCGCGGAGCCTGCAAGAAGCCGCGCCTGTGCGCGCGCGCTTCTGCCCATAGCCGTCCGTTTGTTTTCGTTTACGCTTTCGATCAAATCGATGTAAGGAAGCGGCGTTTCGCGGACGGCGCCTTCAGGGTAGAGCTTTTCCTGCACGGATGCGCTCGTATCCTTTGCGGCGTTTTTTCGCGGGAGCCGCGGGCGCACGCCGTTTACCGTCGCATTTACCGAAGGGATAACGATGTCGTAGCGTCCTTTTTCCGTAAGGGCGATGACGGCGTAATAATAATCTTTATAGTCGGGAACGTTGTCTGTAAACGATGCGCTGTCTTTTGCAAGCTTTGCGATCGGGACGAGGGAATCCGGATCCGAAAAAAACGCGGCCGGCTCTTCCGTTCGGAATACTGCGAGAGACGTGACGGCGGGTTCGGGATTTCGAGGCGGCGTCCACGTAAGGAAAATGCGTTTTCCCGACCCGGCTTCGGCTTTTATGCCGGTGACGATGGGACGCTCGGCGGCAAAAAAGGGAAGAGCTGCGGATAGAAAGAAGATTCCCGTGACAATCGGTCGAAAGCGTTTCATGAGATTATGATAGCGCGAAACGGCACGAAAATCAATTCTTACGCGTTCGTTGTCGCGCGTCCGTTTGACATAATTCGCTCTTTCTTTTATGCTTATACGATATGTTCGTATCGGTTGTTCTCGATCCGGGCGGAGTCGATACGGCTCAGTCGCTCGCTTCGGTGCTCGCTCATTACGGATTTCACAAAGTGCAGCGCGCGTGCTGGGAAAGCGCCGACGTCGGTGTCATGCAGCTTTCGCAGCTCAAGCGGGAAATCGACCGCGTGACGAATTACTACGATACGGTGCGCATGTATCAGTATCCGGTGCAGGGTATGTTTTCCATAACGGAGCTGCATCGTAAAAAATGGCGGAGATGCGTTTTGAAAGCGGACGATACGGAAAACGAAGGCGGTATAAATCCGTCTAAGGAAAATTTCTGAAAATTGCAATTTCAAAAAGCGATATAGTATTAATCAGGATACCGGTTGTTGATTTTGAATGGTGTCGGTTGTTAATTTGAAATGCGATTATTAATTTTGGAGTGTCTATATGATAGAAGATGTAAAAATGCCCGTTTCCGCTCTTCGCGAAGATATCATGAACGTTTGGGGGCGTCTTTGACGCTGCGAGCGTAGACAAAAAAATCGCCGAAAAAGAAGCGCTCACCGCCGCTCCGGGGTTTTGGGACGACAGTGAAAAAGCCGGCAGCGTCATGAATGAAATAAAACGCTTGAAAAACCGCGTCGAGCCGTGGCGCGTTTTATTGAAAAAACAGGACGATTTGGAAGCGATGCTCGAGCTCGCCGAAGAAAGCGGCGGTGCGGATGAAGAAGCGGAAGTAGAGCAGATGTACGAAGAGACAAAAGCTGAATTCGAAAAGCTCAACATTTTGAATCTGCTTTCAGGCGAAGTCGATCCGAACGACGCCTTCCTTTCGATTCACGCGGGAGCCGGAGGAACGGAAGCGGAAGACTGGACTTTTATGCTGAGCCGCATGTATACGAGATGGGCGGAACGGCACGGGTTTAAAATCGAAATCGTCGATCAGGAAGAAGCCGAAGGCGGACTGAAGTCCGTTACGATGCAGATTTCGGGCGATTACGCATACGGCTATTTAAAGTGCGAAGCGGGAATCCATCGGCTTGTGCGCATCAGCCCCTTCGATGCGAATGCGAGACGTCACACATCTTTTTCGTCGGTGTACGTGTATCCCGTCCTCGACGATACGATCGAAGTAAATATCCGTCCGGAAGACCTCCGCGTGGACACATACCGCGCGGGCGGCAAGGGCGGGCAGCACGTCAATAAAACCGAATCGGCGGTGCGCTTTACGCATGTTCCGACCGGCATCGTCGTCGCGTGCCAGAGCGAACGCAGTCAGTTGATGAATCGCGAAATCGCGATGAATATTCTGCGCTCGCGCTTGTATGAGTATTACCGCGAACAAAGAGAAAAAGAGAATTCCAAATACAGCGGAGAAAAAAAAGACATATCGTGGGGCAATCAAATTCGCTCCTATGTATTCCAGCCGTACACGATGGTCAAAGATCACCGCACGAAATGCGAGTCGGGCAATATCCAAGCGGTTATGGACGGCGACATCGATCAATTTATGGACGCGTTTCTCATTGCCCGGTGGAAAGGTCTTCCGATGGAAGGCGGCGGAGACGATGACGAAGAAGTGTAAACATTTGATTTCGAGTTTTCCAAAAATCGAATTTTTCCGGCCGTTTCGACGTTCCACCGCTAAATTTTTTTTCTGCGGCTTTATTCATCTTTTCTGTTTGATTTCGATTGCGCCCGCCGACGAGATGTCAGCCTCTCCCGATTGGATTATCGGCGCGGAACAATTTACGCTTGCCGATAAGCGCGATGTTTTTCCGTCCGACGGTGCCGCCTCTCGGACTGTTCCCGCCCTTATCCTCGAACAGCTTGCCGAAAACCTCGAGCGTATGCCGACGGCTGAAGAGCGGCTCGACCGAAGCGAATACGCGCTTTCACGAAGCAGAATCGATCTCTTTTTGCAGCTTTCGCGGGAAGTGCAAGTGCGCGATTCTCTCGTGCTCGGAGATTATACCGAAAAGCAGCTGGAAGCGAAACTGAAGGATGCCGACAAAAAGATTGCGGAATTGAAAATAAAAATTGAAGAAAATCTTATCGAAGAGGAACGAGAACGCGAAAAAGCCGCACCCGATATGGAACGCGAGAGGCGGCGCAAAAAAAACATCGAAGCGGGTGCGGTTGTCGAAGACAGAAGGCCTGACGCAGAGCGCAGCGACAGGGAGCGTTTTATTAATTTATTTCGGAGCGATGCAGACGATACTCCTCGTAGTGAACGTGTGAGTTTGTATAAAGGCGATTTTTCCGCGCTCTTCGATGCGGGAGAAGCTGCGAAAAAAGCGGGGTACGAAAGCCGCGCGTTTGAAAACGCTGTCGTCGCCGCAAAGATCAACGCGCTTTTAACCGGTACGATGACTTCTTACGGAGGCTATGTTTCCGTAAGCGTGTCGCTCATCGTGTATCCGGGCGCGAAGGTTATCGGCACCGTAACCGACGTCGGGAGCCTTGAGGATATTCGTCCGCTTGCCGTACGCATTGCGCGCTTCCTTACGCCCGAAATAACGAATGCTATGCCCGTGGAATTGCTTTTTACGGTCTCGCCGCCGGAAGCCGCCGAGCACATCACGATCAGCGTCGACGATATCGTGTACCGGGAAGTCCCCGACCGTCTTGTCGTACAGGCGGGCGTTCATTCGGTTTTGTTTTCGGCTCCCGGTTTTAAACAGGCGGGTACGTCCTATGCGTTCCGCGGCGCGAGGAGTTTTTCTATTTCGGCGGAACTCGTACCCGATAATCCGTCGTCGCTTTTTGTCCGTTTAAAAAAACCGATCGTCGGAACGCTCTTTGCAAACGGAACGGAAGCGGGAAAAACGGACGAAGAAAATCTTCCGATAAAATTAATAATCAACGACGAGCCGGTGCTCGGTCAATTTATCACGGAAGACGGATCCGCCGCTCCGTTTTACATCGCGTATCGCATGCTCAAAGACAACGCTTCCCTTGCGTTCCGCGCCGAACCCTTTGACAGAAGCAAATATATCGATAGGCGTCGCCGCCGGTTGTACACGTCGTACAGTGTGCTTGTCACATCCCTTTTGGCGACGTTTTATACCTACGGCACTTTTTATACCGAAAGCATCGCGTATTCGAAAGGCTATACGGATATCGAAAGCGCAAAAAAGTGGCAGAGTGCATCTCAAGTGTGTACGGGCATATCTATCGGATGCGGGGCATGGTGTATATATGAACTCGTGCGGTATTTTATCGCTGCGGATAAAGTGCTTCCCGCCCGCGCCCGTGTCGTAAAAGACGACAAAATTGACGATGCGGGAGATGCCGAGTCGATTTCGATCGGAAGATAACGGAGATATTATGGCAAAGATTTCTTTTGCGCAGCGGATGCGCGATTTATTCGGAGGACGCGATAAAGACGATGAAGATTTGTTCGACGATTTAACCGATGCGCTCATCGAAGGGGATGTCGGCGCAAAGGCGGCAGTCGAAATCGCGGACGAGCTTAGAGTCGCCTGTCAAAAAAATCATGCGCACGGAAAAGACGAAGTCATGCACGAACTCGAAGCGATTCTTTTGCGCTGCGTCAAAGAAGTCTCTCTCGCTCCCGTTTCCGGCAAAACGAATGTGTGGATGCTGCTCGGCGTAAACGGTGTCGGAAAGACGACGACGAGCGCAAAACTTGCGAACGCGTTTAAAGATGCGATTTCGGGCGAAGTGGTGCTTGCTTCAGCCGACACCTTCCGCGCCGCCGCGATCGAACAGCTTGCCCTGCACGGGGAAAATCTCGGCGTGCGCGTCGTAAGCCATCAGCACGGATCGGATCCCGCTGCCGTCGTCTTCGATGCGGCAGACGCCGTCCGAGCAAAGGGCGGGGGGCTCGTGCTTGCGGATACGGCGGGCAGGCTGCACAATAAAGAAAACCTCGTACGCGAGCTCGGAAAGATCGACCGTACCTGTCTCCAAAAAGCCGACGAAGGTTGCTATAAACGTATCCTCGTCGTGGATGCGACGACGGGACAAAACGCGTTCAGACAGGCGGAAGTTTTCGGAGAAGCCGTTTCCGTCGACGCGCTTGTTTTGACAAAATACGATTCGACGGCAAAGGGCGGCATCGCCGTTTCCGTCGGCAAAGAACTCGGTATTCCGGTCGCCTTTGTGTGTACCGGAGAAAAATACGGAGATATCGCACCGTTCAGCGCCGAACGCTACGTAAAAGAATTTTTAGGATCGGAATAAGGTGAACCGGAGAGCTGCATTCATACTATGCTGTCTCGCGTTCGTTGCCGTGCAGACGGGAGCCGGCGAATCGCCGAACGCGGACGGCACGGAAAGCGATGCCCTCAGCCGGTTTTCCCTCGATGCCGAAGGAAAGCTCAAAGCTTTTGCATTCGATGCGGAGCGCTTTACGCTTTCGGCCGCAAACGATGAGAGCGTTACGGTAAACGCATCCGGCAAAACGGCGGTGCGGAAAACCTACGACGCTCTCATGCGCCTTGTCAAACGCGACGTATGGAAGATCGCTTCGACGGCGAAGGAAAGCGTGCGCGAAAGCACCGAAACCTTTTATTATAAAACGGAGGGAGCGTATCCCGCATCTTCGGTGACCGAAAGGGAAGGCTGCCGAGAGGAAAGGTTTTATGACGATGAGGGGAGAGTGATTTCCCGTACCGATTTTTTTGTCGATAAAGACGGCACGCAGATTCCCGACACGAAGATGACGCGGCTTTATGCGGATGGAAATAAAATTCTCGAAGAAGAAAAATCGCGCTATGAATACGCCGATGAAAAAAAATCGCAGCTTGCCGCCGTGCGCGTGCAAAAAAAAATATACGACTATGCCGCAGGCGGAGAAAAGCCCGATTATTATTTTTATGAAGACGGAACGCTGCGCATAAAGACGGTATACGCGCAAGACGATGCATACGTAACGACGCTCTATTTCGATGACGGATATACCGTGATTTCGGAGTATGCCGCAGGGGAAAAGATTCGCGAAACGATAAAAAACGGAGACCGCGTACTGCGGACGAAAAAATATGATACGAAACATTAATAATATATTTCGTTTTCGCTGGATCGCTTTCGTGTCGAGACGATTTTCGCGAGTCGACAGAAACGGCCGCTCGGCGGTGACGTCCTTTTTCGCTTCTCTCGGGATCTGTTTCGGCATTATGACGCTCATCGTCGTCATGAGCGTTATGAACGGCTTTCAAATGGAATTCAAAGATGCGATCATGGAAGTTTCGTCGTATCACATTCAAGTGCGCGGCGTGACGGACGATACGGAGGAGCGCTTTGCGTCGTGGTGCAAAAGCGAAAAAGACATCGTTTCGGCAATACCCTTTTACGAAGCGCAGAGCTTTATGGCCGCTTCTTCGGGCGGACAGGCACCTGCCCTCATCCGTGCATTGCCTCGGGATATCGCGGAAAGGGACGCGGGGTTTGCACGGGAAGTGCTCATGGTTTCAGGCAGCTTTTCGATCGAAGGCGAAGACGAAATCGTGCTCGGCTCGTCCCTTGCCGATTCGCTCGGCGTGCGGACGGGAAGTGAAGTGACGCTGCTCGCGCTTTCGGGAGGAAGCGATGTTGCGCTCCTGTCGCGGACGAGACGTTTTCGCGTTGCCGGTATTTTTTATTCGGGCTATGCCGATATAAACGCATCCTACGCATTTATCAACCTCGAATCGGGAAAAAAGAATTTCGGGCGAAGCGCCGAAAAAGTATACGGCGTAAAATTGCGGCGCGAATCGTTCGACTCCCATATCATCGGAAAAATCAATGCATCCTTTCCGGCACTTACGGCTGTATCGTGGCGGGAATATAATCGTTCATTTTTCGGTGCGCTTCGCGTGGAAAAAAATATGCTCATGATCCTCGTGCTGTTGATCTTTGTCGTCGTTGCGATCAATATCTACAGCGGTATGCGTCGTCTGGTTTACGAGCGGCGTCGCGAGATTTCGATTTTGGCGGCGCTCGGAGGAAAAGGCGGCGAAATCAAATCGATCTTTATTCTGCGCGGATTTTTTACCGGCTGTGCGGGAGCCGTCGGCGGCGTACTTTTGGGACTTTTGATCTGCGTCAATATCGGGGGCGTATTTTTGTTCGCGTCGGAAGCGCTGTACCGTACGCAGTATTTTTTTACGCTTTTGTTTTCACCCGAAAGCGCGGCCTTTATCCGCGAAAATCCGATGTTTATGCTCTATGCGGCCGTTCCCGCGCGTATCTTTCCGTTTGAAGTTTTTATGATCGCGCTGTTCGGTATCGCATCTCCTCTTGCTGCCTCGTACGCTGCGAGCAGGGATATTTTGAAAATGACGGTTGCGGAGGTGCTCCACGATGAGTGAAATCGTTCATATCGAAAATCTTGAAAAAACTTATGTCTCGACGGGAGAGACACTGACCGTTTTAAAAGCGCTCGACCTTTCGGTCGAAGAAGGCAGTAAAGTCGTCATTACCGGAGAAAGCGGCTGCGGCAAAAGCACGCTGCTCAACATCATCGGCGGCATCGATTCGGCGACGTCGGGTATCGTGCACTCGGGAGGCCGGGATATCACATCTCTCGATGAAAACGCGCAAGCCGATTACCGCTCGCATTTTCTCGGATTCGTGTTTCAATTTCATTATCTCTTAAAGGATTTTACGGCTCTTGAAAACGTCTATCTTCCGGCATATATGGCAGGCGTTTCAAAAAAAGACGCGATAAGCCGCGCCGAGCGTTTGCTCGAAGATGTCGGTCTTCAAGACCGCCTGCACCATCTGCCTTCCGAGCTTTCGGGCGGCGAACGCCAACGGGCTGCGGTCGCACGCGCTCTTATCAACGATCCGCATCTCATCCTCGCGGACGAACCGACGGGAAACCTCGATCCCGTGAACGCTGAGATCGTCGGAAGCCTGCTTTTTTCGATTGCGGATAAATACCGCAAAACGCTCATCATGGTAACGCACGATCAAAACTTGGCGGCGAAGGGATCGGTGCGCTATTCGATTGCCGGCGGAAAACTCGAAGCGGCGGATTGAAGTATGACGATAAAGAGTTCTCTTTTATTGGCATACCGCATCCTCTTTCCGAAAGGTGAAAGTTCGGCCGCGCGGCAGAGCCTTTCGGCCTCTCTTCTGTGCATCGGCATAAGTCTCGTACCGCTCATCGTCGTACTCGCCGTTTCGAACGGTATGATTCAAGGGATGACGGAACGCATCATCGGTCTTTCAAGCTCTCACATCGAAGCGGCCGTCGAATCGTCTTCTCCGTTCGTTTCGGACGCAGCTTCTTTTACGCGTTTTGCGTCCCGTCTTAAAACGGTAGAAGGCGTTACGAATGCCTATCCCGAAATCGACGCTTCCGCGCTCGCCTCAGGCGCTTCGTATCGGTGCGGTGTGCAAGTGCGCGCCGTCCTGCCTGAAGTCTTTACGGAAAACAAATCCTTCGCTTCTCTCTTTCGCGTCACGGACGGCGATATCGGTGATTTTAAAAACGGAGCGAAAGCTGCCGTTGTCGGAGAAGAGACGGCGAAGCGGCTCGGCATCCGCTCGGGCGATAAGTTCCGATTGATAACCGCTCAAGCGAATGCGGACGGAACGGTACTGCCGAAAGCGGCTTTGCTTTCCGTCGCCGCCGTCGTTTCGTCGGGGTATCAAGAGCTCGATGCGGCGTGGCTCTTTGTGCCGCTCGATACGGGTTTCGATATCATCAGGGCGGGAACGGGAGCGTATTCGGTGCTTGTCGAAACCGAAAACGCGTTTTCTCCCGAACTCGTGCGCGTTCAAAATTCGCTGCGCGATGCGTTTCCGTTCGATGCCGACTTTTACCGCTGGGATGAACTCAATCTGGACAAGTATGAAAATTTCGCTTCGACGAAAATCATGCTCGTCTTTATCATGCTGCTCATTGTGCTCGTCGCGTCGATCAATATTTCATCATCGCTCGTCATGCTCGTTGCCGAAAAGCGGCGTGAAATCGCAGTTATAAAAAGTCTCGGCGGCACCCGGCACGGCATCGCGTTCGCGTTTCTCGCTGCGGGAACGGCTGCGGGTTTCGGCGGCGTGCTCATCGGTCTTCCGATAGGACTCGCGTGCGCGGTAAACGTAAAGAGCATCATCGTTTTTTTTGAAAAAAGCGTAAACGCTGCGGCAAAATTTTTGTATATTATAAGAGGATACGATATTAATTCTCTTGCGCATATCGATTTGATGGATCCCGCCTATTACCTTTCGGAGATATCCGTCGTCATCCCGTTCCGAGATACGGCAGTGATCGTCGTATCGACGGTGCTTTTGGCGCTTGCGGCTTCCGTCATTCCGGCGTACAGAGCCGGTAATGAAAAGCCGCTCGAAACATTGCGCAAAGTGTGATATAGTGAGTGCGCTATGCTGTGTGATTTTTGCCGCAAACGCGAAGCGGTGTTCTTTATCGAACAGACAACGAAAACATCTCAAAAGAAAATCCATATCTGCATGGAATGTGCCGTGAAAAACGGTCTGTCGCCCGATCCCGAACGCATTCAAAAATCGATCCGCTCGCTCTTCGACGCCGTCGCAAAGACGGAAGCTATCGGTACGATGGAAGCGGGAAAGCTTTGCCGAGTTTGCGGTACGAGTTTTGCCGCGATAAAAAAATCCGGCAAAGCAGGCTGTCCCGAATGCTACGAAACTTTCAAATCCGAACTGCCGGCGTTGATGGCGAAGCACGGCATTACGGGCACTTATACCGGTTCGATGCCGAGACGGATCGCGACTTTCCGTTCGCGTTTGACCGACCGCATCGATTTGGAAGCGAAGCTCGAACAGTCGATACAAAACGAAGATTATGAAAAAGCGGCGATTTACCGCGATTACCTGCGCGCCCTCGAACGGGGGGCGGTCGCCGACGGATCGGACGCCGGTACGGGGGCGGAAAATGCCTAGCGCCGCAGTCCCTGCCGGCAGACCGTGGTATTCGTATGCGGGAAATGACGGGGATGTCGTCGTGTCCACGCGCGTGCGCCTTGCGCGGAACCTCGCCGATTTTTTATTTCCGTCGGCTGAAAAAAAAGACGAAGCCGAACGCGTGCAGACGCTTGTGTTCGATGCTTTTTCGCATTTTGAAAATCCCGACGATTATCACGTCGTGAATACGGAGATGCTCGATGCTCTCGCAAAAAAGATTTTGGAAGAGCGCGGCGTGCTCGACGGCAGCGGGGCTTCCGGTATCGTCATGAAGGGAGACGGGCGTCTTTCGTGCCGCGTCAACAGCACAGACCACGTGCGCATCGCGTCTTTTGAGCCGGGCTTAAATTGTGCTGGTGCATTCGATGAGTGCCGCCTTTGCGACGACGGTATGCAAAAGACGCTGCAATTCGCCGCTTCCTACGAATTCGGCTATCTCACGTCGATCCTTTCGGATGCGGGAAGCGGCATGAAGGTTTCGATCCGAGTCCACTTGCCCTCCCTTACGTTTTCAGGAGAAGCGGATGCGGTTCTCAACGACGTGCGCGCAAAGGGACTCGACGTGTTTTCGGTATACGGTTCGGGCGACGGCTACGGCGTATCGCTCGGATCGTATTACGATATCGCAACCGCTTCGTCGCTTTCGGGCAGCGAATTCGATCAGACGGCGAGCGTTGAAAGCGCGGGAAAATATCTTGCGGAAGCCGAGCGCAAGTTTCGGAAGCGATGTGCCGAAAATAAATCGACACAGGTGCGCAATATCATACTGCGCGCTTTTGCCGAAGCGAAGTTCAGCGTGCTCCTTTCGCTCAAACAGAGCGTGTCGATCGTCTCCGCGGTCAAATGGGGACTCGATTCGGGCATTTTGCAGGGGATCGACGACGGCGTTCTGTGCAGTCTGCTTTACCGCGTGCAGGACGGACACCTTGAGTTTTTGCTGAAAAACGGCGGCTTTTCGTTTGAAGCGGATATTCAAAACGATACACGCTTGAAAATCGAACGGCTGCGCGCGCTCATCGTGCAGGAAGCTTTTGAAGCCGTGCAATTCAATTTGTAATTGTAATCTTTGGGGGATATGATGAACGGAATCGGATTTTCACCGCGCGCACAGCGTCTTGTCGCCGCCCTTGCTCAGGATGAAGGGCGGAAGAGCGGCGCCGATCAACTTTTGCCGGAACACGTACTGCTTGCGCTTTTGAAAAGTGCGGAAGGACTGGGCTATACGCTGCTCCGCTCGCTCCGCATCAATACGCTTTCGTTTCAGCGCGCGCTCGAACGGCAATTTAAATCGAATCCGGCATCCGTCGCCCTTTCGGATCTGCCGCCGAGCCGCCGCTTAAAAGCGATGCTCGATATCGCAGGCATGGAGTCCCGTGCGCTCGGAAACGATTATGTGGGGACGGAACACATAGTGCTTTCGGCTATCAGAGAAGAGGGCAGCGCGACGGCGCGATTTTTCGAAAATGCCGACATAACGATCGAAGATGCGCGGCGCATCGTCCCCGAAATCCAAGCGCATTCCCCTTCGTCGGTAAACGAAAAAGCGTCGCGCTCGTTTGCAAAAACCGCGCTTGAGAATTTTTTCGGTACACCTGCGAGCGCATCTCTTCCTTCGTCGGATATCGGCCGTCCGGCGGCGCAAGGCCAAGTCCGGCAAAGCAGAAGCGAGCGGACATTCCTCTCCGAGTTCAGCCGCGACATCACAAAGATTGCGCGGGAAGAAAAAGACGATCCCGTCGTCGGACGGAGCAAAGAGATACAGCGCATCGTGCAAGTGCTTTCTCGCCGCACGAAAAACAATCCCGTACTTATCGGAGAGCCGGGTGTCGGCAAGACGGCGATTGTCGAAGGCCTCGCCCAGCGCATCGCAAAGGGAAACGTACCGCATAATTTGCTTAAAAAACGCATCCTCTCCCTCGATTTGGCGGCTCTCATTGCGGGTACGAAATACCGCGGAGAGTTCGAAGACCGCATGAAAAAAATGATGAAAGAAGTTCGAGACGATAAAAATGTCATTTTATTTATCGACGAATTGCACACGATCATCGGTGCGGGCGGCCCTGAAGGGACGATGGATGCATCGAATATGCTCAAGCCCGCATTGAGCCGCGGAGAGATACAAATCATCGGTGCGACGACGACAAAGGAATACAGCCGCTATATCGAAAAGGATTCCGCTCTCGAACGCCGTTTTCAAATGGTTAAAGTTGAAGAGCCGACGGACGACGATACTGTGCGCATTCTCGAAGGCATAAAAAAACGCTACGAAGATTTTCACGGCATCGTGTTCGACGACGACGTGATTCCGGCGATCGTCAAATTTTCCCGGCGCTATATCCCCGAGCGCTTTCTTCCCGACAAAGCGATCGACATACTCGACGAAGCGGGCGCGGCAAAAAAAATACAGGAAGAAGCGAAACCTGCGGAGCTTGCGGAAGTGGAGCGGAGCATCGAAAAGCTTGCGGCGGAAAAACGGCGCCTCGTTGAAGAACAGGATTACGAACGTGCGGCCATCGTGCGAGACAAAGTGCTCGAACTTCGCAGGCGGCTCGACCTGTACAGCGAATATTGGCGGAACAGCAATTTGCAAAACAGGAAACACGTGAGCGAACAGGATATTTGCCGCATTATCGGCGCGATGACCGGCATACCCGTCGAACAGCTCGATTCGTCGGAAACGAAACGCCTCGTGCACATGGAAGAAGAGATGCATAAAAGCGTTATCGGGCAGGCGGAAGCGGTACACCTCATCGCAGGCGCGGTGAGGCGGAGTAGGGCGGGCGTTTCCTCTCCGAAGCATCCGCTCGGCTCGTTTATATTTCTCGGCCCGACGGGAGTGGGAAAAACACAGCTTGCAAAAGCGCTCGCGAAATTTTTATTCGGCAGCGAAGATATGCTTGTGCGTATCGATATGTCCGACTATATGGAAAAGCACAACGCGAGCCGGCTCGTCGGAGCGCCTCCGGGCTATGTCGGCTACGAAGAGGGAGGCGTGCTCACCGAAGCGGTGCGCCGTCATCCGTATTCGGTCGTCCTCCTCGACGAAATCGAAAAAGCGCATCCCGACGTATTCAATTTGCTTTTGCAGCTGCTCGAAGAAGGCGAACTCAGCGACAATCTCGGCCACACCGTAAACTTTCGAAATACCGTCGTCATCATGACGAGCAACGCGGGCGCGCGGCAGATTACGAGCGGAAGCCGCGTCGGGTTTTTGCCGTCGGGCGAAGGGCTTTTGTCGTACGACGATATAAAAGCGAGCGCGCTCGGGGAATTGAAAAAGATGCTGAGTCCCGAGCTTTTAAACCGCATCGACGACGTCGTCGTTTTCGGCGCGCTTACGAAAGAAGAAGTCGGACAGATACTCGACATACAGATCAAAGAGCTTGCCGACAGAATGCGTGAGCAAAATATCGTCATCTCCGTAAAGCCGAAAGCGCGGGAATACCTCATCGAGCACGGATACGAACCCGAATTGGGTGCCCGCCCGATGCGCCGCCTTATCCGCAGAGAGATCGAAGATCCGCTTTCCGTCGAAATCCTTTCGGGTGGAGGGGAAAAGTCGAACAGCGCTTCGGTCGAATATGCGAACGGTAAACTCCGCGTCAAATTTGTTAAACCGAAACAAGTCGAAACGGTGCTTGCAAATTCCTTGACGCAAGACGGGCGTCAATAAAGCGCGCCGTTTCCGCTTGCTGTTCTATCGCTCCCGAACGCTCGGCCGGCAAATGCGAGGTGCATGCGGCCGAGTCGGGGTTTTGTACGGGACTTGCGCTAGAGAATGTGCAGGTTGCCGCTTTCGAAGTTGAGGTAGGCTTTGTCGCCTGCTTGGTAGAGCTTACGGTTTTTCGGGTTGTATTCGGTGATCTTGATCATCATGCCGTTTACATCAGCCTGATAATACTGATACGAACCCATAAACGTCGAAAGCGTTACCGTACACGGGAGCACTCCTTGGTCTGCGAGCGTAATCGATTCGGGGCGCAGTACGATTTTGCACGGATCACCCTTAGAAACTTTTTCAAACGATTCGGCGGTGATATCGACGCCTCCGACGTCGACATGTATGGCTTTGGAATCGATCGACGTTACGCTTCCGGTTAGGAAGTTTACTTCGCCGATAAAGTCCGCGACGAATTCGTCTTTCGGCTGATAGTAGATTTCGCGCGGCGTTCCCATCTGCGCGATTTTTCCTTTGTTCATAATGATGATTTGGTCGGAGATGCTCATAGCTTCCGCTTGATCATGCGTAACGTAAATCGCCGTAATGCCGACCGTCTGCTGGATGCGTCTGATTTCGGTGCGCATTGCGACGCGGAGCTTTGCGTCGAGATTCGAAAGCGGTTCGTCGAAAAGCAAAACGCTCGGCTGCACGACAAGTGCGCGCGCGAGGGCGACTCGCTGCTGCTGTCCGCCCGACAGCTGATTCGTCATGCGGCCTTCGAGCCCTTCGAGTTCGACGAGTTTGAGCATGGCCATAACGCGCTCGGCTATTTCGTTTTTTGCAACTTTTCTGATCTTTAGGCCGTAGGCGATGTTGTCGAAGACGTTGTAGTGCGGTAGGAGCGCGTAGCTTTGGAACACCATTGCCGTATCGCGCTTATTCGGCGTGAGTTCGTTGATCGCTTGAGCGCCGATGTAGATTTCGCCCTTGTCGGGGCTTTCAAATCCCGCGACCATGCGGAGCGTCGTCGTCTTTCCGCAGCCTGAAGGACCGAGGAGGGTGACAAAGCTGCCGGGTTTGATGTCGAGCGAAATGTCGTCAACGGCGGCGAAATCTTTTTCCGTTTTATAATCTTTGTAAATCTTCGTTATGTGATCGAGGCGTACGCCCTTTTGTTCTTTTGACATAATATTCCCCTTGTTATTTTTGTTTGCGGCTTGTGCCGAATTTTCCGGTAAACAGATTCATCAGCGTAATCGCCGTATACGTGATGACGATCAGTATGGTCGCGTATGCACAGGCTATGCCGTAGTTGCCTTTTTCCGCATGTTCGTTGATGCGCACGGTGATGAGCACGAACTGCGGAGTGACCAGCAGAATGATCGCGGAAATCGCCGTGATGGAGCGCACGAAAGTCGTAACGAGTCCGCTGAAAAACGAATCTTTAATAAGCGGAAGCGTCACCGTCGTAAATACGGTGAAGCTGTCTGCGCCCAAATCGTAGGCGGACTCTTCGATCGATTTGTCGATCTGTCTGAGTGCTGCGATGCCGCTTCGCGTGCCGATCGGAAGCGAACGCACGATAAACACGATGACGAGGATCGCTCCGGTGCCGTAGAGCCCCTGCATAAAACCGGAGTGAAAGATGCCGCTGTTGAATCCTCGTATAAAGCCGACGCCGAGAACCGTTCCCGGAACCGCCATCGCGAGCATCGCGATGAATTCCATAAATCCCTTTCCTGCAAACTTCCGCTTTACGACGAGGTAGGCGATTATCATCGATATGAGTGCGGTGATGGGAGATGCGATGAGCGAAAGCCAAATCGAATCGAGGAATACTTTGTATCCGTTATTTTTAAACACGTACTGATACCATTTCAGCGACAGGCTGTAGTTCCGTCCCCAGATTTTAAAGAGAGAGCCGAATACGACGAGAACGTAGAGCACGATGACGAACAGCGAAATGACGATGCTGATCGTGACGAGCGGAACGCGCACGCTTTTGTCTTTTATGCGCATGCGCTCCCGAGAGGCTTTGCCCGTAAGGGTGGCGACCGATTTCCGCTCAAGCCGATATTTTTCGACGATGAATAAACTCATCGAAATGAAGAGAAGCACGACGGCCATTGCCGTGGCTCCGCTTTTATCGTATGCGCCGGTGAGCTGCAGATAAATCGACGTTGCGAGCGTGTCGAAGTTTCCTCCGATGATCATCGGGTTTGCAAAGTCCGCAACCGATTCGATAAAGGTTACGAGAAAGGCGTTTCCGAGGCCGGGAAGCAAAAGCGGAAGCGTTACCGACGTAAACACTTTCCACCGGGAAGCGCCGATGTTGCGGGCGGCTTCTTCGAGTGAAGGATCTATGTTTTTAAGCAAGCCTTTGAGCATGAGGTAACAGACGGGAAAAAAGGTAAGCGTCTGTACGAGGCAGATGCCCGGAAGGCCGTATAATTTTGTCGTACTCAAATTGAACAGGCTTCGCGTGATTATACCGGTGCGGCCGAAAAGCATGATCGCCGAAAGAGAGAGGACGAAAGGCGGTGAGACGACCGGCAGCACGGAAACGATTTTAAACAGGCCTTTGACGAATTTGTTTCCGACGCTGACGTACATATCGACGTATGCGAACAGAAATCCGATAAGAGTGGCGAGGATGCCTGAGATAAAACCGAGCTGCAGTGTATTTGAAATCGCTTTTCGGAAGCCCGACATCCCGAAAATGCGGGCGAATACGGAAAGCGTGATTTGATTTTCTTCGTACACGCTGTCGACAAGCAAAATCGACAGGGGATAGACGATAAATAAAACCAAAAATAAAAATATTGCGAATATTGCGGTGATGAGAATCGGATCGGCAAACAATTTTTTTCTTTCGAGCGTTTTGCTTTGCGTTCCGGCGCTGTATGGTTTTGTCATAATAAAAATCCACGAAAAAAGATGATGTGCTGCGGCACGGATCGCACCGCAGCGGTAATTGAAATTAATAATTATTCGTGCGGAGGGTTTAATACCCCGACGCTTGCGTCGTAACAAAGGGTATTAAAGCCGACTGCAACCACCTTATGAGAACAACATACCCCGACGCTTGCGTCGGGGTATGTTGATTATTTGGTCTTAACGCGGTCGTCGCTTGCGATGACTTTAAAGAAATCCTGTACGTACTGCGACGTGTGGTATTTCGCGTCTTCGAAATCGTAGTTGATCGTTTTGATTTTATCGAGGCCGGCTTTGACGGCGGCTTTGACGGGCTTCGCATTGTCGATGACGAGGAACTGATACGAACCGTTTTCCTGAGCGAGGTTTACGCAGTCGGGGGACAGCGCGAATTCGATGAATTTCTGTGCGTTTTCGACGTTTTTCGCGCCTTTGAAAATCGCCGTCGCTCCGATTTCGTAGCTCGTGCCGGACGAAGGAGCTGTCATGCCCAAATTGTCGTAGCCGTTGTCGACGATCTGATAGACGACGTCGTGCAGGAAGCCGATACCGATGACGATTTCGCCGGTCGGAACGAGCTTCGACGGGCCGGAACCGGACTTCGTATACTGTACGATATTTTTATCAAGCGCTTTGAAGAACTCCATCGCTTTGTCGTGTCCCTTCATCTGCACCATCGTGTTGACGATGAGTTTTCCCGTTCCCGCCGTATTCGGGTTTGCGAACGAAATCAAGCCTTTGTACTGCGCTTTTGTCAAATCGTCCCAGTCTTTCGGCGGCTGGATACCGAGACGCTTCATCTCTTCCGTGTTCCAAAAAAAGCCGAGGATGCCGCGGTAAATTCCGAACCAGTTGTTGTTCGCATCTTTGAACTGCGGTGCGATAATGTGTTTTGCATTTTTTGCGTTGTACGGGAGCAAAAGCCCTTTTGCCGTAGCTTCGTTGTACGGATCCGTCGTGCCGCCGAACCATACGTCCGCCGACGGCTTACCGTTTTCTTCGGCGATCTTCGTGAGCACTTCGCCCGTCGAAAGGCGCTGGTAACTCGTTTTGATACCGGTGAGCTTTTCGAATTTTGCACATACGGCGCTGACGTATTCTTCTTCGCAAGAGCCGTAGACGACGAGAGAACCGGCGTTTTTGTTGCCGGCGGCAAAGAGCATGCTGCCGGCGAGCAAAAGCGAGCCGATGACTGCACAAATCTTTTTCATAATGGAAATCCTCCGGATATTGAATATCTTTAAGAAAATTGTAAGGGGGGAATTCCATATTCGCAATGCCGATTTTATATAAAAATATCCCGAAAAATGAACCGAACGGAGTGCGACGCGGACAGACGGCGAAGCAGGCTTGCAGCCGATCGGGACAAGCGTATCGAAAACTATATTTTCTAAATAATGACGTGAATGTAAAAAATCGGCTGCACTCAGTCGGGTGTTCGGTTTTTCCGTTTTCCGTCCGGCTTTGCGAGTTCCGTCGGAGGAAAACCCGCATAGGATTTGAACACTTCGTAAAATCGCTTGTACGACGAAAAACCCGTCATCGATGCGACTTCGTAGACGCGGTATTTTTGATCGGAAAGGAGGCTTACGGCTTTTTGAATCCGATACGTGTTCAAAAAATCGAGGAAAGTCATCGACGTGTGTTTTTTAAATAATCTGCTCAAATAACTTGCACTCACTTTGAGCGTTTCGGCAAGCGTTTCGATGTTCGGATGCCCCGCGTAGTTTTGTTCGATCGCGCTGAGGCAGGCTGCGATATACGGATTGTCGGAAACCAAGGGCGGAAGAAACGGCGACGGGGCGCTGCCGGCGTTTCCCTCGCGTTCGGCTTTTTGCGCGCTGCGGTTTTTTATAAGCTCCGCTTTTGCACGGGATACGACTTCTTTGATCTTTTCTTCGTCTACGGGTTTTAAAAGATAATCGAAGACGCGGAGGGCGATGGCATTTTTCGCATAGTTGAAATCGGAATAGCTTGTAAGCACGATCGGGATAAAATCGATTTTTTCTTTTTGCGCCCCCGCTATCATATCGAGTCCGCTCATGCCCGGCATCTTTATGTCGGTGATTACGATATCGGGGCGCAGGCTTTTTATCTTTTCGAGCCCTTCCGTACCCGTTGCCGCAGAAGCGACGACGACGGCGTTCATGGAAAGCCAGTCGATCGTATACAAAAGTCCCGAACGGATAATCTCTTCGTCTTCGGCGATTAGAATTCGTATCATAGTTTGCTCCGAATGACGGGCAGGCTTATGTGCACGGTCGTTCCGCTGCCCGCTGCGCTGTCGATCGTCATGCCGTATTCTCTTCCGTACAAAAGCTCGATGCGCCTCTCGACATTGTATAAGCCGATGTGATTCGTTTTGTTGCTCTGTGAACGAATGAGTTTTCGCATCGCTTTAAGCGCATCTTCGCTCATGCCCGCTCCGTCGTCGCGCACGACAATATACAGTTTTTTCCCGACCGTATGCGCTCCGATCGAGACTTTCATGCGCTCTCTGTCTGCGAAGCCGTGTTTGACGGAATTGTCGATTAAGGGCTGCACGATGAGCTTCGGCACGACGCAGTTTTGTACTTCGTCCGGCACATCGATTTCGTACACGAATTTTTTGCCGAAACGGAGTTTTAAGATGTACAGATAATGTTCGATGCGGCGGATGTCTTCACCGATCCGAGCAGTCGGCGCTTCGTTGTCGACACTATAGCGCAAGAGTTCCGAAAGACGGAGGATCGTTTTTTGCGCTTTATCGGGATCGAGTTTTATTAAAAATTTAATATTTTCAAGCGTGTTGTATAAAAAGTGCGGATTGAACTGCATTTCTAGCTGTTTGATTTCGGCGACGTAGCGTTCGTGCGCTTCCTTTTTGTTTTCATCGATGAGGCGCTGTACGGTGTCGAGCATATCGTTGTACGCATTTGCGATCTTTTGGAATTCGATATTGCCCGTGACCGAAAGGCGCTCTGCGAGATTGCCGCGTTCGACTTCAGCGCACCCTTCTGCGATCTGCATAAGAGAACGCGATTCTTTTTCGGCGATTTTGCCCGCGCTTACGAAAAGCCCTGCGATGACCAAGGCGAGAAGCGAAAGCGTCGTCAAAGCGATTATTAAAAAAGCGCTTCGCATCTGCTGTGTACTTTGAAACGTATAGACGTCGAAGGCGCCGTCTGCCGTCGACGTGCGGAATACCGCTTCGTTTTCCGTAAAATAATATCGCTTATCGCTTCGATAGTTGTCCGAAAGCTTTCCGAATGCGTTCGCCGCATACGGAAAAGAAGCCGTAAAAAGCGTACCCTTTCTGTCGGTGATCGCAAAGGAAAGAAGCGGATTGAGCGATGCGCGTATGTCTTTTTCGTCTATCGTAAAGACAATGTAACCGCCGATCCTGTATTTTGCGTCGAGTGCGCGTCCGATGACGATTTCGCTTTTGCCGCCTGCGTTATACTCGGACGAGAGTTCTATCACCGTTCGATTCGGATTTTCCCGCATTCTGCCGAGGGCACCCCAGATGAATTGATTTTGCCATTCGGGAACTATAAACTCGTTGTCCGCGCTTCCCTCAAGCACAACGGCGTACGACGGGGAAAGCAGCGTAAAATCGGCGGGAATTTTTTGCGTATGGATAAACTCCTTAAGCATGGTATATGCTCCGGAAACGGACGATGCGTCGTCAAAAAGCGCTTCGGGGAAAAAACTTTGTTCGTTGATAAAAGCGTCGTATGAGGCTACGGCTTCACTCAAAACGGCTAGGGCATTTTTGTTTTCACGCGCGAGGGTACGGTAGAGATTGATGTTCCACAGCAAAGCGGATATGAAAATGACGACGCTTGCAAAGGCAACGGACGGGACGAGCGAGTGCGCTATAAACGAGCGGCGTATCTCTTCTTTAAAGTGCATAGTATTATTCATCGCTTTGCCTCGCGCTTTCGAAGATATCGAGAAAGCGTTCGACCCATTCGCTTTGGTGCGACGTCGTATATGCGTAATCGACGGGGATGCTTTTGATGCCGCTTTTGGCCGGAAGCAGGCTTTTCGTTTCGACGTCGCTTCGCACGGAGCGGCGGTTCATTTTTTTTGCGATATAGCTTTGTACGTTTTTTCCCGTCACATAATCGATAAATCGGACGGCATTGTCTTTGTGCCGGATTTTTTTCGGCATATAGACGCCGTCGGGAGTAAAGACGACGCCTTCTTGCATGTACACGAGAGCGATGTTGTCGTCTTTTTCGGCAAAATTGGCGCCGCCTTCTTCAAAGGTCAAGCCGACGGCAAAGCGCCCGTCCGCTACTCCGTTGTACACCGCGCTCGAAGAGTTTAAGAGGGTACCGTCGAGATTTGCACACAACTTTGCCACATAGTCCCAGCCGACGCCGAGATTTCCTTTGCCTTCGGCATAGAGCATATTTATTAAATGTTCCCATGCCGACGACGACGTTTCCGGGTTTCCGAAGGCGATCGCGCCCTTTAATTTCGGATTGAGGAGGTCTCCGTAACCCGAAACGGCGACGTCTCCCAACCGTTTTTTGTTTATCATCAGAACACTCGGCACGTCGGAAAAGCGGTTCATCATCCCTTCGACGTTTTTGTATTCGCTTCGGATATACGCTTCGTTTACGCTGATGTAGGAATCGAAGAGAGAAGAAGCGGGGAGCACCGACGCGTAGGAGCCGCCCCACAGCACATCGTACGGAGATGCGTCGGGGTGCATTTGAAGGGCTTTGAGTATTTCTTTTGTGCCGCCCTGTACGAGTTCGACTCGAATCCCCGTTTCGTTTTCGAAATTTTCTATGACGGGAACGATGAGCACGAGCGGATGGGGGCTTGCGACGACGAGCGTGTTTTCATCATCGCATCCTTTCGCCTTTTGAAAGCAGCTTGTAAAAACGAAAAGCGCGGCGGAAAAACAAAGCGCGCGATAAATGGTACGCATGATACCAGTATAGCACGGATCGCCCTCGTTTGACACGGGGCGTAAGGTCGTTTATGCCCGCAGTTGAAATTTGCAAAGGAAAAGGGTATGATAAATACCGCTAAAAATCTGACCAAGTTTTTAGAAGTGTCCATCAGTCATCTTAAGACTGTCCCGCAAATTTTTACGACGAGGATTTATGAACAAAACCGCCGGTGCCGGCACAACTCTGTTTTTTTCGCGAAACGCACAAAAGAGCGCACGGGTACTTGACAAAGCGCGCGGGCACCGTATAATCGTTCGTTCGTTCGTTCGTTCGTTCGTTCGTTCGTTCGTTCGTTCGTTCGTTCGTTCGTTCGCGTAGCGTAAACTATACCCGAAACACAACAACACAATTTTCTCAAAACTCCCGCACAACAAGCGTACCGAAAGGAATCATCCGTCGGCGCGCTTTTTTTATTTTCATCTCACACAAAAGGAGTATTGCTATGAAACAAAGCAATGTAAAGGCAAATGTATGTGCCTTTGGAGGAGCGGCAGCGCTCATCACAGCCGCACTTTTGACGGCGGCGCTGCTGTTTACCGGCTGCTCGAACGCTGCAGGCGGCTCGGACACAGGCGGAAGCGGAACGCCGCCCGCACCTCCGGGCCCCTTTGCCGTCACCTTCAGCGTGGACGGCACACCGGCAAACGGCACGCTCAAAGCAAAGGTCGGCGGCAGTGAAATCCATTCGGGAGCCAAGGTTGAAAAAGGCAAAACCGTTGTCTTTACCGCAATACCCGCCACAAATTGCAAAATAAAAGAGTGGAAGACAGACGGCGTTGTTACAGGCAACACGTCAAACACCTATACCCACATCATTACAAAAGCGGTCGAAGTAAAGGTGAGCTTTCAAAAACTTCCGGAAGGCGAAGCCTCGTATACGGTAAAACACTATCAGGAAAAAGCGGAAGGCGGCTATCCTGCAGAACCGACGGAAACGGAAAGTTTAAGCGGTAAGGTCGGAGAAAGCGCCGCGTATACGCAGAAAACCTACGCAGGCTTTACCTACAATTCCGCGCATACCCAAATAAGCGGCACGATAAACGCCGACGGCTCTACGGTTGTACAACTCTTTTACGAACGCAACACGGTAAACGTAACCTTTAACCTTGCAGGCGGCAGCGTCGGAAGCGATGCGGGGCCTATCGTAAAAACGGGCAAATACGGAGTGGCTTTTACCGCTCCCGTTCCCGTTAAAACGGATGCCGTTTTTAAAGGGTGGAATCCCGCATTGCCGTCCCCGCTTCTCTTTCCTGCAGCCGATGCCGAATACACCGCAGAGTGGACACCGCTTTATACAATCACCTTCAGCGTAGACGGCACACCGGCAAACGGAACGCTCAAAGCAACGGTTGACGGCAACGAAATCCATTCGGGAGACAAGGTTGAAGAAGGCAAAACCGTAACCTTTACCGCAACGCCTGAGACGGGCTGCAATGTAAAAGAGTGGAA
Source organism: Treponema sp. SP13 (assembly GCF_050938355.1). Taxonomy (NCBI): domain Bacteria; kingdom Pseudomonadati; phylum Spirochaetota; class Spirochaetia; order Treponematales; family Treponemataceae; genus Treponema; species Treponema sp. SP13. Next base: position 72,634 of record NZ_JADOVM010000008.1, read on the forward strand.
GGTAGACGGCGCCGTTACAGGCGGCACGTCAAACACCTATACCCACCACGTAACAGAAACGCTCAACGTAAAGGTGAGCTTTGAAGTCGGCTCTGCCGTGCTTACCCTGAGCCCCGGTCATTCTACCATCAAAGTTATGGCAATAACCTCGGGCGGATCCGCCATAACGGTAGAAGGCTGCGACGAAACAAGTCTTGGATACGGCACAGAAACCGAACTGCACGTGAAACCAGGAGTTACAACGGTAGTCCTTAAAGGCAAGATCATCGGGCTGAACTGCGGCCGAAATCAGCTTACCGCTATTAATGTACAAGACTGCACCGCTTTGCAAGGACTGAACTGCGACGAAAATCAGCTTAAAGCCCTTAACGTACAAGGCTTAAGCGCTTTGAAAGAGCTGAAATGCAGTAAAAATCAGCTTACCGATCTTAAGGTACAGGGCTTGAGCGCTTTGCAATGGCTGAACTGCGACGAAAATCAGCTTAAAGCCCTTAACGTACAGGGCTTGAGCAATTTGAAAAAGCTGAACTGCGAGGCTAATCAGCTTACCGCCCTTAACGTACAGGGCTTAAGCGCTTTGCAATGGCTGAACTGCAGTAAGAATAATCTTACCGCCCTTAACGTACAGGGCTTAAGCGCTTTGGAAGAGCTGCGCTGCTGGGGAAATAAGCTTACATCCCTTAACGTACATGGCTTGAGCAATTTGCAAAAACTGAACTGCGGCACCAATGAACTTACCAGCCTTAACGTTCAAGGCTTAAGCAAGTTGAAAGAGCTGAGCTGCGACGAAAATAAACTTACCGATCTTAACGTACAGGGCTTGAGCGCTTTGCAAACGCTGTACTGCAATGCCAACGGGCTTACCTCTCTTGGCATACAAGGCTTAAGCAATTTGAAAGAGCTGAGCTGCACCTTTAATCAGCTTAACGCCGAAGTATTTACACAAATCTTTAACGATTTACCGAAGCGCACTGCAGACGACAACGCAAAGTGCATTCTTTACTTCGAAGGAGAATTCCAAGGAAACCACGATGGCAACCATAGGAACTTTACTTCACCTGAGGAACTGAGTAACGCCTTCCAAAAAGCAAAAAACGAAAAGAAATGGAAGATGTATAAATATACAATCGAAAATGGGAAGTTGAAGGAGGTGGAGCTTAATTGATAATTGTATGAAAATTGCACCTTCGTGTGTAATTTCCAAAGGGGCTGTCCAAGAAGTTATTGCCAACAGCAGTAAGGACAGCTTTTTTTGGTGAAGGGTTCGATTTTCGATTTTTTTTGAGCGTCGTTTTTTTGTTTTACGCGTTCATCATTCGGGCAAGCTGCTTAAAATCATATCCAAGCATCAATAATCCCCATTCGGTTCCCACTTTTTCCTTTCCACGAAGATGAAATCTTCTAAATTTCATATTGGCTTTAACCTGTCCAAACACAGTTTCACATTCAGTTGAACGTTTTTTCATAAGTCGTTTGTATTCATCAGTCGAAAGAAGTTCTTTTACTTTTGTTTTCTGAGAAATCCAATGTTCATTTCGTTGAATCATCCTGCCATATTCAGATTTGGTACAGGCTTCTCTGAACGGACAGCCTTCACAGTTTTCACATTGATAAACATCATAACGCTGCAAATATCCTGAAGCATTGCGCTTTTGAACAGTTTTTTTAATGGTACGCGATTTCCACACGGACAGGTATATTCTTTCTGTGCTGCGTCATACTTCCAGTTTTCAGCATTAAAGATTTTCTTTTTGAAACTCCTCTTTGTTTCTTTTTCATAACTTGGGTATTTTACAATTCCTGTAATTTCTTTTTCTTCAAGATAATCATAATTCTCCTCGCTCCCATAGCCGGCATCTGCAATAACTGTTTTAAATTTACATTTTAATCGATTCTGAACATTTTCAAGATGAGGGATAAAGGTTCTTGTATCTGTAGGATTTGGAAAAACATCATAACCTATGACAAAATTGTTCTCCGTCCCGACCTGGATGTTGTAGCCGGGCTTGAGCTGTCCGTTGAGCATATGATCTTCTTTCATTCGCATGAAAGTTGCCTCTTCATCTGTTTTTGAGTAACTGTTTCTGCCCTTGAAGGTCGCCTTTGCCTTTTCGTACTTCGTTTTGCGTGGAAGATAATCAGTTTCTATCTGTCGTTTTGCCTTTTTCAGTTTTTTTTTACGTCTTTTGATTCGTCAGCATCAAGGTCATTTATTTCGGCAAGTCTCTGTTTGATTTTTTCGGCTGCTTCCTTTATATCTTCGCTTGTTACAGGATCATCATTTCCTGTTTCTGCAAAATCCTTATCCCCGTAAACTTGATCTTCTTTACGAGTGATTTCTTCTACATCATTCAGAAATACCTTGAGCTTCTCATCGAGCTTTTTCTCGTTTTTCTCAACAGCCTTTTTCCAGACAAAGGTGTATTTATTTGCAGCACTTTCGATTTTTGTTCCGTCTACAAAATATTTCTCAAGACTGACATAGCCTTTTTTATTCAGGAGCTTTACCGTTGCGATAAAGATTTCTTCAATTGCGTCTTTTAATTTTTCACTTCGGAATTTATTAATTGTCCGGAAGTCCGGTTTCTGAAATCCTGTCAGCCACATTACCTGTACATTTTCACGGCACTGCTTTGCAATCTGCCGTGAAGAATAGGTTCTTGTCATGTAGCAGTAAATCAATACCTTCACAAGCATCACAGGATTATAACGGCTTGCTCCGCCTCCTTTCGTATATTTTGCAAATACTTCTTCTATCCCAAGCTCGTCTACCGTTTTACTAACAATTCTTACAAAATGATTTTCCGGTACAAGTTCATCCAGGCTCGGTGGCAAAAGCCACTGTTCATGCTGATTGTACGCCTTGAATGTGATTTTATCGCTTACTCCTCTGCTCATACTTAAATTTTAGCATAGAACAAATCTTTTGTCTTTAAAAATAATCAGGACTGTCCTTTCTTTTTGGACAGCCCCTTGAACCTACTAAATAACGATAGTTTTGAGACTATATCATAAAACGAGCGTACCTGTCAATGCACGAGCGGTCTTTGGAACAGAAATCAAGTTTTACCCAAAAGCGGTAACAATGCCTGAGGATTCATAAGAGCGCCGAACATAATGCCGTTCAAAGGCAGCTTCGATTGTGTCT
>NZ_JADOVM010000009.1:0-31974 GCF_050938355.1 Treponema sp. SP13
GGAATTGCAAGCTCTTTTATCAATTCCGGTACGGCTGGAATCTCGTTACTTTTTGATTCGACCGTTCTTTGGGCAAGTGTCAGCCCCAATTCCCCTATCTGTGCACTGATGATATGTAAGGGATTGTCGTATTTTTTCATCTTTCCCGTCGAGCGGATTTCTTTTCCGTCTATGGCAATCGTCAACGTCTTTTTCTTTTGCTTACTTTGTTCATTTTCTTCTGCCTCAAGCTTTGCTGCAAGTTCCGGTACAACAGAAGCAACCCATTGTTTCATACACTCATTCAATGATTCCGGCCGTATGATTGCAAGCAGGCTTAACAGCCACCAGTAGCACGGTATCCGTTTGATTCCAAACGTTTCTTCCAGAAACTTCCTGACATGTTCGGTCGTTGCCCATGCGTGGATTTTCTTTACGCTTTGTAAATCGCATAGGCTTCCCAGAATCACGATGATAACCGCATCTTGTACGCTGCAAAAATATCCGTCGTATTCCCGCTCCGTCTCAAGCACTTCGAGTGCGTCTTCTAATGTTTCCCACCTCATACCCGCACTCTAGCACTTTTTCAACTTTTTAAATAGTACCTCTGAAAATTGATTTCCGTGGGTCTTTGGAGACGGTAATAAAGATAAAATGTCCCCTTGCCAAGCTCCGCTTTATGCCCTATACTTAACGCTATGAGAGAGCGTATACCACATCCTTCCTCCGCATTCCGCGCCGTCATCGCGAGTAAGCATCTGCAAACGGTACGCTGCACAGAGTACTTGACACGACTGCGCAGGTCGAGCAAAATTCTTTGCTTCTTTGCTTCTTTGCTTCTTTGCTTCTTTGCTTCTTTGCTTCTCTGCTTCTCTGCTTCTCTGCTTCTCTGCTTCTCTGCTTCTCTGCTTCTCTGCTAAGGGCTGATTCCGCTCATCCTCCGCATACCGACCGCCCTCATATAAGGGCGCACATTATACACTCCGCACTCCACGCACGAAGGACTCATCGTCTTTTGTGCGTTTTTTTATATACCCACGCAAATCGGTAATTGATTTAATGAGTAATGGATAATTGATAATTGGTAATTGGACAATTTAATTTACACATTAACAATTACCAATTAAAAGAAACTTTGGCAGGAGGATTTTTATGACAAAATTTAGATTTCACAACAAGAAGAAAGGAACGACGGCACTCATCACAGCCGCACTTTTAGCGCTGGCACTGCTTTTTACCGGCTGCTCGAATGGAAGCGGCTCAGGTGGCGGAACGGGTACACCGTCGTCAGCAGACAAAACCTACATGGTAAGTGGGATAAGCTTTACGATGAAAGGCATCGCTGCCGTAACGAATGGAAGCATAGGACACACTAATGCCCCGCACACGGTAAGCTTGAGTGCATATCTGATCGGAGAGACGGAGGTAACGCAGGAGCTGTGGCAAGCGGTGATGGGCAATAATCCGAGCAATTTTCAGGGAAGTTCCAACCCGCCTGCAAACGGCGAAGAACAGGGGAAGCGGCCGGTAGAGAAGGTAAACTGGTATCAGTGTATAGCATTTTGCAATAAGCTGAGTAAGTTGTGCAATCTTGATCCGTGTTACACGGTAAGCGGGGTAGACTTCGATGTACTGAACTTTGGCGGCATACCTACATCGTCTAATAATGATTGGAATAAGGCCGTATGCGATTGGAGTAAAAACGGTTTTAGACTTCCTACGGAGGCGGAATGGGAATGGGCTGCCAAAGGCGGAACAAGCGATAAATGGGCAGGAACGAATGTAGCGAACGAACTTAAAGACTATGCGTGGTATGAGGCGAATAGCGGCGGGAAGACGCATGAAGTGAAGAAGAAATTGCCGAACGGTTATGGGCTCTACGACATGAGCGGGAATGTATATGAATGGTGCTGGGATTGGTACGATGAAAACATGCCTCCGGGCGGGCAGGATCCGACCGGTGCTGACTCCGGTCATTTCCGCGTCGAGCGCAGCGGCAGCTGGAACAGCAATGCAGAAGGCGTCCCTCGTGCGTTTCGGGGCTTCAACAATCCCGAATCCCGCGTCAACAATATTGGTTTGCGGCTGGCTTGTCGTCCCTAGAGCTCACACGAATGGTGTAAACCGTCCCTATTAAAAAATATCATCCCTTACAAAACGACGGTACGTGTGGTATAATACTATCGGAATGAAAAATGTGGGGGGAACAGCTATGAGCATTTCAAACAGAAAATATAAAGACTCGGTTTTCGTCGATTTATTCAGTGAGGACGAAAAAGCAAAGGAGAATTTTTTATCGCTCTATAACGCCTTGCACGGTACAAACCTGCAGATGTCTTGTCCTGTAGAAAATATAAGGCTCGATAATGTCATGTACATGAACATAATAAACGATGTTTCCTGCCTTGTAGACAATAAAATCATAGTGCTTGCAGAACATCAATCAACTATAAATGAAAATATGCCTTTGCGCTTTTTAGAATATATTGCGAGACTCTACGAAAAACTGCAAGCACCCACCGACCGGTATCTAAGAAAGCTCTCAAAAATCCCTACACCGGAATTCTACGTTTTTTATAACGGCACAGAAGACTACCCTGAAAGTACAATTCTAAAGTTATCTGATGCGTTTATAACAAAACCCGAATCGGCACCATTGGAGTTGACGGTGCAGGTTTTAAATATCAATACGGATAAGGCAAGTAAAATCCTAGCGGCATGCAAACCGTTAGAGGAATACAGCCTCTTTGTAGAAGAAGTCAGAAAGCAAACGCAACTCGACAGCGAAAACGGCTTTACCAATGCGGTAAAGATATGTATAGAAAAAGGAATATTAAAAGAATACCTACAGAGAAAATCACGGGAGGTAATTAATATGTTAGTAGCCGAATACGATTATGATACGGACATTGCAGTACAAAGATCTGAAGAAAGACGAATAGCCTTTGCTGACGGCTCGCATCAAAAAGCCCTTGAAACGGCGAAGTTAATGAGGTATGAAAATCTTGGCATTGACTTAATTTCAAAGGTTACAGGGCTTTCCAAAGAAGAAATAAAGGCTTTATAAAATCAATATGTTAGTAGCCGAATATGACTATGATACGGACATTGCAGTACAGCGAGAAGAAAGCTTAAGGATTGGCATACAACAGGGCATTGAGCAAGGAATCGAGCGCGGTATTGAACAAGGTTTTGCCGACGGCTCGCACCAAAAAGCTCTTGAAACGGCAAGGCTTATGAAGCAGGCAAATTGCGAACCGTCTTTTATTCAGCAGATGACAGGCCTTTCCGATGAAGAAATTGAAAAACTGTAATTCGGATAATGGGTAATTCACATACGGCCGTGGAGCACTTCCGCGTACGGCTGAAAAACAGCGGATCGATACACATCTCTGTACGAACGCTTCGTATACCGCTGTACGAACGGCTCGTATACTTCTGTACGAACACCTCGTATGCTGTTGTAGGAGCGTCTCGTATACCGTTGTATGAGCATCTCGTATAGTTATGGGAACCTCTAAAAACTGAAGCTTTTAGAGGTTGCTCTTTCTTTTATGATGTTTTTTATTGCCGCTGTTTCTAAAAAGTATGCGCTGCCTGCAAATTATCGGAGAGCTCTCAAGATTTCGGTTTCGTGAGACGATTTTTTATTCTTTTTCCGATCGTTTTATAAATTGCCATTGTATCTCTTTTCTCGATTCCCCAAATTTCTATGATTTCCACTCTTTCGGGCGTGATAAGTCTGTATACGATACGTATCTTTTTATCGCAGGCATAGAGTTTGTAGTAGCCGGTTAAATCGATATTGTCTTTGTTGCCGAGCGAATCACCTGCAAAAGGATTGTCCGCCAGCTTATCAATTTTTTTTGCTACGTCTTTCCGCACGCTGCCGTCAAGCTTTTTATAATCTTCCAGCGCTTCTCGTATCAATTCGATATGAATTTTTTTATTTGCGGCGGCCACGACGTTCGCCTTTGAACGGCATTATGTTCGGCGCTCTTATGAATCCTCAGGCATTGTTACCGCTTTTGGGTAAAACTTGATTTCCGTGCGGTTGTCCTGAGTCGATTGTTTACCGCGCTTTACAGTTCTTCGATGTATTTTACTCCTTTGAGCGCACCGAACTGCTGGATGACTTCGGCGTGATTTCGCCGTTTCGGAAGCGAAATCGCGATGTTGACGCCGATGTAATCACCGTCGAGCTGCGATTTTTTCATTTCGATGTCGGACAGCGTACAGTTCATTTTACGCGCTTCTTTTACGAACGACGAAAGCGCTTCCGTCGATTTGAATTCGGCGAAGATGATCATGGAGCGAGACATCGCGTTCATCCGTGCGTCGATCCGGCTCATAATCGTCATGATGATAAGCAAAAAGACTCCGGTGATAAATGCACCGATGTAGAACCCCGCGCCGAGCGCCAGTCCCAATCCCGCCGATCCCCAAAGGCCGGCGGCGGTCGTAATGCCTTTGATGCGCATATTGCTTATCATAATGCTGCCGGCGCCGAGAAAACCGATGCCGCTGATAACTTGCGCACCGAGCCTCGCGGGATCTCCCGTACCGTAAAATTCGACGAGGTATAAATCGGTGATCATAACGAGAGCCGAAGAGAGGCAGACGATCATGTACGTGCGAAAACCCGCAGGCCGATGCTTTCTGCCCCGCTCCAATCCGAGTATACCGCCGAACGCTACGGCGAGTGCGAGGCGTGCAAACACCGAAACGGTATTCAGCGATGTCAGTATTTCCGGTAAATCAAAAACGGCATTCGTCATTGTCAGTCTTTCGGCATATCCGCGTTCGGATCGCGCTCCTTGTATTTATTTTCCAACTTTTGCATGAGCATCGGAGAGAATATACTGAATACGCATAAAGCTATCAATACCCAGCATACCGGTGTTGAAAACAGGATAGCAGGATTTCCCTTCGAAAGCAAGAGTGAGCGGCGGAGCCCCCGTTCTCCGATCGGGCCGAGGATGAGCGCGAGGACGATCGCTGCGGAGTTCAATCCGAAGAGCTTTACGAAATAGCCGATGACGCCGAATACGAACATGATGACGACGTCGGCCATGCTGTTGCGGATCGCATAAGAGCCGACGACGCTCAGCGCGAATATGATCGGGATCAAAATCGCGTCTGATACGCGCGAAATCTTTGCAAACCACCTGCTGCCCCACAATCCGAGCGCGAGCATAAAAAACTGCACGAACGCAAAGCCCGCAAAAAAAGTATAGGTGACGGCAGCGTATTTGTTGAAGAGGTCGGGGCCGGGCTGCATATTGTGGATCAAAAGACCGCCCATGAGAACCGCCGTAACGCTTTCGCCGGGAATGCCGAGCGTGAGCGTCGGAATGAGAGAACCTCCGGTAACCGCGTTGTTCGCCGCTTCGGAGCCGGCAACTCCTTCGATGCTTCCGTGCCCGAACGCTTCTTTATGCTTCGATGCACGCCGCGCTTCGTTATAGCCGAGGAACGACGCAATCGACGCGCCCGCACCCGGGAGGATACCGATGACGTTGCCGATAATCCACGAGCGCAAAATCGTCGGGGCGATCAGCTTCATCTCCTTACGGTTGAGGAGGACGCGGTCGTCGAACTCGACCAATTCTCCGGCTTTACGGATTTTGTGATCGGCGAGCACGAGGACTTGCGACATCGAAAAGAGTCCGATGAGCGTCGCGGTAAACGGAAGCCCTTCATACAAGGCCGCCTGTCCGAACGTAAAGCGGAATACGCCGTTCATCGTATCCATGCCGATCGTCGACAGCAAAAGACCGAACGCGCCGGAGATGAGCCCCTTTATCATAGAGTCGGAGCTGACGCCGGCGATAATCGTCAAACCGAAAATCGAAAGCCAAAAATATTCCGGGCTTCCGAACGCCATCGCGAGCTTTGCAAGCGGCGGCGAAAAAAAGTAAAGGGAAATGCAGCTTAAAAGCCCGCCGAAAAAAGACGAGATAACCGCAGTTCCGAGCGCTTTGCCCGCTTTGCCTTGGAGCGTCAGCTGATAACCGTCGATCGCAGTCGCTGCGGAAGCGGGAGTACCGGGCGTGTGAATCAATATCGCTGAAATCGATCCGCCGAAAATCGCACCGCAGTAAATGCCTGCGAGTACGATGAGACCGGTCGAAGGCGGCATACCGAAGGTGATCGGAATGATGAGCGCGACACCCATAGCAGCCGAAAGACCGGGAAGGGCTCCGATCATGATGCCGATCGTCGTGCTTAACAGCATGGCAAGCAGATTGAGCGGCATAACGGCGTTGACGAATCCTGCGCCGATTAATGAAAAATCCATAAAGTACCTCCCGCCTTTTTAGAGCAGCAGACCGCGCGGAAGCGGAACATGCAGGAATGTTGAAAATCCGCCGTAGATTAAAACGAGAAACACGGCGGTCGTTATGATGATGTACAGCGGTTTGATCTTAAAAAATATAAGCGTTCCCGCGATAAACAAAAGACTTGAAATGTAAAAACCGAGTATGCTTATTAAAACGACGTATGCGGACAACATTGCAAAAACGGTAAAAAATTGCTTGGCTTTAAAATGCTCGAAGAGAAGGGGCATATCGTTTTCGATTTTTTTCTCCCGGGCGAATTTTACGAGGCAGCCGACCAAATGCATCGTCGTCAATACGGCGAGCACTGTCATGATAAAGATCGGATAGATGCGCACATCGCTCGGGTACTGCAGCACCATAACAAAGAAAAAAGCGGTAATCGCATAGACCGCCGCAACTAAAATGATGTCGCTTTTTTTCATATAACCTCCGAAGAAGGAGAGGGTAAAGCCGCGTCGGCATAAAACAGCCGACCGCAGCTTTCTGAAAACGCCGATCGGTGCCATGCGGATCAATCGGCGCTTGATGGTCGCTTCGTCAGTTAAACAATGTGGGAAGCGTATTTTTGACGAAGTCCTCCTGCGCGTCCATAAACTGGCCGAGCGCATCGGGCGACATAAAGTCGAGGGCGAGACCCGCGTTTTTGCTCTTTTCGATATTGTCGGGATCGTTTATCGTCTTTTCGAACGCATCGACGTAGAAATCGATTGCAGCCTGCGGAGTATCTTTCGGCGCGACGAGGGCGCGTGCCGAACCGTAGACGAGATTGTAGCCTTTTTCTTTCAGCGTCGGAACGTCCGGCATTTCTGCGAGACGGTTTTCCGTGTAAGTCGCGAGCACTTTGAGCTCTCCGTTATCTCCGATGAGCGGCGCAACGTCGGCCGATTTCGGAACGGACATATCGACTTCGCCCTGGCGAAGCGCGAGGAGCTGGTCGGCGGTTCCGCCGTAGGGGATGCAGCTGATTTCAAAGCCGGCCGCTTTTGCCAAAAGCTGCGCGCCGATGTGGTTCGACGCTTTGACGCCGTTCGTCGAGCATTTTACTTCGTTTTTGTGCGCTTTGCAGTATTCGATCAATTCTTCGATCGTGTTCCACGGCGCATTTTTACGTACGACGACGACCGAAGGTTCGAACAGGTGATTGCAGATCGGAACGATCGAATCTTTCGTAAAGGGGCTGTTCGGCTGGATGGAAAGCGAACTGAAGGTCGGCAGATTGATAAAGCCGATCGTGTAGCCGTCTGGCTTTGAAGTTGCGAGCGTCGTATATCCGATTTTTCCGTCGGCGCCTTCTTTGTTCGTGACGATGAGCGTTTTGCCGACGTATTTTTCGGCGACCGAGCACAGAATACGTGCGCCCGTATCCGTACCGCTTCCGGCTTTGTATGCGACGATAACCGTTACGTCTTTTTCCGGCTTCCAGCTCGAAGCTGCACTTTCCGCGCCGCTTCCCGATTTTTTCGAGCAGCCTGCGAGCACGGCGGCCGCAAAAGCCGCCGTTAAAATAATGCTTCGTTTCATAGTTAATACCTCTTATTTATTAATTTTAATTCCCCTTTATTAATAACACAATCCTAAAATTCGGTAAAAAGGTTCGGAAAAATGAACTTCGCACGTTTGTGCCTGCGTCTTCGTTTGCCGTGCAAATCCTCTGCGCCGAGACTTTTATCGGACGAGCTTTGACGGTGCGTAACCCGTGTAGCGTTTAAAAACCGTGCAAAAATATTTGTAATTCGTAAAACCCGTCATTTCGGCGATTTCGTACATGCGGTATTTTCCCGTATTCAGCAATTCGGCTGCCTTTGCGATACGCAAGCCGTTGAGCAGATCGACAAAGGTCATATTCGTTTCCTGTTTGATTTTTCTGCTCAAATAGCTTACGGAAACGCCGAGAGAGGCCGCTATATCTTCTATAGTAATCTTTGTCCGGTAGTCGTCTTTGATATGCTTGATCGTTTCCGCAACGTAAAAGTTGCCGCTTTGTACGCTGCCGTTGAAAAATCGAAGCACGCGGCCGCTTTGATCGGTATCCGTTTCCGCCGTTTCGTCGATAGCGGTTTTTGCCGATTCGCCGATTTTCTCTTTTGCTCTTTCGATCGCTTCTTCGAGTTCGTCGTCGACGATCGGTTTAACCAAGTATTCGCCGACGTCGAGGAGGATCGCTTGTCTCGCATAATCGAATTCGCTGTAGCTCGACAGGATGATCGCATAAAAACGCTCACCGCAGGCTTTGGCCTTTTCAATCATTTCGAGGCCGCTCATGCCCGGCATACGGATATCGGCGATGACGATGTCGGGACGCGTCTCTTTGATCTTTTGCAAGCCCTCAAGGCCGTCCGCCGCTTCTCCTGCGACGGTGCAGCCGAGTGAAAGCCAATCTATCGTGTAGACCAGTCCTCGGCGGATCAATTCTTCATCTTCTGCGATAAGCACTTTATACATAATCAAAATACTGCGGGAAAAGATATCGTTATTGAAGTTCCGCGATGCAAACCGCTTTTAATAATCATATCCGATTTTTCTCCGTAGAGCAAGCGTATGCGTTTTGCGATATTGTACAGGCCGAAGTGATTCGTCGTCCGCGTACGCTCGGAAAGCATCTTGTGCAGTTCGGAAACTTTTTTTTCGTCCATGCCGTTACCGTCATCCGTAACGTTGATGACGAGGTTTCCGTTTTCGATATGAGCGCGTATAATAATTAATAATTTTCGCTTTTCGGCGGCAAAACCGTATTGGATTGCGTTTTCGATGAGCGGCTGCACGAGGAGTTTCGGTACGATGCAGCTTTGCGCCGCTTCTGAAACATCGATTTTGCAGTCGAGCGTATCGGTAAAACGGAAGCGCTGGATCGCGATGTAGTTTTTCGTGTATTCCAAATCTTCGGCAAGCGTACACCGAGCTTCCGAAGCGTTTATGCTGTAGCGGAGCAGTTTTGAAAGATGATCGATGATCGCAGGGACGGCGTCCGGTTCGAGGGCTACCATGTATTTGATAACCTGCAGCGTGTTCGACAGAAAATGCGGATTGAATTGGCTTTCAAGCTGTTTGATTTGCGCCCTCGTCGTCTCTTCGTTTATCTCCTTATTCTTCCGCAGCAGCTCGTCGATGCTTTGAATCATCGTATTGTACGAATCCGCGATGACGCCGAATTCGTCGTTTTCTTCGAGTATCATCCGCTTTGTTAAATTGCCTTTTTGCACTTCATCGAAACACGCCGTTATTTTGTCGATCGATTCCGTCCGCTTTGTAACCGAGCGCGCGACGGCCGCATAGGTGATGACGCCTGAAAGCGCGATGATGCACAGCAATATCGAACCGCCTAAGACGAGCATCGCGAAACTCCGTTTTACGGCGGAAAAGGCGTAAACGATAAGCGCTTCATCTGCAAGACGTATGCGGCGCTCCGTTTTAAAATAGCGGTTGTTCTTAAAAGAAAAAAAAGACGATGCTTTTGCGGTCTGAGGATTCAAGCGGTTAAAATTACCGGTAAACATTGCCGTCGATGCAAGCGCGATTTCTCCGTAACGGTTTGCGACGACGATATTTGAAACGTGCTCGAGCGTGTGGTTTATAAAATAGAATGCGGGGATGACAAATACGGCATAGCTTTCGGCGAGCTTTTTTCCGATGAGGAAATTACCGCGGAAAAATGCACATTGAACGGTGCCCGGCCGATCCGTCATCCGCTTGTATAAACCCCAGTTCCGTCCGACATCGGGCGGCATAAAGGAGAGCGGCATGGAAGTCGAAGAAAGGATCAGGCGCGAAGCGTCGTCGAAGAGGTAAAAATCGGCCGAATGTCCCTGCCGGTTCATAAATTGAATTTCGAGCGTCAAAAAGGTATTGTCGTTTTTATCTTGCGGCAGTTTCGCTTCAAAGTCGAAAGCCGACGAATTCAATTCCTGCGCATACGTTTGAAAAATCGAGCGCAATTCGCGCACGACCGCTTCGTTGTCTCCTTTGTTTTCCGCAAGGACACCTGCGTTGAAATAAATATAGGCGAAAATAAAAAATGCGACCGCTGCCGAAAAAAGAGGCAGGAGAGACGAAACGGCGACGATACGGAGCATCGCATCGTGAAAACTGTTTTTTTCGTGTTTTACAGTACGCATCGTTTACAACTTGTGACGAAATTGAACGGCGTTTCCTGATAGACGTAATAGTTGAGCCAATTCGAATAGAATAAGTGCGCCGTGCTTCTCCACGTCGAAGAGGGCGTTTTTTGCGGATCGTCGCCCGGAAAATAGTGCTCGGGGATTGCGATCGGAAGATTCTTTTTTTTGTCGCGGACATATTCTTCGGCAAGCGTGTCGGTATCGTATTCGAGGTGACCGGTCATAAAGATTTCGCGGTTGTCTTTCGATTTGATGAGCGTCGTTCCCGCTTCTCGTGAAGAAGCGAGGGCGACGAGTGCTTTGCAAGAAGCGATGTCTTCGGCTCGGATCGTTGTGTGGCGCGACTGCGGAATCGGAAAACTGTCGTCGAAGCCTCTCAGCAGCGGATCGGCGTTCGTAAGGCGCGTGTTCATAAATACGCCGAACATTTTTTTGTCGAGCGGATGTTTATCGATGCCGTACAGGTGATACAATCCCGCGAACGCGCCCCAGCACACGTACAGCGTCGAAAACACGTTCGTCTTCGCGTAGTCCATGATGGCGCACAGTTCGTCCCAGTAATCGACTTGTTCGAAGGGCAGTTGTTCGACGGGTGCACCGGTTATGATCATGCCGTCGAATTTGTGATTTAAAAGCGCGCTCGTCGTGATGTAAAACTTTTCGAGATAATAGCGGCTCGTATGGCGCGACACGTGATTTTCCATGCGCACGAGCGATATTTCGACTTGCAGCGGCGTGTTTGCCAAAACGCGCAAAAGCTGCGTTTCCGTTATTTCTTTTACCGGCATAAGATTGACGATCGCGATTTTCAACGGACGGATATCCTGCGCTTTAGCCCGCGTATCGGTCATGACGAATACGTTTTCGCGCTCGAGGATACTGCGCGCCGGCAAATCCGATTGAATCTTAATTGGCATAGTGAATAAGTATAGCGGAAAATGCTTTATACTGCTAGCCTACGCATTTTTAATAAACTTTTTGATTTTTTTCTTGACAAGTCGGCAGGATGAGGTATAATCGAATTCAGATGTATGCATCTGTTATTGAATATGCATAACACAAAAATGGAATATATCGTGTATGAAATATTTAAAAGATACTGCCTATGAAATAATCAAAAAAAATATTCTCGATTGTAAATACGAACCCGGAACCGTGTTAAATGAAACCTTACTCATTAAAGATATCGGCGTGAGCAGAACACCCGTCCACAATGCTTTGGCTAAGCTGCAAAGTGAAAATCTTGTTACTCTTATTCCGAAAAAAGGGGCGATTGTCTGCGGGATAACACTCAAAGATATGCTTGAAGTGTTGGATATACGGCTTCTTTTGGAACCGGAATTGGTACGGCGATACGGCGATATGCTTGATAAATCAAAACTGGAGAAATTTATCAAAAGATGCGAGCGCGTTTCATCTTTAGGACAAAAACTTCATTTGCATATGGAATTCCATTCGATTTTGTATAATTCGTGTCCGAATCGGCGTTTGCGTGAAATATTGCTCAATCTTGAAAGTCAAAATATCAGAAATCGAACGTATCATCCGAATGAAATACGTTTAAACAAAAGCTTTAGTGAAGATATTACTATAGCGAAATACGTACTGCGCGGCGATTTTGAAAGAGCGGCTCAAGCGGTTCGAACGCATCTTGAAGAAGCGCGAAAATTTGCAATGATAAAATATGTTTGAATATAAACTCTAATGCGGAGGATTCATATATGAGCGTAAATATAACGATCAAAGATGCTGTAAAAAAATACGGCGATAAGACAATTATTAAGAATTTGAATCTGAAAATCAACAAAGGTGAATTTTTTACTCTGTTGGGACCTTCCGGATGCGGAAAAACAACGCTGCTGAGAATGATCGCGGGTTTTAATACGATCGAAGGGGGTGATTTTCTTTTTAATGATACTCGAGTAAACGATTTGAATCCTGCAAAGCGGAATACGGGAATGGTTTTCCAAAACTACGCTATTTTCCCGAATATGACTGTCAGAAAGAATGTTGAGTACGGTCTTAAAGCGAGACATCTGGATCAGAAAACGATACGCGAAGAAGCTGTGAAATTTCTCAACCTTATGCAGATCGCGGAATATGCGGATCGTATGCCCGAGCGGCTTTCGGGAGGTCAGCAGCAGCGGGTTGCTCTTGCACGTGCTCTTGTCATAAAGCCCGATGTGTTGCTTATGGACGAACCGCTGTCGAATCTTGATGCAAAACTGAGAGTTGAAATGCGAGCTGTCATCAAGAACATACAACATACTATCGGGATTACAACGGTTTATGTGACGCATGATCAGGAAGAAGCGATGGCTATTTCGGATCGCATAGCGGTCATGAAAGACGGGGTAATTCATCAAATCGGAGTTCCGAAAGATATTTATCAACGACCGGTAGATTTAATTGTCGCCTCGTTTATCGGAAAATCGAATCTTTTAGATGCGAAGCTGCAAAGCGGCGGTGATATTTTATTTGACGATACTTATAAAGTCGGCATGGAAAACGCGGAAAAAGAAGCGCTTGGAGAGCGGGACGTCGTCGTTTGTGTCAGACCGGAAGACTTTATGATAAATAAAACCGGCAGCCGGGGACTCAAAGGTATTATACAAGACAGTGTATTTCTCGGCTTGAATACGCATTATTTCGTAAATCTGGATTGCGGACAAAGCGTTGAAATAATTCAAGAATCGACGACCGATGAAATCCTTCCCGTCGGCTCTTCCGTTGTGCTTACCGTCAAGGCATCGAAGATCAATATTTTCGACAAAGAAACCGAAAAAAATATTTTCATGTGTGTAAAAAAAGATAAAGAGGAAACCGGTATATGAACAGATATAAAACGTTCGCGGAACGGATAAAAAATATTGATATCTGGACTTTTGTGAGTATCGGGCTTTTACTGTTGTTCGGATTATTTCTTTGTTACCCTTTGTTAAAAATTGTTCGACAGGCTTTTTTTTCAAGCGAAGGAAATTTTACGTTTGCAAATTTTCTTCAATTTTTCAGTCAAAAATATTATTTTGCGACACTTGTCAACAGTTTTAAAGTCGGTATCTTCGTTACGTTTTTTTCCTTACTGATTGGGATACCGTTGGCATATTTTTATTGTTTTTTCCCGCTTCAAGGCAAAAAAATTTTATACATTCTTTGTATCCTTTGCTCGATGAGTGCTCCTTTTATCGGTGCGTATTCTTGGATCCTTCTGTTGGGAAGGAACGGCATGATAACCAAACTTTTTTCGACGTTCGGGATGACGTTGGGAAGCATCTACGGCTTTCACGGTATTGTTCTGGTTCAGTCTTTAAAGTTGTTTCCCCTCGTATTCATATACATGATAGGTGCATTTAAAAATATCGATAATTCCTTATTGGAAGCATCTGAAAATCTCGGCATATCGGGGATTCGATGTTTTTTTTACCTGACGCTCATGCTCACCATGCCGACTATCCTTGCCGCCTCTCTTTTAGTTTTTATGCGATCGTTTTCCGATTTCGGAGTACCGCTTTTAATCGGGGAGGGTTACAGAACCTTTACCGTTGAAATATACAATCAATATTTAAATGAAATGGGAGGAAATAACAATTTTGCCGCTGCGATAAGCGTAATTGCAATTCTCATAACGGCAGCGGTCTTTCTTTTTCAAAAGACTATAGCGCGAAAATTCGGATTTACAATCAATTCCATGCATTCGATCGTTGCAAAAAAAACGGTTTGCAGCGTAAATGTTTTTGCGCATATATTTTCCTATGCAGTCGTTGCTCTTGCTTTTTTACCGCAAATCTATGTGATCGCGGCTTCGTTTCGAAATATGAAAAATCAAGTGATGCTGCCCGGATATTCTTTGAATAATTACAAGGGAGCCGTAAGTAAGGGCGCGTTTCGATATATGGGCAATACTCTGAAAGTCGGCGGCTTGGCATTGTTTTTAATTTTGTTGTTCGCAATTCTGATAGCATATCTTGTCGTACGAAGAAAGCGAACGGTAAACAATATGATCGATACGCTTTCAATGATTCCGTATATTATCCCCGGTTCCGTTGTGGGCATAGCGATGATAATGGCGTTTAATACGAAGCCTATTATATTGACGGGAACGGTGACGATAATGATCGTTTCCGTCGTCATTAGAAGAATGCCGTATACGATTCGTTCTTCTGTCGCCATCTTACAGCAGATACCTATGAGCATTGAAGAAGCTTCGATAAATCTCGGTGCGAGCAAGATGAAAACATTTTGGGGAATCACGGTTCCTATGATGTCGGGCGGGGTCATTTCAGGTGCAATTATGAGCTGGGTAGCGATCATAACCGAATTGTCCTCTGCGATAATTCTGTACAGTAATAAGACCATGACACTCACCCTTGCCGTGTATACGAATATTGTTCGTGGTACGGAAGGGATAGCTACTGCGTATGCAACCATGTTAATGCTGCTGACAATGATTTCGATAGCAGTCTATATGTTTGTATCGAAAGACGGTGAAATATCCGTTTGATTTGATATCGTTCGTCTTGTGACGACATATAT
Organism: Treponema sp. SP13; assembly: GCF_050938355.1. Classification (NCBI taxonomy): domain Bacteria; kingdom Pseudomonadati; phylum Spirochaetota; class Spirochaetia; order Treponematales; family Treponemataceae; genus Treponema; species Treponema sp. SP13. The sequence goes on from NZ_JADOVM010000009.1 coordinate 14,972, forward strand.
AGGGAAATCATCTGTGATGATTTTAGAAAAGGAGGTTTTTTATGAAAAAAGCTTTGCTTATTGCGGTTGTTTCAGCGATTACAACGGGTTTTGTCTTTGCACGAGGAGGCGAAGATGCGGGAAAGGTAAATAACAAATTTGTTCTTTACACGACTTGTAACGATGCTCAGCTGGAAGCGGTTATTCCTCCCTTTAAGGAAAAGCATCCCGATTTGGATATTGAAATCGTTACCGGTTCCGCCGGTGAATTGATTGCGAAATTAAAAGCGGAAAAAGACAATCCTCAAGCGGATGCGGTTCTCGGCGCATTGACATATGAAGGCGTTAGAGGATTTCAATCGTTTATCGAACCGTATCAATGCCCGAGTACAAAAGAATACCCTTCGTATGCTATCGATCCGACGGGATATTTGAATCCCTATGCTATGCAGATCAGCGTTTTTGTCGTCAATAAAGATCTGGAGAAAAAATTGGGCTTTGAGATTACCGGATACGATTCTTTGCTCGATCCGAGACTTAAGGGAAAAATCATCAATGCCAATCCGACGTCCTCTTCCAGTGCGTGGGGACATCTTGTGAATATGGAAGAAATTTACGGCGGACTCGGAAGTACCCGTTTTACCGATTATCTGAAAGCGTTTATTACAAATTTGAAAGGCGTTACGACAAACTCTTCATCTACAGTTTACAAACAGGTTATGAACGGAGAATATGTTGTCGGTCTTTCGTATGAAAGCGCAATTACGCAGCAGCTTCTCGATGGAGCAAATAATATCCGCATCGTATACCCCAAAGAGGGATCGATTGTCGGAATGTTTGCAACAGCCGTTGTCGCAAATGCAAAGAATATGGAGATCGCCAAAGATTTTGTGGAATGGATTGTCAGCAAAAAAGGACAGCAAATATATGCCGAAAAATACGGCGGTCGTCCCGTTCACCCGAAAGTTCCGATTAATCCTATCCTTGCCCCGCTCGATACGATTCATTTGCTTGATTACAACAAGGCTTTTGTCGGTGAAAATACTGCAAAGATCAAAGACGCATGGACAAAAATCTGGGCGAGTTTGAATTGATTATGCTTTCAGCTTTCTTATCGGATTTTTTTCGATAAGAAAGCGGTTTGAAAATTTTATTCGTGCGGAGGGTTTAATACCCCGACGCTTGCGTCGTAACAAAGGGTATTAAAGCCGACTGCAACCACCTTATGAGAACAACATACCTCGACGCTTGCGTCGGGGGTGTTGATTAATTAACGGATGTGAGGCTGGAACTATGTCGTATAATAATGTCGCGAATCAAGTTGCCAAGGATATTCAGGTGAATCGAAATCAAATCGAAGTAAGGGCGACATGGCTTGCTTTGATATATGACGAAATGCTGAGAGCGGGAATTAAAAATACGGAAGAAATACTGAGGAAAGCTATAACCCGCTACGGCACTATCAAGGGAGAAAAGATAAAGAATGCATGCGCAGATCCGCAAGATATGAGACAGTTTGCGGATAAGACACCGAGTAAAACCGGTCAGGCGACATTCAATATGGATCCTGTCAGTTCCGGTTACGACGATGTGCATCTTTCCTTTAAATATTGTCCGCTGTGTGAAGCGTGGGATAAATTGGGGTTGGATGAACAAACTCGCGCGACCTTATGTGATATTGCAATGGACGGTGATAGAGGAATCGCAAAAGCTATGGGCTTTGAGCTCGATATCGCAGATACGATTGCCGACGGAGCGGCTGCGTGTAAATTACATTATCGTAAAAACAAGTAAAATAGCCGTAAAAATGATAGCCTAATTCCGTGCAAAATGCTATACTGCTCCAATGGCAGTACAACAGGACAGGCGGGCGGCGTTCAAACGGCTCAAGCTTCTCGTCTACGCTCCGAAATTAAACGTCGACTCGTTCCGAAGCAGGATGGAAGAAGGTTTTGCCTGTCCCGTTTTGCCCAATCACGTCGACTGCGCCGATTACAATTACGGAGGAGTTTCCTGCGATGTCCTTTCGCCCGAAATATATTCTTCGAGGCGCATCATCATCTATATTCACGGCGGCTCCTTTATCGCAGGCTCCCGCGCTTCGTGGCGAGGTTTTTGCGCGCGCCTTGCGGCAAAATCTTTCAGCCGCGTCGTCGTGCCCGAATTCCGCCTCGCGCCCGCTCATCCTTATCCGGCTGCGCTCGAAGACGTGCAGGCGGTGTTCCGTACGGTGTACACGGAATTGCAGGTGGCCTGTTCGCTCGACGCTTCTGCGGAAAAAGCGGCCGCTCATCCTGAAATCGTCATCGCTGCCGACGGCTCGGGCGCTTCCATCGCTTGTGCGCTCCTGTTCAGCCTCCGCGAAAAATACCGTACGGGCGTTTCCCGTCTCGTCTTTCTTTCTCCGTGGCTCGATTTTTCCGAAGAGGCTGCCGCTTCAAAGGGTAAAAAAGCTTCGGACGAATTGATAAACGGAGAAACGCTTTTGCGCTGCGGGGAGATATATACCTTTGTTTCCAATTTAACGAATCCGCTCGTCTCTCCTCTGTATGCGGCAAAGGAACAGCTTTCCGATTTTCCGCCTGTGTATATACAGTGCGGCGAAAAGGAGCTTTTACTCGGCGATACCGAACGGTTTTCGAATTTGCTCGTATCGAACGGCGGGCAGTGCGAACTCGATGTGTGGCCGAAGATGATGCCGTTTTTTCAGTTTGCCGACGATCACCTGTGGGAAACGCACCTCGCTATCGAAAAGATAGGGCACGTCATATCCGGAGAAGGCGATACGGATGCGGGCACATCCTTTCACAATAAGCCGCGTCTCGAAAACTCTTTGCAGGCGGACGCGTAGCGCGCGTGGCGATTTGCGATGGAACTTCTTTCGCCTGCAGGTAATGTAAAAAAATTATACTGTGCATACGCATACGGAGCGGATGCCGCGTACATCGGTCTCAAGCATTTTTCGCTCCGCGTCAAAGCCGACAATTTTTACGACGACGAATACGAGCAAGTATGTGAGCTGAAAAAACGCTTTCCCGAAAAAAAACTCTACTGCGCGCTCAACATCGCCTTTCACAATGACGATATCGCTTCTTTTCAAAACAATATCGATTATTTTAAGCGCTATCCGATCGATGCGTTTATCGTGCAGGATTTGGGCATCGTGCCGATTTTGCAAAAAGAGTTCCCCGACGCGGCGCTTCACTTGAGCACGCAGGCGAGCTGCATCAACGCTTCCGCCGCTTTGTTTTATAAGCGGCTCGGATTTAAACGCATCGTGCTCGGACGGGAAGCTTCGCTTAAAGAAATCCGCGAAATTAAAGACGCCGTTCCCGATATGGAGCTCGAAGCCTTTTGTCACGGCGCCATGTGCATCGCCTATTCCGGTCGCTGCCTCATGAGCGCCTATCTTACAGGTAGGAGCGCTCAGAGCGGTTTTTGCTCTCATACGTGCCGCTGGAATTTCAGCGTGAGCGCGGACGAAAATCGGTTTTTCGATGCGGATGCTGCGAAGCGCCTCGCCTCATCGGGTGTATTGCGGCTTTCGGAAGAAAAAAGAGCAGATGAATATTTTCCGATTTTTGAAGGCGATAATTTTACCGCAGTCCTTTCGAGTAAAGATCTCAATATGATCGATAAGCTTTCGGATATGAAAGACGCGGGTATCGACGCGATAAAAATCGAAGGGCGGATGAAAAGCGTGTATTACGTTGCGCTCGTAACGAGGGCGTACCGTAAAGCGCTCGACGTGCTCGTCGGCAAAATTTCTTTCGAAGAGGCTTTTCCTTTTATCGCAGAGCTCGACAATGTGCCGCATCGGGAATCGACGACGGGATTTTACTACAGCCGCGAAGACGCCGACGTGACGACAAGCGGTGCGTCCGACAGTCCCTATGCGCTTGCGGCGGAAATCGGAAGCGAAGTGAGCGAAGCGGAGCAAAGCGCGATCTTTTTGCGCGGAGAAAAAACGGTGTGCGATTTTCAAAAATCGCTTGCAGCCCTGTGTAACGAAGCGCGCTTTGCGCGCGAACGCGATTTAAAAAATCATCCTGAAAAAATACCCGCCGCAGCCGAAAAAAAAGACGGCTGGCGTATGTATGAGTTTACGCCTTTTAATAAAATCGATACGGCCGATACACTTGAAATCATTTCGCCCGAATGCGCGCTTCGAAAAGCGGAAGCGGGCGAGTGGCTCCTCATCGATTCCGAAACGGGCACGCTTCGTTCATGGGCATTCGACGGACATCCGTGCGTGCTCTACAGTTCGACGGCGCTTGAAAGCTCTTCTCTCGTGCGTATCCGCGACGAAGCGTACCTGCCTGAGCGGGCGAAAGCATCGAAACGGTAGACGGATTGTTCGGCGGGCTGTCGAACAATTTAAATTGCCGCTATCTGTTTTGCTGTCCGTAGTATGCGCCGGGACCGTGCTTTCGCATATAGTGCTTGTTGACGATGTAGTCGGGAAGCTGCATCGCGCCCGGATTGACGAGTATCGTATTGAGCGCCATCTTGCACACTTCTTCGAGGACGACACCGTTGTACACCGCTTTTGCCGCATCGCCTCCCCACGCAAAGGGGCCGTGTCCGCCGACGAGTACCATATTCGTTTCGGCCGGATTGTAGCCGTGCTGTTTAAAATGTTCGACGATCAGCGTACCCGTCTCTGTTTCGTAATCGCGTTCGACGGCTTCTTTTGAAAGATAGGGCGTACACGGGATTTCCGTTTGGATGTGATCGGCGTGCGTCGTACCGAAGAGCGGAACGGCGCGCATCGCCTGTGCCCAACCGACTGCAGCCGGCGAATGCGTGTGGATGATTCCGCCGACTTTGCATCCGCCTTTTACAGCGAATTCTTTATACAAAACGATGTGCGTCTGCGTATCCGAAGACGGGCGCAGTTTCCCTTCGACGATTTTTCCGTCCAAATCGACGACGACCATAGCGTCGCTCGTCAATTCGGAATAAGGGACGCCCGACGGCTTTATCGCAAACACGCCTTTTCCCGCATCGAATGCGGAAACGTTGCCCCACGTGTACACGGCGAGATCGTGTTTGGGGATTTCCATATTCGCTTCGTATGCTTCTTCTTTTAAACTTTGATATGCACCTGCCATATTGTCCTCTACAAAAAGATTGCCGTTCTTACCAATCGATGTATTCCGTCGCGGCTTTTACGACGGGCAATCCCTTCGTATAGCGCGCAAAGAATGTATTGAATCCTTCGACATCGGCGGGATCGGGTACGACGGTTTTCGATTCGCTCGATGCAAATACGTCTTCGTTTAAAAATTGCGCGAGGCTGCGTCCGTTTTTATGCACCATATATGAAGCGAGGAGGGCGATTCCCCATGGGCCGCCTTCGCCCGCCGTGCCGAGAGCGGCGACTTTGGTGTGCATTGCCGCCGCCATAACGCGAAGACCGGTTTCCGCCGTTTTGAAAAATCCTCCGTGGCAGACGAGGGTATCGAGGGCGACGTGCTCTTTGTCGAACAGAATGTCCATGCCGGTACGCAGCGCGCCGAGTGCGGTAAAGAGTTGGGCGCGCATAAAATTGGCAAGGCTAAAGCCGGCACTTTGCGTTCGCACAAAAAGCGGTCGTCCTGATTCGAGACCCGTCATCGATTCGCCTGAAATATAGTTGTACGGCATGAGACCGCCGCAGTCTTTGTCCCCTTTCAACGCGAGGCCGAGCAGCGCATCGTACAGCGTTCCTTTGTCGAAGCGAGCGCCGAGAGCTGCCGCCGCTTCGCCGAAAACGCCGATCCAGCTGTCGTATTCTCCGGTACAGTTGTTCGCGTGTGCCATCGCCGTAAGCGAACCGTCGGGCGTCGTCACCAAATCGATTTTGCGGCTGTACGTTTTTGAAAGCTCTTTTTCGAGCACGACCATCGCGAATACGGATGTGCCTGCCGAAACGTTGCCCGTGCGCTTTGCGACCGAATTCGTTGCGACCATGCCGGTGCCCGCATCTCCTTCGGGCGGGCAGAGCGGAATGCCGCTTTCGAGCATACCGTCTTTGTCGAGCAGAGCGGCGCCTTCTTTCGTAAGAGAACCCGCGTTATCTCCCGCAACGAGCACTTCGGGCAAAACGCTTTCGATATTCCAGCCGTACTTTTTTTCCGCGACGAGCGATGAAAACTGTGCGAGCATTTTTTTATTGTAATTTTTTGTTGCGATGTCGATCGGGAACATGCCCGACGCATCTCCCACACCGAGCACTTTTTTCCCTGTCAGCTTCCAATGCACGTAGCCTGAGAGCGTCGTCATAAACGCGACGTCTCCGACATGCTTTTCGTCGTTTAAAACAGCCTGATACAGATGGGATATGCTCCATCGTTCGGGAACGGGGTAATCGAAGAGCGCCGAAAGCTTTGCCGCCGCTTCCGTCGTGATCGTATTGCGCCAAGTACGGAACGGGACGAGCAGATTGCCGGACTTGTCGAAGGCGAGGTAGCCGTGCATCATCGCGCTGATGCCGAGCGCTCGCAGTTTTGTGAGCTCTACGCCGTACTTTTGCATGACATCTTCTTTCATTCGAGCGTAGCTTTCCGCAATACCCTCGTACACTTTATCGAGCGGATACGTCCAGATGCCGTCGATAAAGGAGTTTTCCCAATCGAAAGCGCCCTGTGCGACGGGGGCGTTTTTCGTATCGATGAGCACCGATTTTATCCTCGTCGAACCGAGTTCGATACCGAGAATCGCTTTGCCCGATCGTATTTCTTCTGCGATGAGTTTTGCTTCCATAAATATTCATACTCCTAAAAACTGATGTACCCGTATAATTTATCCGTGATTACGGTATAATCTTTCGGTACTTATTGTCAAGAGATGAGAAAACAATGCGTTAAGTTGCCGAGTGCAGACGGTAGCAAAGTGTATGCGAACGCAGACTATCTTTTACCCGGATGGAATGGGTGGAATATTTCTTGACAAATCGGATATAAGTTCATAATATGGAAAAGAATCGCTATGTGTTGTAGCGATCGGTTATTATTATTTGGAGGCATTGGTAATGCAAAAAAAGGTATTTTCATTTGCACTGATCGCGTTTGCCGTTGCGGGTTTGATTTCTTGCGGCGGTAAATCGATTAAAAACGGAACCTACACTTCGTCCGTACAGGGTATGAATGATACAATCGAAGTGTCCGTTACGATTGCGAACAAAAAGATCGCAGACGTACAGGTTACGAAAAACTCGGAAACGCCGGGAATCGGCAGTCCGCTCATGGACGCGAACGGTACGGTTTTGACGGCCGGAGGAATGGCTCCTACCGAATTGATCCCCGCCGAAATCGTAAAGCATCAGTCGGTAAACGTCGATGTCGTAACCGGTGCGACGATTACGTCCGCCGCCATCAAAGCGGCCGTGTCGGATTGTCTGAAACAGGCGAAAGCGAATCCCGCCGATTGGAACGCAAAACCGGAAGCGGCTTCCGCTCCGGAAAATGCGAGCGCTGATGTCGTCGTTGTCGGCGGCGGCGGCGCGGGACTTGCGGCTGCTATCGCAGCGGGTCAGCAGAATAAATCGGTTATCATCGTAGAAAAGAACGGTGAAGTGGGCGGCGACACACTCGTGTGCGGTGCCATCTACAATACGCCCGATGAAGCGCTGCAGAAAAAAGTGACGATGGGCGATGCGGTAAAACGCACGATCGAAGCGGCCCTCGCCGAAGCACCGAAAAGCGGTGAACACGCCGCGCTTCAAGCGCAGGTGCGCTCGCAGTGGAACGCGTATAAGGCGAGCGGCAGAACCGACCTCTTCGATTCGAAAGAATGGTTTGCACTGCAGACATGGAACGGCGGCGATAAGGTCGGTAATTTGAATCTCGTCAAAGTGTTGTGCTACAACGCATACGACGGGCTTAACTGGATCGACGATTTGGGTATGAGCTTTTCCGACGTCATCAGCCAGGGAGCGGGTTCTCTTTGGGAACGCACGCACACCAGCACGATGAAGATGGGAACGGGCTTTATTTCGACCTATGTCGAAAACATCGCCAAGATGAATAATGTTACCATCATGGTCGAAACGACGGGCAAATCGCTCGTCAAAGACGGTGACAGAGTTACCGGTGTCGTGTGCGTCGACAGAAACGGCAACGAGTTTACCCTTTCGGCAAAGGTCGGCGTTATCCTCGCAACCGGCGGTTTTGCCGCAAACGGTGCGATGGTACAAAAGTACAATACGTCGGGCAAATGGCAGGACTTGAGCAAAGTCGCGACGACGAACCGCTTTTCGTGCTCTCAGGGAGACGGTATCGAAATGGCGGTCGCAGCCGGCGCTTCACTCACCGATATGGAACAACTCCAGCTTTTGTATCTCGGCAACTTAAAAGACGGACAGCTGACGAAGTATCCACCGAGAGACGTCAACGGCACCGATCAGATCATCTTTATCAATAAAGAAGGCAAACGCTTTACGAACGAAGGCGGCCGCCGTGACAATATCTGTCTTGCGGTTTTTGCACAGCCCGATAAAGTGTTCTACATGCTCGAATCCGGCGACGGCGACAAATACAAAGACATCAAAGATCCTTCATGGAGAAGTGCGGACGGCTTTACGTTTGACTATCTCGAATCGAACGGCTATATCTACAAGGGCGACACGCTCGAAGAACTCGCCGGAAAACTCGGTATGAATGTTGCGACGCTCCAAGCGACGATCGACACGTTCAATGCGAGCGTTGAATCCGGCCGCGACGAATTCGGCAGAACGCTCTATTCGACGAAGCTGACGAAGGGTCCGTGGGTTGCGACTCCGAGACAAGCCTGCGTTCACCACACAATGGGCGGTGTTACGATCGATACGAGCGGACACGTTATCGGTATGAACGGAAAAGCAATCCCCGGTTTGTACGCTGCAGGTGAAATCACCGGAGGCATACACGGTGCGAACCGCTTGGGCGGAAACGCCGTCGTGGACACGGTCGTATTCGGCAAGCTCGCAGGCGATACGGTTGTCGCAGACGCGCGGTAATAACAATAAACTGGTAGGAACCTCTAAAAACTGCAGTTTTTAGAGGCAACTTTGAAAATGTGATGTTGTAACTCGCGATAATACGGCGAGTTACAACTCATCGAAATCTCGAAGAAATCGCTAAAGGCGAGCTTTTCGAGATGTCCTAGTGCCTTACGACATGTACACCGTAGGGATCTTCCCAAACGCCGCCGTCGTCATATTCGATTTTGCTCACGTATAAAAAATCGATGTGATACGTTTCATCCTGCATTTCCGAAATATAGTCGTCGAGGCCGAACTCCGTCCGTACTGCAGTACGGGGAGCGACGTTTTCATCGCATTCGAAAACGATACGGTTTTCGTTCGAAAATGAAATCATTTCGTCGCTTCCGCTTAAAAAGACGACGACAAAAAATTTTCGTACCGTGCGTCTGCTTGTATTGTAAAACGTCAGCACAATGCCCGTATATTCGTAAAACGCCGTATCCGTACCGACGGACACTTCGCCCTTTATGCGGTATGGAGTGTGCGCATAAAGCGGAAGCGTAAAGCAAAGAACGCACATCGCAGCGAACGCGAATTTCGATTTTGCAAAAACGTAAAGTCCGTCGGTTTTCTTCACTCTGCATCCGTTTTTCGATCCGGTTTTTTCGGCCGCAGCTACGCTTTCCGTTCCGATTATCGATTTGTTTTTCATCTTGCCGCCTCGTACACGAATTTCTTTCCGCGCGCTACAATCGATTCACCCGATACGGCCGGTTTTACCGTACGCGGCAGACGCGAATGCCTTTTCAGCGATTTAAGTATTTCGGCGGCGACATTCGTACAATGCGTAAACGAATCGTCCGTATCGGGAGCGGGCGATCCGCCGTTTAATATTATTTTAAGCGGACATGCCGGAAATGCAATGTCGAAAAGCAAATGAATATCGCTTCCGTCGTACAAAAGCTCGTGTGCGATAATACAACGTAAAAGCCCCTCGATATCGCCGGAAGAAGCGCGATATTTTTTCAGCTGCATAAAAGCGGACGCGATATCGGATGCGGCAAGCAGCGCGAAAACAAGAGTATCCGTACGCGCCGTTTCGATCGCCGTATTCACGCTCTCTTCGCTGTGTAAGTGCAGTATGCACGGCGGTTTTACGCAGAACGCTTTTCCCGTTCGCCGCATATCGGAAAAGATCGATACTGCAGCCGTCGAAATACGGCGTTCATCCGGCAAACAGAAAATTATAAGACCGCTTCGCTGTGCGCTCAATTTTCGAAGCGCTTCTATCTGTGCGCTGCACAAGCCGAGCCCTTCAAGCGGCGGCAGAATACGCGGACAAACAGGTATGCGAAGCACGATACCGCCCTGTACGACGACGGTATATAGCAAAATGGGATGTACACCGCGGTGGATAAATCTGCCGCACAATTTTGTCCTTCCGTCCAAATGCGCAAGGGACGCTATATGGTCGGCGAGGCGCCGCGCGAAAGGCGGCTGCAGAGTCATCTTTTCACAGAACGCTCCGTGCGTTTTAAATGTGACGGCCGCTTTTCCGATAACGATTTCTTCGGCGGAAAGTACACGCGCCTGCCGTAAAATCGCACAGAGCATTCCATCCGCATGTAAATCGGTACACGCGGCAATATCCGCCGCGCGTATACTGGTGTCCGTTTTCATCACAGTATAAATCGTCGCAGAGTGTCAAAAAGCGGAAGTTTTTTGCACAATTTTTTATATTTTTATGATATGCCGGCAGGAAGCGGTTCTTAGGAGAGCGGTAAAAAAGGCGGATTCAAGTAAAAAAAACATGGGCAGGGAAAGATTGTCGGAAACGTTTGATGAGCCGAAAAAAAAGCTATCATATACTTATTTCATAGCATCGGCTTTTTTCTGATGTTCTTCCATTATTGGATTCCAATATTTATGATAATTTTTCTCGTAAGAAGTTCCATCTGCTGATATTCCCCAGCTTATAGCTTCCATAATTATTTCTTCGATCGATCTAACATTATAAGGACTCCAATCTTTAATTCCAGCATAATAAGTTATGTAATTTCCTTTACTTGTAACAGAATATAGCGACCAGTTTTTTTTGCTAAATCCTGGGTAACAATAATTGATACTTTTTCCGGAAGAATAATTAAATGAACCATCTTTTTCAAACTTAAAAACCAGTTCCCAAGAACTGTCTTCCTCATATTCCATAACATAACTTGTATGAAAGTAAACTTTATTTTTTGAAAGAGTCTTCCAATTACCACCTTCGCCTATACCAGAACCTTCACCGCCGTGCCAGAATCTTCCGTTCAGAAGGTCAAAATTAAATACATAATAGTTTGTTTTATTATTTTCATATTCATCCCAATATTCCACAGATGATAAATACTGTTGTAATTCAGCTGCATTTTTTGGAGGGACAAAATCAGGCTGTTTTGATGACAGATAACCGCCAAAAGCCCACCCGTATTCGGCTTTATCACTTTTCCATTCATAGTATCAATTACTTTTCCATTTTCATAAAAACGATTTTTATCTGCAAAAATTGAACTTACTATAGCTGAGAATAAAAATAATATACAAAATATTTTTTTCATTGTTTACTTTCCTTGCGCCGTTGTGCGGGCGTCCGTCTAACTAACGCTTAACCTGTAAACGGACTCGGTCCCGTTTGTCGGCTACGAAGCGGGGGGCTTTATTTATCATCTTGAATTTATTTCTTTCTTTCTTTTTCCTTTCCACAATTATTTCTCCTTCTTTTATCTTATTGCTCGATGGTGTCTACCTAACTGCCGCTTAACATGCATTGTCAAAAGCAATGTCAGACTGAAGCGGGTGTTAGGTGAGTTTATTTTATAAATTTCCACATATCTTCTACAAGAAAATTATCAAAGGTTCTTATTTGTTCATTTAAAAATGCGTCTTTTGTAATTGCCGGACGTAAATCTAAATAATAAACTCCATCTAATGGATTTAAAGCAACTGTATATGCCTTGAAATGTCCCGGTAAGAAAGTGGAATTAATTCCATATAGGGCTTTGTTTTTATTTTCTTTTCTCTGTACATCATTTAGAAAGATAGCAAAATGAGGAATATCTACTTCTTTGATTTTATTATACATATATTTATCTAAGAAAATTTTATCGATTCTGTCTTTTGAAGATGTTTTAAGTTGACCAATAGCTTTTTCTTCGTTTTCAGAATTAAGCAGTATAATATCATGTTCAAATTTCATCGTTTCTTTGCTATCCGGTAATAAAACAACTTCGTCTTTATCATCAATATTTACCCCACAAGCTTTTACTGTGTTTCTTATAAGAATTTCAAAATAGCTTCCATTTTTCTTTTTTGCTTTATTTGAATTGTTTAGAGCATCTAATGTACACCCAATACATTGCTGACAGGTGTAAATTATTTGATTTATTATTTTTCGTGCATCAGTATCATATTTGATTTCTTTTATGTTGGGTAGAGAATATTCAAATATCTTACGGGCAGTTGAAAATTCTTTTGCTTTTAGAAAAATATCTGAATTTATTGGTCTTGTAACACAATGATGTCCGTCATCTTTATACTGAATAAAGTGATAATTACTTTCATTTTGAGAAACAATATCTGCCTGAATATTAGGGGTAAAAGCTTCCCCGAAATTTGTAAAATTTAAATATTCATCTGCAATATCTAGAAACCATGTTAAACCTTTCATAGTTGTATCGTTTTCTACTTTTTCGAGCAAACTATATAAGGTCATTTTATACTTTTTCTCCTTTCTTCGGTCTTTTTATCAAATAAAATCCATTCATTAATTGTTTTATGTTCCAAATTATGAAGACGTTTATTTGCTATTTTGTTGTATTCAGAACAATTATCACTGACTAAAAATTTCCTATTCAATTCAATTGAAACAACGGCTGTTGTTCCGGATCCGGAAAAAGGATCAACGATAATTTCATTTTCATTTGTTGACGCTAATAAAAGCTTCCTTAACAAGGCTTCTGGTTTTTGAGTAGGATGTTTGGTTTTTTCTTCCATTCCATTACAAGTGGTAGGAATATTTATTACATCTTTGGGTTTTGCTCCGTTAGGATTTGGTGTCCAAATTTTATTACACTCTCTTCCGCCGTATTGACTGTTTTTTCCATTTTGGTTTCTTTCTGGATATTTTAATGTATGCTTATTATATGGAATTCTTATTGAGTCAATGTTAAATGTAAAATCTTTTGATTTTCTTAAACATAAAATGCTTTCGTGGCTATGCCCCCAATCATTACTTAAATTTGCTTTGTTATCATAACACCAAATAAGCCATTTACATTTATAAAAGTATTCTAAGGCAGGACGTTTTAAATCAGCAAGAATTTCTGTAAATCCACAAATATAGAGTGTTCCGTTTTCCTTTAAAACTCTAGAAGCTTCTCTTATCCAAGATATAGACCAAGCAACATATTCGTCAATAGTTCCTAAATTATCCCATGAAGCTTTTTTTATGTTATAAGGAGGATCTGCAAAAACAGTATTTATGCTGTTTGTTTTAATTTTTTTTAAGAAATCAATACAATCTTCATTAAAAATAGCGCCATTATCAAAAATAAACTCTGGCTTTAATCCAAAAGTATAGTTTTGATAGTCAAAAAGAGTTTTCATATCTTCAAGTTTTAATGCTGGTAATCCACCCATGATAGTTACTATATCAAATTTTTACTCTTTTGTGCAGATACGAATAAAGTTCTTGCGTTTTTATGAAAAGCGTTTGTCACATAGGACAACCATCCATGTAACATCCGCTTAACCTGCAACAAGGCTTGTCCGCAATGTCAGCGCTGAAGCGAGTGTTAGTTTGCTGGCTTTCTATAATCATTACGGATAAACGGCTCTTGTTTCTCTTCCGATAATAAAATCTTATATTTTGCCGGCTGCCGGTATGCGTTGCCGTGAACCTCTCTACTTCTATACGTTCTTAATTCCTCTATATCAAAAATTGCTATATATATTCCTTCTTCCTCTCCGGCTTCTATTATTAATGTATCTCGCGAATATGGTTCATCAATTTTATAGGCAATACCGTCAAATGCTGTAGAATGACCATTACAATCAGGTTTTCCTTTCGGATAATTAACAGTTGCAAAACCAACCATATTTTCAAATGCTCTTGCTCTTAATTGTGAAATTCTATTAATTTCCATTGGACATGCATTCGGTACAAGTATTATTTCTGCACCTTTGAGCATGAGTATTCGTGCACTCTCCGGAAATTCTCTATCATAACAAATCATTGAACCTATTTTTACACAACCATGCTCTGTATCTAATGCAGATACATAAAAATCATTACCGGGCATTAAAGCTTTTTCATTTCCAAAAGAACATGTATGTACTTTTGCATAGGTATATAGTTCTTTTCCAAATCTATCAAACAGACATATACTGTTTCTTGGTAACGGCTCATACTTTTCAAGAAATGTTATGCCGATAGCCATTTGTAATTCTTTCGCTAAATCCGAGAATGAACGTATAAACGTATCATTTTTATTAATTGCTTTACTCTTTAATTCATTTACAGTTTCAGGTATTTCGTAACCGATACTCCACATTTCAGGAAATAATGCTATATCTGCCCCCATATTTTTTGCCTTGCGACAAGCTGCTATACCGATATGCATATTTTCAACAGGAGATTTCCCCGGCATTAATTGTAGTAAAGCTATTATAATTTTGCTCAATTGCGTATTCCTTATTGTATTAAATCTTGTCAATCTAACAATTGTTTTAAACCACAAAAACGTGCCGCAGGCTTGGCGCGGAACTTACAACCGCAAGTTTCCGTGATAAAGGTTTTGTCGGCTTTGAAAACTGTGTTATACGTTTATTCTAACCAAGCATTTATAAATTGCTTAGTAATCATAATTTTACCATACTCCGTTACTGTAGGATAGGCATCACCAAAATCTACGCATTTTCCAGAAGCATCAAATACTTTCCGACCTTTTACAATTAAGTTTATACATCTGATATTTCCATTTTCAGCTATTTCCATAATCAAAATATATTTTTCATCAGAATTATATAAATTTTTAAATGTTAGTCGGACTTTTACGTCTTTCTTCATTTCAATCCAAATATTCAATACAATATTTTCCACAACAATTCCGACAATTAACAGCCTTTAGCAGTTTCTATAAATCCTACTATTTTTCCCATAAAGAGTTTTTCCCGTCTGAAATAATCTTCTTCTGAATCTGTATTTTGATTACAAACCTGTAAAATCAACTCTGAATAATTTTCAGGCAACTTTTGCAAACTGTGCGAATAATAAATTGCCCGATCTTCTGCAGGAGAATAAAAACCATTCAAATAAAACAAAGAACGGATTCCGGCACGTATTGCAGTATTCAGATTTTCATGCAGTTGAATTAATGCATCACGGCGATACCAGCGGTCTTTTTTATAATCAGAAATGAGATAATGAATGTAGCCCAATGAATTATTCAGATTATTTTTTAATTCCTCTTTTATAAACTGATTTATTTTTCCAAGTTCATTTTTATAGGAATTATTATGATCATACAAAATCTGAGATTCCGATACAGAAAATTTCCTTGGTTCTTCATACTGCGAAAATTTGTTTGTGTCTATAAAATCTGTAAATAAAACGGCAAACCAGACATTATCAATTTTTACACAATGATATGGAATTGGTGGATCCCGGTCTGGACCGAAAATATCTTCTGCTTTTATATTACTTCCCTTTTTGTACATTGCGATTAAATCGACCATTCCATTATATTCACCGTTTTCTTTTTTTGCAGGAAAAAAATCACCACGGGAAACACTTCCGGAAAGAAGAATAGCTTCGATTTCTGATTTATCCACTGAATTTATAAATTCTGAAGTTTTGTTTTTTATATCCTGAATAAAATCTTTCTGTTGTTCAATTATTACTTCTTTACTTTTCATTTTATTCCTTCCAGCGCAGTACGCTGTACGTATAACATTCGCCTAAGCTGCAAACGGGCATAGTCCCGTTTGTCAGTGTTGAAGCGGGTGTTAGAACGCTCTTACTCAATTAACTCAATCATTATTTCAAAAATGATTTTATCGTCCGGGTGTGTATTTCTTTGATTAAAAATACCCAAAATAACATCTAAATATGTAAAATTCAAATTACTTACAAGAACTTTTTTTTGTATTTCCTTATTTTTACTATTGTTAATAACCTCAATTAACGAATTTGTCAGTATCCAAATTCTACGTTCTAGTTCTTGAAAATAATCGATTTCATTTTTTGGTCGTTTAACGACTCTACAAAAATTTCCTTCATAAACAAAGGTATCATTTTCTTTACAAAATAAATATTTTTTTTGATTAGGCTTTTCATCCCCTTTATTACTATCACATTTTAACGACAAACTTGGATTTAATTGATATATTTTTAATTGTTTTATAACATCTAACTTTGTATAACCTTTAGCTGACATAGTTTCATGATTATATTGAATAATAATATCTAATGAATTATTTATTTCCTTTAACTCTCTTAAAAGTAGCATAAAGTTTTCATTATCATTGTTTATATTATTAGACTCTTGAATCTCTAGTAATTCTTTAGTCTGCAAATTAATCGATTTTTGTTGTTCTTTTAATGAATAGAAAAATAGAACAGAAGCGACTATTGAAGTTAATGGTCCAAGTATTGAACCGATAAAAGTTGAATATGAACCAAGAATATCACTGTTATAGACTCCATTAAAAAGTGTGTATCCACTTTTTAAATAGCCAATAAAACTCGACAATAAAATAATACTTGCAATGATAACTATCGAAGCAATGAGTCTTTTCATATTTCCTCTCATCAAAGGCGTCGTTCTAACATTCACTTAACCTGCATTTGTGGCTTTGCCGATGTACATAGCAGCGGCAAAGTTGGCGTAAAACTTGCAGTACCGTAAAGGCACATTAAGCAAGTTTTATGACAAAACAAATGTCAGTGTTGAAGCGGGTGTTAGGTGATTTTCATATCACTAGTTTCTCGTAATTTACTTACATCATTTGAGGTAAGTATCTCGAGATTTGTCGTTAC
>NZ_JADOVM010000010.1:0-30982 GCF_050938355.1 Treponema sp. SP13
CCTTTTTTATTAACAAATGAATTCCACTCTCGTTTTGCATTTTTATGAATTATCGATGAAAATTAATAAGCCTATTGCCCTGTTTATATAATAAAAACTCACCGACATATTGAAATCGATGGAAAAATTAATAATAATTATCTCGGTCTTTAATATATTATTCTTTTTGCGTGATCGCTTTATGCGTTGAATCTTGCCAAAAACGTTTTCGTGCGCGCTTCTTTCGGACTGTCGATGACGTCTTTCGGTGTGCCCTGTTCGACGATGATACCTCCATCCATAAATATGATGTGACTGCTCGTGTCGCGGGCGAACGCCATTTCATGCGTGACGACGACCATCGTCATCTTTTCCGCAGCAAGCGTTTTAATAACCGACAGTATTTCGCCTGTCAATTCCGGATCGAGGGCGCTCGTCGGTTCGTCGAACAACAGCACTTCCGGATTGAGCGCAAGTGCGCGCGCGATGGCGACTCGCTGTTGCTGCCCGCCTGAAAGTTCGTACGGATAGTTCGATATTTTATCGGCGAGTCCCATGCGCGAGAGAAACTCGGCGGCGAGCGTGTTTGCTTCTTCTCTGCTTTTTCCGAGTACGCGGCGGGGGGCGTCGGCGACATTTTGCAAAACGGAATAGTGCGGAAACAAATTGAAATTTTGAAAGACGAGTCCGGTTTTGAGCGCTATCGATCGAAGGGCGGTTTTGTCGGCATAGATGCCGTCTTTGACGAGGTTTTGCCCGCATATCGAAACAGAACCGCCGCTTACCGTTTCAAGCTGCGTAATACAGCGGAGGATCGTCGACTTGCCGCTTCCCGAAGGACCTATGATACCGAGCACTTCGCCTCTGTGTACGGAAAACGAAATATTTTTAATAATTTCCGTCGTTCCGAACGACTTCGAAAGATTTTCTATTTTAATAATTTCTTCGCTTTGCCGCATCGTTACTATTCCCGCTGTATATAGGTGTCTTTCGGGCGCACGGTGATGACGACACGCCTGTTTTGACGCCGGCCTTCTTCGGTATCGTTCGACGCGGCGGGAATCGTACCGCCGTAACCTCGGTAGCTGAAAAGAGAAGCGGGTATGCCGTCTGCGATGAGCGCATGCATGATTGTCTTAGTGCGTTCGATCGAAAGGTTCATCTGACCTTTGGGTTTTCCAACGTCGGCCGTATGTCCTTCGACGAGTATCGTATAGCCGTCGTTGTTTTTAATAATTTCTTTGAGAGATGATGCGATGCGTTCTACGCGCGGTCTTTCCGACGGTAAAAGCTCTGCCGAATCGGGGATAAATTTTACGTTTGCGATCGATATGACGATGCCTCTCACTCCATCGTCGACTTTCGTATCGGGAACGCCGCCCTTTGAACCGTTTTGATTTTCAGCTGCACCCTCTCCTCCGGTGATCTCTCGGCGGAGCGTATCGTAGGCGGCGTAGTATGAATCGTCTTTGAGAGGAGAGCTCACGTTGTGCACAAGCTCGTCTTTGTCGAGGATGACGACGACTTTGCCTTCTTTTAAAAGCGCGCGGTTTTGCGCTACCGTGAGAATGCGAAGCGCATCGCGTGAGCGGATGACGGGATCGGTACGGTTTTTTCCGTACACTTTATACGCTTTGATGTACAGCGGATCATAACCCGTGCGTTCGTGATATGTGCGTGTGTCGTCCGATTCTCCGTAGAGCACGATGCCGCTTGCCTTAGCCGTATCGAAAAATGCCATATCGCGGTCGTAAATCAAATCCATGCTTTCATCCCAAATACGCGGGAAAAAACAGGGAGAGACGGCGCTTTCGACGTATTCGCCGTGTACGGGAAGTTTGCCTCTCGCATCTATGACGATGCCCGAATATGCGCGCGATGCGACCGATGCGATCGGAAGCGGAGGAGCATATGGCGTGCGCTGCCTGAGCAGCATGGCGCTTATCGAAGGGACGGAAATCGTATTGGACAGGGAGAGCGTGAGCGTTCCGCCTTTAAAAACCGCGCTTGTCGTTTTTCCGCCGTAGACGATATCGGTGATCTCTTTCAGAGTCAGCGTGCCGTCGAGTATCAAATCTCCGAGCTGCTTTGCGTTATCGACGTAGAGCGATAGAAGCGGATCTTTAATCAATGCGGGAAGCTTTAAATACATCGATTCCGATGCGGCGTTTTTGCCCGAGGGCAGCGATACGCCGGCCTTTTCCGTATCGAACGAAACGGATGAAACGAATTGCTGCTTGGTCCAATCGATGCGGCTTACGGACGTCATCGTTCCGCTTTGCCCAAGGACGTTCATCATCGAAACAAAAAAAATACAGGCAGATAGTATAATTTTTTTTTGCATACGCATTCTTTAAGAATATCGGCTTATTTTACGGGTATATAGAGGATTTTTCCTGTCCGCAAAACCGCGTTCCGTTGTACGTTGTTTGCGCCGCACAGCGCGTCGACCGTCGTACCGAAACGCTTAGCGATGCTCCACAACGAATCGCCTTCGAGCACCGTGTAGCGTGTTTGAAAGCGGTACGGTTCGATCGCGGCGATCGCATCTTGAGCCGAGCGCGCCATACCTTCCGGTACACGGATACGCCACGAAGATGCGGGCGGCGTGATGCCTCGAAAGAGCGCGGAATTGAGCGAAAGCAGCATATCTTCATCGATCTTCAATTCGTGCGCGAGGCGTCGTACCGAAATCGCCCCCTTCGTTTCGGCGTAATCGAACCGGCCGGCGCGGGGATTTACGGGTTCGCCTTTTTCGTCTTTTGCAGACGGAATGGCGACCGCGTAGTATGCGGCGTTTTCTGCGGCGTCCGCGACGGCAAGGAGCTTCGGCACGTATTCGGCGGTTTGTGAGCGCAGCTGTTTATGTTCGGCCAAATACCAAAAATCTTTGCCGGGATTTTTTGCGAGAGAACGCGCCATAGCGCCCGCGCCGCAATTGTACGCGGCGATTGCGAGAGGCCAATCGTGAAACATATTGAAATTTTCCGTAAGCTTTGCGAGCGCCGCATCGGTCGATTTCCACGGGTCGAGCCGCTCATCGACAAAATCGTTTCTGACGAGAAAAGGTTTTGTGCTGTTCGCCATAAACTGCCACAGGCCGACCGCACCGCTTTTAGATTTCGCATTTGTCATGTAGCTTGATTCGACGACGGGAAGATATTCGAGTACGGATGGCATGCCGCGCTCTTTGAGTTTTTCGCGCACGTAAAGCCGGTACTGCTCTCCATTTTCGAGCATAGCCGAAAGCCGTTTGACCGATTTTTCCGAAAGATAATAATCGCGATATTTTTGCACGGATGGTCTGTGCGCTCCTGGAATGTCGAGTTCCTTATACGCGACCGAAAGCGGCATCGCTTTCCGCGAGATTTCTTTGACGGATGTATCATCCGCTTCGTTTGTAGTATGCGCGTCCTCAGGAAGCGGCGCATCGTTTGAAAGGCGATTCGACACGGCATCCGCATCGGACGGGTCGAGTGTTTGTACGAGCGGAAGAGATGAAAGTTCGTCGTCGAGCGATGCACGCTCTTCGGCCGTACCGTTTGCGGCATCCGGTGGACGGCTTATCGAAGAGTCGGACGATTCCTCGATCGCCGCAGCTTTTAGCGAAGCTCGGCGGCTTGCGTTATCGGCAGTCGGTTTTACGGAATCGCCCGGCGCTTTTTCGAACGATACGGTTTTTACTGAAGTCGTATCGCGCACGCTATCGGTCGGGCACATTGCCGAAGTCCCAGACGATTGTTCGGCCGCATCGGAAATGCTTTGCGAGCCGAGCGCAAAAGCGTATGTCGCACACAGAAAAAAGGCGATGAGAGAACGCGTCATAAGAGCCGTTCGCCCATATAAATGCCCGCCCATTCCCAGTTGTCGTTTATGTCGGGGTCGATCGGAAAATCGACTTTGCGGAAATACAGATACCACACCGGCGAATAGGGGCTCCATCCCCTCGTGCGAAGATAGGCTTCATTCGCTGTCGTTCCCGTTTCAAGCGTGTCGCTGAACGAAATGCGCTGTCCGCGCATATAGACGCGCAGTGAAAATTCTTTTTGCGAATTGGGATCGTTTTCGTCCTGCGTCCACGACATATAGAAGAAGTTGATCTTCGAGCAATAACTGTCGAGCGCTCTCCAATCGTAGCGCGTGATCGCGCTTTTGACCGCGGTGACGAGGGCGTCGAGCGTTTCAAATGTCCAGTCTTTCGAAGAATTATTAAAATCGACCAAGCGCCTGGCATCTCCGTATGCGTTCGGTTCTCCCGCGATTTGAATCGTCGGTGCGTCGCTCTGTTCGAGAAACTGCGCGAAAGAGCGCAGAGCTGATTCCCATTCGCTGTTTTTTTCGTATTCGAGTGCACGGCGGTAATACAGTTCCGTAATGCTGACGTCGGACGGAAATCGGTTTATCATTTCGTTAAAATAGGCGATACGCGTAGAAGACGTTTTGCTTATGCGGATGAGATTTTTAAGACACAAAAAGTGAACGGAGCGTCCCTTTACGAGCAAATCGGGATAGTGGCGCAGGATACGGTCGAAATAATATTCGGCAAAGGGTTCGGCCTGCATCGAAAGATATGCGTAGCCGGTCATCAAAAGCCAATACGAATTGTATGCGTCGTCGGGATGTTTTTGTACCCAATCGGTTAAAAACAAAACGGCGGATTGATATTCGTTCGCCGAAAGCATATTGTTTGCGATTTGATTGACGATCGCGTAGCGGCTACCGGCTGCAAGATCGCTCTTTTTGAGGAGGGAAACAAGCTGCGCTTGTTCTTTGCGTTTGGACTCGGCCGTCGCTACAGACGACGGAAACGCAAAAATGCATACGAGCAGCACGGCGATTCCCGCCGCGTACGAAACCTTTTTCAGCATACGTTTTTTCGGCATACGGTACTGTAGCACGAGCGGGACTTATTGGCAAGACTCCGTATAAAGTGTATTCTATAAGATACCATGAAAAGACACAGTATGCGCTTTTACAATATGATTCTCGCGTTGGGGATATTTTTGATCACTGCGGGGTTTATCATGTTTATTCTGTCCCCGGGCGGAACGGACAGCCTCGTTATAACCGTGTGGCCCCTTGTCGGTATCGTCTGCGGCGCTGTCTTTTTGTATTTTACTCTGTCGTTTACGCACAATTCGTTCCACTTTTTTCTCGCCGTATTCTGCGGTCTTTCCGGTATTTTTTTCGGCCTTGTCTCAGGCGGCATTATCCCAAAAACGATACGTGAATGGTGGCCGGCTTTAGTCGTCTTCGCTTCTTTTGCGCTCTTCGCCTCGGGATTTTACAAAGCGTGTAAATTGCGCATCGCTTATACCTTTCCGGCGGTAACGCTGCTTTTGCTCGGAAGCGTGTTTTTACTCTTTTCGTTCCGCGTTATTCCCGGTTCGTTTAAAAGCTTTGCCCTCACGTTTATCCCGTTTTTTATTATTATTTCCGGGACTTTTATGGTTGTCCTTTTTTTGCTGCAACGAAAATACAACCAATTTTACGTCGAAGATGAAAACGAAGAGTCGGAAGAGATTGAAACCGAAGACGAAGACTTTTTCGATAAGGGATTGTAATCGGTGCGCGCATATTTCCGAAGCGGAATAAAATTAATAATTCTATTTGCGGCGGTGTGTATGCTCCGTGCCGCTCCTCTGTCGGCCGCGCCGAAGAAAAATTCTTCCCGTGCGCGAAATGTCCCGTCGACAGCCGAAAATACCGCATCCGACGACAAAGGAACGGCGATCGCGATCGATGTGCCGAAAAAGGGGCGCCGTACCTACTTTTCCCGTATTGCCCCCGATGTGATGGCTGCAGCGGAAAACGCTTCCCCCGATTCGATACGGAGCGCCGTATCGCTTTTGCGCAAATCGGGAGAGGATTATACCGAAGCGGAAAAGGTACTTTTGAACGTGCTTTCGGGCATCATGAAAGCGGCGTGGGTTTCCGAGCGTGTCGATTGGGAAACGCCGTCGGTAACCGAGGCAACCGCTTATCTCGGGGCGCTCGATTCGGCGCAAAAGGGCATCTACGATTTGAGTACCGGTAACGTCGATTTTTTTACGCTCGTCCTTCCGTCTCTCGTCGTCATTAAAGCGGACGATGTTTCCTCTTATGCCTCTGTCGCCGAGCAGGCGCTCACGGCCGCCCTCGTCCTTCGACCGGACTCCGCCCTCGCTCATTACCTCATCGGCGTGCTCTACGTAAAGACGATGCAAACGGAAAAAGCGCTCGAGCATTTTTCGAACGCGGCGAAATCGGCGCTTTCGTGTAAAGAGATTTCATACGCCGAAGCGGATTGCCTGAAACGACTGGATCGGATGCAGGAAGCGCAGACGATAGCGCGTTCTCTCTTGCAGCGCTATCCTGCGGACATCGCGGTATTGAAGCTCTGCGCCGAAACTTCGTTCGCGCTTAACGATTTTTCTGCAGCCGAAGAATACGTCGGTCGCGTGCTTCAGCAGGAACCGAACGATTTGGATTACGTTTTGTTCCGCGCGCGCATTTTAGCCGGCAAAGGCGATTACATCCGTGCGGCCTCTCTCCTCGACGTATACGCGCGGCAGAATACGTCTTCGCGCGCTTATCTTTTGCTCCGCGCCCGCCTTCAGTATGAATGGAGTAAAAACTTCGCCGCCGCATCCGAAACGATAGAGCGCGCTCTTTTGCTGTACCCGAACGATTTGGACGTGCTTCTCTTCGCCGCACGCCTGGCCGCTCCGCTTGCGGGGGTGACCGCCGAAGAATTTGCAAAGCGCGCGCTTGAAATCGATCCTGTAAATACGGAAGCGAAACGCTATGAGATCGACGGTATGATGCGCAGCGGAAAATGGAAGGGTGCATACGATTCGAGCAAAGCGCTCGTCGCTTCAAGAGGGGCGCTCCGAAGCGACATATTCGTACACATCCGCATCTGCCTCGAACTCGGGAAAAATGATGAAGCGTGGAATCTCATCTCGCCTCTGTACGCCGAAAATCCCGATGACGACGACATTCTGCAGTCCTACGTCGTCGTGCTGAGCAAAACCGGCCGGAATGCGCAGGCGCTTTCGCTCATCAATTCCCGCTTACCGGCATCTTCTTCCCGAATGAAAAGTTTTTTTTATTATCGGAGGAGTTTTTTAGACGTTTCGCAGGAAGATTCCCTCGCCGATTTGCGTTCGAGCCTCATCGCAAACCCGCGAAATACGGATGCGCTTTTCAGGCTTTATGAAATTTATTATGAGCGGCGAGATTACCGTAAAGCGCAGTATTATTTGAAACAAGTCGTTGCGCTCGAACCGAACGATACCGAGATGCGGAAACTTAACGAGGAGCTGTCGAAATTAATAAAATGATGTACCCCAAGAAAATGCGGGCGATTTTTTTTGCTTTCGCATCGCTCTTTTTTATCGTGCTTATCGTGCGGGCGTTCCGTCCCGCAAGACTTTTCGTCCGCGTGTCGGATGCGCTCTATGAATCGTATAAAGCGAAATTTGAAGCGGTGCAAAGCGAAAAGCTTTCGTTCCGCTTTATAAAAGAAAGCGAAAACATGCGCCCCTCGTTTTTCGGCGCCGTTCCCGTTACGATAGGACACATTTCGGAAAGGACAGAAGTGCCGATCGCAAAAGAAGAGCGGGGAGAAAACGAAGTCTATTATCTGTTATCCGAGACGGAACTGCTTCCTTCGGTAAAAGCGGATTTTGCAAACGACGGAACGCCGCAAGCATCGCTCCTTTCTCCCGATGCGAGCGTTTCGTTTTCCGAGGCGGCTTCAATGCCCGAAGGCAATCGCGCGCTTCCAGTTGACGGCGTCTATGCCGGAAGCGCGGGCTATGCACTTTCCGTAAAGCGCTATGCCGTGTGCGTCTCATACGATAAAAGATATGCGGAAAAATTCACCGCATTCTGCGAAGCCGTTTTTGCGCCGAAAAGCGCATCCGCATGTAAAACGATTTTCGTTGCAAGCGTCGGCGATATCATGGTTGCGCGCGGCGTACAGGAAATTTTAATCGGTCGTCCGGACGGCCTCGAAACGGTATTCGGAAATACGCTTTCGGTTTTGCAAAAAAACGATATTACGATCGGAAATCTCGAAGGCGTCGTAACGTCTTCAAAAAACAATGCGGTAAAAACCTATACCTTTCGTTTCGACGAAAGAGTGCTGCCGCACTTAAAAGACGCGGGATTCGATTATCTCATGCAGGCGAATAATCACGCTTACGATTTCGGAGAAGAAGGTTTTAAGGACACGCTCGCCGCTTTTGAAAAGTACGGCATACCGACAAGCGGCGCGGGACGCAATGCGGATGAGGCGAAAAAGTTTTATCATAAAACTGTCGGAAACACGACGTTTGCAATCATTTCGTGCGGCGCCTTTCCCGTCGAACGCTCGGGCTTTAACGGCAAAACGACTGCAACTGCGACCGACACGCGGGCGGGCATTTTGTGGCAGAGCGACGAGCTTTTGGAAAGCGTCAAAAAAGAAAAAGCTGCGGGCGCTTTCGTCATCGTAAACGTGCACGGCGGAGAAGAATACCGCTTTACGCCGACACAAAGCCAGCGCCGCTTTTATGAAGCTTTGTGCAGCGCGGGCGCCGACGTCGTATTCGGAAGCCACCCGCACGTCCTCCAGCCCATCGAATGGTACGGCAAAAGCCTCATCGTCTACAGCCTCGGAAATTTTTTGTTCAACGGTATGGAAGGGATGCCGGGCGCGACCGAAAGCGAAATCGTGAGGCTCGGCATCGTAGATAAACGCATCGCTTACTGCGAAATCTACAAAGCCGAACTTAAAGGAAAAACGGTTACGCTCAAGCGGCGCACAGATGCGGTAAAGTGAAAATTAATAAAAGTCTGAATGCCGAGTTCGAACGTATTTTAAAATAAAGGTATGCTTTCGGCGAGAATGACCGACGTACAATCGCCGAAAGCGTTTTGCAATTATCAAATACGCACCGCTTTTCGACCTTATCGCTTTATGAGCAGTTCGGCGTACGCTTTGAGGTTCGCTTCCATTTTATCTTCGAGCACTGCGTTCGCAAGTTTTTTGCCGAGCTGTACGCCTTCCTGATCGAAACTATTGATATTCCATAAGAATCCTTGGAACATCACTTTGTTTTCGTAGTGCGAAAGGAGCGCACCGAGCGCTTCGGGCGTGAGTTTTTCGCCGTAGATAATGCTCGACGGCCGCTCTCCTGCAAAATATTTATTCGGATTATCGTCGTCTTTACCGCATGCAAACGCGATGATTTGCGCGGCGACGTTCGCTCCGAGTTTTTTTTGACTCGTCGAACCTTTGACGACGATGTCTTTGCCGGCTTGACTTTCTTTGAAAGCGATAAACTGGAGCGGCACGATATTCGTTCCCTGATGCAAAAGCTGATAAAACGAATGCTGTCCGTTCGTTCCCGGCTCTCCGAATATGACGGGCCCCGTCACATAATTGATTTTTTTGCCGAAGCGGTTGACGCTTTTACCGTTCGATTCCATATCGAGCTGCTGTAAGTGAGCGGGAAAGCGCACGAGCGCCTGCGAATAAGGGAGCACCGCCGTCATCGGATAGCCCTGCACGTTACGCTCATACACTCCGATGAGCGCGTCCATGAGAGCTGCGTTTTTTGAGAGGTCGGTTTCCGTTGCAAGCTTGTCTTCAGCCGCCATACCTTTAAGAATTTTTTCGAATACGTCAGCGCCGAACGCGAGGCTCAGCACCGCTCCTCCGACGGCGCTCGACGACGAATAGCGCCCGCCGATGTAATCATCCATAAAAAATGCCGCAAGAAAATCCTTGCTCTTTGCAAGCGGACTCGTTTCGCTCGTTACGGCGATCATGTGTTTTGCGGGATCGCAGCCGGCTTTTTTAATAAAATCGGCGACGAACATTTGATTCGTAAGCGTTTCAAGGGTCGTACCGCTTTTCGAAACGAGGATAAAAATCGTACGGGAAGGATCGAGAGACGCGATGACGGCAGCTCCGTCGTCCGGATCGACATTCGAAATAAAATGCGCTTTCATTTTGAACTTACCGTTCGCCTTCGCCCAATTTTCAAGGGCGAGGTAGAGCGCTCTCGGTCCCAAATCGCTTCCGCCGATGCCGATTTGGCACACTGCCGTATAAGGCTCGCCTTTTTCATTTACGAGTTTTCCCGAATGCACTCGCTCGGCGAAGTCCGCGATCGCCTTTTGCTGTGCGGTGTAAAAATTGCGCTTGTTTACGTTTCCGTCGAATACGTCTTTGCCGAGCTTACCCCTCGTCAAGTGATGGAGCACCATGCGCCCTTCTCCCGTGTTGACGACTTCTCCGTTGTAGAGCGCGGAAAACTTTTCGATGAGCGACGCTTCTTTGACAAGCGATTTGAAAATCGAAAGGATTTGCCGGTTCACTTCTTTTGCCGCATAATTGTAAGTGAGACCCGAGCTCATCGGAATCGAAAAGTCTGCGATGCGCTTTGCACCCGCCGCTCCTTTCAAAGCGGTTTTAACGGAAACGGCTCCTTTCAGCGAAAGAAGTTTTTTGTAGCTTTCCAGTTTGTTGAGATTGCACCATTCGACAGTTTTCATAAAATACCTCGGAATCGATACGATAAATGTGAAGCGTTTGCAAAGCGGCTGTGCGCCGGCGCTTATGCTCATTACTTTAACAAAAATACGGAAAAAAAGATAGTCAGGAGAGGGTCGATGATTTATATAAGTTTTGCCGTGTAAATTTTATTAAAAATCATCAAAAATGTAAAATACTTTATAGAAAATAAGGGAAAGCGGTCGTATACTTTCGTTAAGGATAAATCGATCAGCTGTAAAACGCTGAAATTCATATTTATAAGGAGATCGATATGAGTGTCAATTGGGCAAAGTTTAGAGAAGAAGAATTCCCTGCGCTCGACAAGGATCTTACGTTTTTGGACGCCGCCTGCGTAAGCCTTATTCCTCAGCGCACGGTCAGGGTAATGCACGAATTTATCGAATACAGCGCCCGTAACGATGAAATCAACTCCAGCGCACACCACATCAATATGGATCACAAAAGGGACAAAGCCTATAAAGAAGCCGCAAAACTTCTGAATGCGGATCTTGAGGAAATCGCTTTGGTGGAAAGTACCAGCCACGGCCTCAACATTGCGGCGACGTCGCTGGAGGTAAAACCGGGAGAAAACATACTTACCACAAATTTGGAATTTATTCAGGTTGCCTTGCCGTGGTGTGTCAAACGCGAAAAAGAGGGAATAGAGATAAAGGTGGTAAAGGCAAAGGACAACCGCTTTACCGTCGAAGATTTTGCCAAAGCTGCTGACAATAAAACCAGAATAATCGTCATCTCGTCGGTGGAATGGTGCAACGGTTGGCGCATGGATCTCAAATCAATAGGCGACTTCTGCAAGCAAAAGGGTATTTACCTTGTAGTCGACTCGGTACAGGAATTAGGTGTCCGCAATATGGACACAAAGAGCTTCCATGTAGACATCCTCACCGCAGGCGGGCATAAATGGCTCAATTCGCCGTTCGGGACGGGTGTCATGTACATTAACAAGGATCTGCTCGGCAAAATCGATCCGGTTTTCTGGGGGTACCTCAACAGCGAAGCTCCGGCTGAAGGATGGGGCGCATATTGGGAAAATCCCGGCTCGCAGGCGGTAAATAATTGGAAATTCGTCAAAACAGCCAGACGTTTTGAAATCGGCGGAACGTCAAATTATCCGGGCGCTATTGCGCTGGGCGAATCTTTGGGGCTGGTCAATGAATTGGGAATTAAAAACATTGAAGAACACGTCCTTGATCTGGGCGACTACTGCATGAAAAAGATGGAAGAACTCGGCGGAACCATTATCACCCACAAAGAACGGGACAGAAGAGCAGGCATCGTTATCTTCAGACTGTACAATGATACGAAAAAAGATTTGGAAATTCTCAAAAAGCTGCATGCCAAACGAGTGCTCATCGCGCAGCGCTTCACCGACTATGTCGGAGGATTTAGGGTTTCCTGCCAATATTACAATATGGAAAAAGATATTGACGTTCTTGCAGATACCCTAAAGCCGATCATTGCGGAAATGGGTAAGCCGGATTACAAAAAGGTATAAACAATTTAAGCCTGTCT
The DNA here is from genome assembly GCF_050938355.1 of Treponema sp. SP13. NCBI lineage: Bacteria > Pseudomonadati > Spirochaetota > Spirochaetia > Treponematales > Treponemataceae > Treponema > Treponema sp. SP13. The sequence goes on from NZ_JADOVM010000010.1 coordinate 12,044, forward strand.
GAAAAGGAGGCCGGACATGATGCGCACGGGGTATTCCTTCTACGCACAGGATATCGGCATTTTGGTTTTTTCCACTACGACTCCTCGGATTCCGGGGGACGCGGGTAATGCCTTGAGCTTCCGATATCCGGTCTGCTATCAGATTGTAAAAGGCGGTTTTGCAGATCTCATCGACGGCTCGCCCGAGATACGAAAAAACATTCTTGACGCCGTAGAAAAACTGAAGGCAAAGGGTATCTCCGCAGTCATAGGAGACTGCGGGCTCATGTCGCTGTATCAGCAGGACATGGCGGAAAAACTTATTACGGCGGCTTCTTCTCTTTGTCAGATACCGCTTATCTGGCAACTAATAGGTAAAAAAGGAAAAATCGGAATAATCACCGGCCATTCAAAGCTCTTAAAGGAAACTCATCTGCTTCAGTCGGGATGGGTGCCCGAGATTCCTCTGGTAATACAAGGCATGGAAGAAGAGGCGCATTTTAACGAAATAATCATAAAAGGAGGTCATGCCCTTAAACCTGAATTAATGGAACAGGACGTTTGCCGGGCATGTCAAAAGTTACAAGCACAAGACAAAGATCTTCGGGCTGTGCTTATAGAATGCAGCAACCTAGCCTCATTTTCCCGTACGGTACGGGATGAAACGGGTTTACCCGTTTTCGATTTAATAGGAGCGGCAGATCTTATAGCACACAGCGTATGTCCCCGAAGATATGACCAGACATAGCGTAAGCCGGGAAACACCGGGTTGAAAGGGGGTGACTGTATTTATGGGAGACAAATTAGCAAATAAGGCCAACGAAACAAAATCCGAAGTACTTGAATTCAGAGGCGGCGTTTTGGGAGCGGCGATTCCGTTTCTTGTCCTGTTTGTCGGAATAATCATTTTGGCTCTAACCGGCAAGGCTCTTCCGATGGCGTTTTGGGTTCCGACTCTGGCATCCATTCTTGCAGCGTTGATCATGGCAAAAAATCCGGAAAAATGCGCCGGCGAATTGGTAAAAGGTATGGCCTCCGAGATGGTGGCCATAATGCTCATGGCATGGTTCCTTGCGGGAATCGTAGCTCAGATCCTTAAAGAATCGGGTCTGATCAACAGTCTTGTTTGGCTTTGCGTAAGGGCCAATGTCAGCCCTCGATTGTTCCCTGTATTGGTATTCATTTTAGGATGCTCCCTCTCGACCGCAACGGGAACGGCTTTAGGGACTGTGATCGCTCTGACTCCTATTCTTTATCCCGTAGGGGCTGCTATCGGTTCCAACGGAGCTGTCCTTTTGGGTGCCATAGTGTCTGCAGCGTATTTCGGCGACAATATTGCGCCTGTTTCGGATACTACTATCGCTTCGGCATATTCACAAGGGATAGAAGTCGCCGATGTGGTTCGCTCGCGCCTAAAATATGCACTGGTTGCCGCCGCAATAGCAGCGGTGCTGTTTTTTATTTTTGCCGGCAGCGGTACGAGAGGGGAATTTACTACCGCATCGCTCGGAGAACTTAAGCCGAACGGTCTCATAATGCTTTTAATACCGGCAATTCTTATTTTCCTTATGTACCGAGGATCTCACCTGATAATAGCTTTGATGTTAAGCTGTGTAATCGCATTGGTGCTAAGTCTTGCGACGGGACTGCTTGATCCTGCTCGAATTCTTGTCATCGATCTAAATAATTTTACCGTAGGCGGTGTTTTGGTTGAAGGCATTTTAGGGCTTATCGATATTTCCGTATTCGCATTTATGCTTATGGGACTTATAAATCTCCTCGACAAAGGCGGATTTTTCAGCTATCTCATAGACAGACTGTCGATTTTTACAAAGTCCCCCCGCAGTTCGGAACTTACCATCTTAATGCTCGATATCATCCTTAACATGCTGACTGTGGCAAACACTGTTGTCATAGTCATGCTCGGCCCCGTGGCAAAAAAAGTTTTGGTGGAAAAACACCGTATTTCCAGAGACAGAAGCGCCAATATTCTGGATGCTGTTTCGGGAGCGGCTATGTGTCTTATTCCCTACAGTTTTGCTCCTATGCTCGCATATATGTTTGCCGCAGGTTCCGGAGCGCCGGTAGATTTTACGGTGTTTCATATAAGCCTGTTCGCATTCCACGGATGGACGCTTCTTGCAGTGATGGTGTTCGCCTGTATTTCGGGATGGGGACGTAGTTTTATCCCAAAAGATCAATACGACGCTGAAATAGCAAAAGACGCAGCGGAGAGTAAATCCAAAAATATAATGGATGTATGATCCATATTGATCGTGAATTAACCGCCGGATTATTTCGGCGAATTGAATTTTTAGGAGGAATGGATCATGTTAAAAATAACAAATACCGACAAGGCGCCTGCGGCAATCGGACCGTATTCACAGGCCATAAGTTACGGAAGTTTGCTGTTTACGTCAGGGCAAATACCCCTTGATCCCGTAAGCGGCAACGTAACGGGCGACAATATCAGCGCACAGGCGGAGCAAGTAATAAAAAACATAAGCGCCGTACTTACCGCGAACGGTATTGATTTTACAAAGGTTATCAAAACCACCTGTTTTCTTGCGGATATGGGAGATTTTGCGGCATTCAACAAAGTTTATGAAAAATATTTTGTATCAAAACCCGCCCGCAGCTGCGTCGCGGTAAAACAGCTGCCGAAAGGAGTACTTTGCGAAATAGAAATCGTCGCCGCCTTAGAATAGCAATTCCTTAAAAAGGAGGATCGGTAATCATTATGGAAGAAAAACGAAAGCTGGAATTCTATGGCAGTAAAGGTATGATATTCGTACCTATTATTCTTGCCATAGCGGGACTTATCTATATCGCAGTCCTAAACGCAAATATCCCTGAGTATTGGGTAGTTTTTTTGCTTCCTCTGATACTTTGCATCTTTTTGGCAAAGGACAAAATCGCTTATTGCGAAGCCATCCTTAAAGGGGTGACCGACAATATAGCGGCTATACTGATTGTTGCCGTCATATATGCCGGTATATGCGGCGCCTTACTCAGCCGAAGCGGTGTTGTGACAACCCTTGCCAATTATCTTGTGCGGGCGAATTTTTTAGGAAATAAGTTTGTCGGGGCGACATTCCTTTTGACTTGTCTTGTGGCATTTTCTACAGGAACATCTGTGGGTACCATATTCGTAGTCGGGCCTATACTTTATCCCGTAGGATACTTGGTAGGAGCGACACCGGGATTGCTTATGGGTGCTATAATTTCAGGAGGCGCTTTCGGAGACAACCTTTCCCCCGTTTCCGACACTACCATCGCCTCAGCATCTACGCAGGAAGCGGATCTCGGAGGTGTTGTGCGCAGCCGACTGAAATACTCCATTCCCGCAGCGCTTATTTCAATGATTTTATATTTTATCCTCGGATCCGGAGGCCAAGTTATAGACAGCACAATGATTTCGGCGGGCGAGACCAATCCGGTATCTCTTTTGTTTTTGCTCATCCCCGTGATAGTTGTAACCGCCTGCATATTTAAAAGACATCTTTTGGAAGCTTTGAGTTACGGCATCATATCTGGGCTCATAATCGCCTTGGCGACAGGTATCATCGGATTGGGTGACATAGTTTCCGTTCCGGAGCCCTTCGGCGCCGGAGGAATTATCCTCGAAGGCATACAGAGCGCAGTTCCCACAGTGATCATAGTCATGATGATGTTCGCCCAAATAAGCGTTCTGAAAGAAGGCGGCGGTATAGACCTGCTTCTCAAGTCCATGGATCGTTTTATAATAGGCGTCCGTTCAGCGGAAGTTGCGATCGTTATCATTGTTATCCTGCTAAACATGGCTACGGGTCTCAACACGGCAGCCATCGTAGGAACAGGAGAACTGGCTAACAAGCTGGGTAAAAAATACCGTATCAATAAATACCGGCGGGCAAATCTTTTGGACTGTACGGGAAGCACGCTGAATTATCTGCTTCCCTACATGATTCCGGTAGTCATCGGTGTTATGCTGAGCGCAACGACAGCTCCTGTGGAAGGGGCAAGTCCCGTTTCTCCAATTGCAATCATCGTCGGACAATTTTACCCTTGGGCAATGCTTGTTATTCTCATTGTGTCCATTGTCACCGGATACGGCCGTACTATGATGGCCGACGGCGGTGAAAAAAATGATAATGAAAATACGGCCGAAGCATAGGCTGCGGCATTAAATAATTTGGTATGCAATAGCAAAGCACAGCTGTCAAAAAAGCTGGTCACTTTTTTGACAGCATTTTTCGTTGTCGACTAGTATTCGGATAAAAGGCGTTCAAGTTCTTCCGTATCCCGAAGAATATAATGTCCGTCTTTCCTGCCGATTATGCCCTTTTCAAGAAAATTGTTAAAAATATTACTGGTCGTAACCCTGCTGGTGTTAATCATACTGGCGATATCCTGATGAGTAAACTTTATACTTATAAGGACGCTTCCGTCGGCTTGAGCCCTTCCGTACTGTGCGGCGATATCCAGGAGTATGCGGGCGATACGCTGTAAGGATTGATAAAAACTGAGCTCCAGAATTTGGCTGACAAAAATGCTGCTCTTTCTGCAGACAAGACGCATGATTTTTTGTGCCATACTCCAATTTCTTCGCATATGTTCTTCCAGCACATGATAAGGAATGAAGTATACCATAGAATCCACAATGGCGACTGCGGAAGTGTCATGAGGATGGTTTTGAATACATGCAAACTCCCCGCACATAGCTCCTTGTTCCGCAATATAAAGCTGTTTTTCTTCTCCTCCGGAGCGGTAAGACGTTATCCTGACTCGTCCCGATTTTATGATATACACACCGTCCGGCATTTCATTCTGGTGATACAGGAACGTTTTTTTTCGAAACAAACGAGGCAGCCGGTTTCGGGTAAGGTCATCCCAATAGGAAAGATCGATATTAATCCAGGGCGATATTCTGGTCACGGGGAATGTGTTGGCCATGTTTAATAGTATACATTGAATACAGATTATTTCACAGCATTTTTTTCAGCCCTATATGTGCTATTTGCCATTTATGCGAATTATTCTATACTATCCGTATGATTGCCGCTTATCGTTTACCGCTTCCCGAACATACGACGCTGTGCGTTTACGACGGAGATACGCTCATCTTTTCAAACGGCGGAAAGTGGCTCATGCCGCTGTTTGCCCTTGAAGATTTTTTTAAAACGTATGACGGTTCTCGAAGCGATCTTTGCGCCCACGATACCGCTGTCGGAAAGGCCGCCTGCGTTTTGATGATCCGTATGGGCATCAAAAAAATCCACGCGAATATCGCAAGCGCGTTGGCGATCGACTATGTTGCGGAATTGAACCGTGCACGCGGCGGGCACGATCCGATTGAACTTTCGTACGATACCTCGGTGCGCCGTCTTTTGTGCGCGACCGAAGATCGTCTCGAAACGATGCACGACAGCGATGAGATGTATACGCATCTGCGCTTCCGCGCAAAGCTCGTGCAGGGCGTCGACGTGTGCGTGCGAAATTTGTCCGCGCCGTACGGTTTTATCAAAAACATTTCGTTTGCCGTAAACGCCGGCGGTCGTCTTATGATAGCGGGCGAAAACGGCGCGGGAAAGACGACGCTTTTACGATTGCTGATCGGTATGATCCCGGTCGAATCGGGGGAGATTTTGATCGACGGCGTACATCCGTCGAAGCTGCCCAAGCGGACGATCGGTTATATTCCGCAAGCGGCGGAGAGCTCGGAGTACAGTCTTTCGGTTGAAGAAGTCGTGTCGCTCGGTTTGCCGTCCCGCGTAAAAAACGGAACGTCTCTTATTCGAAAAGCGCTCGCGCGTGTCGATGCGCTTCGTCTTTCGGGCAGGAGCTTTGCAAGTCTTTCGGGCGGTGAAAAGCAAAAAGTGTCTTTTGCGCGCTGCCTTGCGCAAAACGCAAAACTGCTTTTGCTCGACGAACCGACTGCCGCTTTGGATACGGAAAGCCGCGCTACGGTTATGGAAATTCTGCATTCGCTTTCCGTTTCCGAAATCCCGACCGTCATCATCGTTACGCACGACGAAGCGCTTTTGCGTATGGCAGGGTGGCAAGTGCTGCACCTTGGCAAAGCGGCGGCCGAAGATGCGGGAGGTGTGTGTGGATAGACTGTTGCTGCTCTTTATGCTGCCGCCGGTGTTTCGCGGGGGTATCGCGCTCGTCGTCTCCGGCGCCTGTTTTCCGCTTTGCGGTGTCATGGTGCTCCGCTTACAACTCGTGCCGCTTCGCTATATGCTCATGCACGGCGTCATTTTGGGAGGTGCGCTCGCGCTTGCATTTTCACTTCCGCTCGTTCCCGTGATTCTCGCGGTAAACATCGTTCTCATTTTTGCTATGACGGCGTTTACGAAAAATGAAAATTTCGGTTTCGGCGGGGCGAGTGCCGCGGCGATGGTTTTCAGCATGGCGCTCGCGTCGCTTGTCGTGCGCATCGGAGGGGTTCCGGCAAAAGATACGCTCAGTTTGCTGTGGGGAAGTCCATTCGCGCTCGGTGTGTCCGACCTTGCGTTTCTTGCCGGTCTTGCAATCTTTCTCGCCTCCTATGTCCTTATCAACTTCAGAAATATCGCCGCACTCTTTTACAGCAGGGAGATCGCCTATTCGCTCGGCATACACGTGCGCGTTCACTATACGTTCATGGTCGCGATTATCGCGTTTACTGTGGCGATCGCGATGAAATTGCTCGGCGCGTTTTTAATCGACGCGCTGCTTGTGCTGCCCGTGCTTTCCTCCGCAGCTTTTTTGCGCCGGAAAAAAGGGCAGGGTATCGGCTCTCTCTTTTTGTTGAGCAGCGTTTCGGGCTGCATCTTCGCCGCAGGAGGCTACGTGCTCGCCGTCGTTTTCGATTTGCCGCCGGGAGCCGTGATCGCGATCATTGCGGGAATTGCCTATGCGGTTTTTTCCGTGATATAATAAGAACTACAGACTATGACAAATGAATTGCTGCTTATCATTTCACTTGCCGCTTCGTTCGGCGGCTTGCTCGCGTTTTTTTGCCTTTTCGGAAAAACCGGCTGCAGCGTGTGGATCGCGCTGTGTACGGTTTTGGCAAATATCGAAGTCGCCGTTTTAATAAAAGCGTTCGGCATGGAACAGACGCTCGGCAATACGCTTTTCGCGTCGAGCTTTCTCGCAACCGATTTTTTAAGCGAATTCTACGGCAAAAAAGAAGCCGGCAAAGCGGTAAAAATCGGCATCGCGACTTCCTGCGTTTTTATTTTGTTTTCGGCGCTGTGGCCGCACTACGCGCCTGCTTCCGGCGACCGCGCGATGGCGGCCGTCAAAACGCTTTTTTCCGGAACGCCGCGCATCCTTGCCTCAAGCCTCATCGCGTATGCCGTAAGCGAACTGCTCGACGTACGCCTCTATCACGCGCTGTGGGATTTAACAAAAAAGAAAAGCGGCAGCGGGGTGAAATACTTGTGGCTCCGCAACAACGCGGCGACGCTCGCATCCCAAGCGGTGAACATCGTCCTCTTCAATTTCGGTGCGTTTTTCGGCGTCTACGATATGAAAACGCTCGCGGCGATAACGGCGTCGTGCTATGTGATCTACATTGTGACGAGCATCGCCGATACGCCGTTTTTGTACGCTGCGCGAAAAATACATGCGATGCGAAAATCACGCGGGGCGGCGCGTTGACGATTCGCGCACGATGAGTTCGGTTTCCAAATACATACCGCGCACGGGCATCGCTGCGGCGGGCTTTCACTGCATCGAACTGACGCCTCCTACCGGTTAATTGACTTTTTTGCCGCATCGTGTATGATGGCGTAGCAGATGCGGTTGTCGTACGATGCGAAGCTTTCGCAGATGCCGCAAAGGATTTCGCATGGTTGATTTTTCTTCGCCGTATTTGACGGAACAACTCATCGCCTATATCGGAAATAAGCGGAGGCTGCTCCCGCTCGTCTACCGCGCGATAGAAAAGACCGGCGTCCCCTTGGAAGGTGCGAAATTTTTTGACGTTTTTGCGGGAAGCGGGGCGGTATCGCGTCTTGCAAAATCGCTCGGCTGTGAAGTGTTCTCTAACGATTGGGAATACTACTCGTACATATTGAATTCCGCTTATATTAGAATCGATAAAAATGAAATTTCCGAACTCTTCGGCTCGGAAGAAAAACTTTTGCGTATTATCGAAAAAATCAACGATCTGCCCGATCCGTCCGAAGATGAGCGATATATCGCCCGTTACTATGCGCCCAAATCCTTCGATGACGATGCGGCGGATTTTAAAACCGAACGTCTCTTTTATACGAAGCGCAATGCGCTCGCGATCGATAAAATCAGAAATCATATCGAGCGTGCGTATCCTGAAAGCGCGTCTCCGTCCGAACAAAAAAAGCGCGAATTGCTTTTGGCGGAACTGCTCTATGAAGCTGCGACTCACACGAATACGTCCGGCGTTTTCAAAGCGTTTCACAAGGGTTTCGGCGGCTATTCGAAAGACGCACTCGATCGCATCACCTCTCCGATACGGCTCCGCTTTCCGGTACTCGCTTTATCTCCGTTTCCGGTTCACGTGTACAAAGAAGACGCGAACGCGCTCGTAAAAAAAATCGGGGGTATCGATATCGCATACGTCGATCCTCCGTATAATCAGCATCAGTACGGAAGCAATTACCATTTGCTCAATACGATCGCGCTGTGGGATCGCATTCCCGTTCCGCTCGATTTGAACGAAAGAGGGGAGCTTGCCGAAAAAGCGGGGATCAGGCACGATTGGAGCAGGACGCGTTCGGATTATTGTTATAAGGAAAAAGCCGAACGTGCGTTTGCCGATTTGCTTTCGAATCTCGACGCGAGATATATTTTAATAAGCTACAGTACCGACGGCATCATCCCGTTTGAAGCGATGCGCGAAATGTGTATGACGCGCGGAAAGCTTTCGATCGTGACGGGCGAATACACGACGTACCGAGGCGGTAAGCAGAGTAACGCGCGGCGCAACGTGAATATCGAATTCGTCCTTTGTATCGACACGACGCAAAAATCCGATGCGGCGTCGATGCGGGCGATAGACGATATCCTTATCAAAAAAAAATTCGCACTCCTTTTCAAGCGAAGATTTTCGAAAAGAAAACTCGCCGCCGCAGCTTCAAGTTTTGACGGGGAGCGCTTTTTATTTTCGGTTTGCGGAAAAACGATATCGCTCCGTACGAAGGGCGGCTTCGTTTTATATCCGCCGGAGGACACCGCGCTTTCCGCATCGGCTCTCCGTACGTTGTACGATGTTCTTTTTTCATGCGCGTGTGAAACGAAAGAAGATGAGTTGGCGGAATTGCTGTCGAATATGGACGGGAGCGAAAAAAGCCGCGCTTTTGTTTCGCTCATCCCCGGTACGCTGAAAAAGCTTGCATACCGAAAAAACCGCGCGTCGTTTTATACGTGGCTCGAAAAAATCAAAGGGCTGCGGAAATCTCATCCCGAGCTCTATGCGTGCATCGATAAAAAAATCGCGGACGTCGAAAGTCTCGCCTGCCTTCGCTTTGTGACGTAATGCCTCTGCATACAATTTTGATACCTCCGCAAAAAGCAAAAAAGAAAAAAAACAAAAGCGCTTGACAGCCGGCGGCAAATACGCTAATAATAAATCGTTGCATAATCGTTTCGATAGACAGACGTCGTACAGTAAAATCAAGGAAAGTTTCCAAAAACGAAGTTTTTAGAGACCTCTATCCCTTTTCCAAGGAATATTTTCATTCTAAAATCGAGTATGTCGTTTTTTATAAATCATAACGCAATGGAGAATTATTAATGGCACCAATACGAAAGCGCCGTACTGCGGGCGCATCAGGTGATGTTGAAAAGACGGAAAAAGCGCAGAGCGAATCCGAAGTTCAGCCCGATTCTTATGCCGGCTCGGAATCCGTTTCCGACGGGGGCGAAGAAAACTATGCGCAAGAAACGCCGGCTGATGTCGTTGATGCGGCGCGTCCGGTACGCACCGTCAAAACGAAACGCCGCGCGGTAATCAAAGTCGATAAAGCTGCCTCCCAGGAAGAAGAAGCGAGCGAATCCGATACGGCTCAGGAAGCGGAGACTGAAGAAGCGCACGAATCGTTTGCGGATCGCCGTGCCCGTCCGCGCTGGAACGGAAGCGCAAATCAAGCGTATCGAAAGCCTGCGCGCTACGGTGCAAACCGCACATATTCCAGCCCCGCAGTCGACGCCGCCCTCCAAAATCAGGCATCGATTCCTATGGAGAGCGACGGAGACGAAGAAGCGAAACCGAAGCTTGTCATAAACGATTTGACCGTCATGGGCATGACGCAGCTTCGAGAGCTTGCGATGAAATACGGCTTTTCGAGCGACGATTTGGCACCGATGAAAAAGCAGGAGCTCATCTTCGTCATCTTAAAAGCACACACCGAACACGGCGGCACGATATTTGCGTCCGGCGCGCTCGAAATCCTGCCAGACGGCTACGGCTTTTTGCGTTCTCCGCAAAACAGCTATCTTCCCGGTCCCGACGATATCTATATTTCGCCGAGCCAAATCAGGCTTTTCAATTTGAAGACGGGCGACACCGTGTACGGGCAGACGCGTTCTCCGAAAGAGGGCGAGCGTTTTTTTGCGCTGCTCCGCATAGAATCGGTAAACTTCGACGAACCGCGCGTCGCGCAAACGAGAATTCCGTTTGAAAATCTGACGCCGCTCTATCCGAACAATAAACTGCATCTCGAAACGGTTTCAACCGAAGTTTCGACGCGCATCCTCGATCTTTTCAATCCGATCGGTAAGGGGCAGCGCCTCCTGATCGTCGCGCCGCCGAAAGCCGGTAAAACGATCCTCATGCAAAAGATCGCAAATGCGATTACGAAAAATCATCCCGAAGTTTACCTCATCGTTTTGCTTATCGACGAACGTCCCGAAGAAGTGACTGAAATGGAGCGATCGATTCAAGCGGAAGTCATCTCATCGACTTTCGACGAACAGGCGACTCGCCATGTGCAGGTTGCGGAGATGGTGCTCGAAAAAGCGAAGCGACTCGTCGAACACAAGCGCGACGTCGTCATCTTTCTCGATTCGATTACGCGTCTTGCGCGTGCATACAACCAAACGGTACCGACGTCCGGTAAAGTGCTTTCCGGCGGCGTCGACTCGAACGCCCTTCACAAGCCCAAGCGCTTTTTCGGCGCGGCGCGCAACGTGGAAGAGGGCGGCAGTTTGACGATCATTTCGACTGCACTCATCGAAACGGGAAGCCGCATGGATGAAGTTATCTTTGAAGAATTCAAAGGCACCGGCAACAGCGAAATCGACCTTGACAGAAAGCTTGCCGAACGCAGACTTTTCCCGGCGATCAATATCAAAAAATCGGGGACGCGCAAAGAAGAACTGCTTTTGTCCGAAAACGAACTGCAAAAGATGTGGGTGCTGCGCAAAGTGCTCAATCCTATGGAAGACGCGGACATTCTCGAACTTTTGCTCGACCGCATGAGAAAGACGAAGACGAACGAAGCGTTCCTCGCGTCCATGAACACCGGTACGGCTGCCGTTTCGGATAATTGACAAGCGCGTATTTTTTTACTATATTGATAGAACATCGTCGTTTTGTGGCTGCGCTCAGCGCGTAAACTCGTGCCGTGCAGCCGGGCAAAATGAAAGGAGCAATTATGAAAAAAGGAATTCATCCCGAATACAAATTGACAAAGATCACTTGCGCGTGCGGAAACGTCATCGAAACGCGATCGACGGCTCAAAACATCCGCGTGGAAATCTGTTCGGCATGCCATCCGTTTTATACGGGTAAGCAAAAGCTCGTCGATACCGCAGGCCGCATCGACCGCTTCAACAAGCGCTACGGCATCAAGTCCGAAGAATCGGCAAATTGACCGCCGTATAAAAACTCCGCTCCTTAGGGGGCGGTTTTTTTTTATGCTTCAATTCCTGCGGATTTCCCACGCGCGGTGCGGCTTTTTTTGCAAAAAGTCTTCGGGGATCGTCGAAGCGGTGATGTCGCGCACCGTGATTGCGTTTTCATTCGCCGGCGTTTCGATAAGGCTTTCGTCGAAGCGTAAGCGTTTGGCGTTCGTCGAAAAATAGAGTACGCCGCCTTTTGCAAGCAGGGCGATGCAGCCGTTTACGAAGCGCGGCCAATCTTTTACGAGATCGAGTACGGTATCCGTCATCTTCGAATTGCTGAATGTCGGCGGATCGAGAATAATGATATCGTATCGTTCGCCGGATGCTTTTTTTTGAAAGATGAATTCGGCGGCGTCCGCGCGGATAAAGCGGTATTTTTTTTCGTCGGAAAAACCGTTTAAGCGCATATTTTCTTTTGCGCGCTCGAGATAGGTGTTCGACAAATCGACCGAATCGACGAGGCGCGCGTTTCCTTCGGCGGCGTAGACGGAAAAAGAGCCCGTATAGCAAAAGAGATTCAATACCGATTTTCCGCTCGCGTTTTCTCGGACTCGGGCACGGAGGGGACGGTGATCGAAAAAAAGTCCGCTGTCGATGCGGGAACTTATAGAAACGCGGAAAAGAGATGCGCATTCCTGTATGAGCCCTTCGATGTGCCCTGCGCTTTGTATGTCGTTTACGTCTTCCGCATATTGGCTTCCGCCCTTATCGCGTTTTCTCGTTTTGACGACGATGCGATTTTCCGCCGTACCGACGACGGCGCTTGCCGCCTGTGCGATTTTGGAAAGCCACGCCCTCTCTTCGGCTTCCGCTTTTTCGTACGGGCGTTCGTACAGACAGATGACGAGGGCGCTCCTCGAAGCGATTTCCGCCTGCACCCCGGCATCGTTTTCAGAAAGGCGTGCGAATTCGTCTGCGGTAAAACGGGCGGCGCTTTTTTTGTCTCCGATTTCGTCCGGCAAAAATTCGTAGAGATCGACCGAAACCGGGATTTCCGGTATATCGCGGTCGTACACGCGATAGCAAGTGACACCGTTTTTGCGCGCCCATTTTCGAAGGTGCCTCAAGCGTTTTACGAGTCGGTTTGAAAACAGTTGGGCTTGATAATCGTCTTTGCATTCCGTCGGCATAAGCGCAATACTATACATAACGAAGGAAAAAGTATATAGTAAAAAGATATGGATTTTACCGAATTTAATTTGCACGAAGACCTGCTCAAAGGCATCGAAGCGGCAGGCTATGTGACGTGCACGCCGGTTCAGGAAGCGGTACTCAAAACGGCGCTCGACGGATCCGATTTATATGTTCAGTCTCAAACGGGAACGGGAAAAACGGCGGCGTACCTCGTTTCCATTTTACAGGAACTCCTTGCCTCTCCGGACAATGCGGGCAAAAAAGTGCTCATCCTGCTTCCGACACGCGAGCTTGCGGTGCAGGTTGAAGAAGAAGCGAAAAAATTGACGAGCGGAACGCAGCTGAAAGCGTTCAGTTTTTACGGCGGCGTCGGCTATGAGCGGCAGATCGCTTCCCTTAAAAAAGGAGTGGACATCATTGTCGGTACTCCCGGCCGCATGATCGATCTTCAGCAAAGCCGCCAGCTCGACTTGTCGAACGTCGGTTTTCTCGTTGTCGATGAAGCCGACCGTATGTTCGATATGGGTTTTTACCCCGACTTGCGCACGCTGCTCAAAGTGCTGCCGAAAGCGGAAGACCGCCAAACGATGCTTTTTTCCGCGACGCTCAATTCATACGTAAAAAATCTCGCATGGGAATACACACGGGATGCGAAAGAGATTACGATCGAATCGGATACTATCACCGTCGAACAAATCGATCAGGAATTGCTGCACGTTTCGAGCGACGAAAAGATGAAACTGCTCGTCGGCATCCTTTCAAAAGAAAAACCCGAAAGCGTGCTCGTCTTTTGCAATACGAAACGTTCGTGCGAAGTCGTTTCAAAGCGGCTCGTCAAAAACGGTTTTAAAAGCGAATTCATCATCGGCGATTTGCCGCAGGCGAAACGGCTGCAAGTGCTCAACCGATTTAAAGACGGAAGCGTTTCGATCCTCGTCGCAACCGACGTCGCCGCGCGCGGTATCGACGTGCACGATTTGGCGATGGTCGTCAATTACGATTTGCCGAACGAATCGGAAAACTACGTGCATCGCATCGGACGTACCGCCCGCGCAGGCAGGACGGGCAAAGCGTACACGTTTTGCAGCGAACAGGACGTATACAATCTTCCGGCTATCGAACGTTATATAGAAATGCAAATTCCTTCGCGCGTCGCCGATGCATCGATGCTCGGAGGAGACGCGAGCGAAGGCGTGTATATCAGAACTGAAAATTGGCGCGAAGATTACGAAGGCGGCCGAACTTCTTCGCGGAGAGGCGGCGCGGGCGGCGGAAAGTTTTCCGGAAGACGCGATTCGAAAAAAAGCGATGCGCGAAGCGGAAGCCGCGGCAGACGAAAGACGGGAAGCGCATCCGAGAAACCGGCGTTTCGAAAAGAGCGCTTTACCGAAGACGACACGGAAAAGCTTCAGAGTATGTCTTTCGAAGAGCGCATGAAGCTCTATAAAGAAAAATACGCAAAGTCCGCTTCGGCGCTCACGGACGGCAAAGGCGGCTCTTCTTCCAAATCGAAGGGCGCAAAGCCGTTTTCGAAAAAAGACCGCGCAAAAACCGGCCGCAAAAACGACTCGGCGAAAGGGCAGGGTGCTTCCCGCTCTTCTTTCGAGAGGGGAAGACAAAACGTACAAAAACCGTCGGCTGCGAAAAAGAGGAGCGGTGTGCAGCGCTACGACGAAAGCAAAAAAGGTTTGCAGTCGCAGAGCTTGTGGCATAAAATCAAATCGCTGTTCGGGAAAAAATAACGCGCGATCGTGTGCGCCGAAGTCCGTGCACACGGAGAGCGCCGCGTGTTTTTATTCGTGCGGAGGGTTTAATACCCCGATGCTTGCGTCGTAACAAAGGGTATTAAAGCCGACTGCAACCACCTTATGAGAACAACATACCCCGACGCTTGCGTCGGGGGTGTTGATTAATTAATATTTTTTAAATTCGCCGTTCAATTTATTTATATTATCAAGGGAGCTGTGAGTGATAACCGTATCCGATGTCAGTGTCAAATTCGGCGACAAGCCGCTGTTTAAAGACGTCAATGTGAAATTTACGCCGGGCAACTGCTACGGCATTATCGGCGCGAACGGAGCCGGAAAATCGACTTTTTTGAAAGTGCTTTCGGGAGAACTCGAACACGATACCGGCACCATAGCTATGGCGCAGGGAAAGCGCATGGCCGTTTTGCAGCAAAACCACTTTGCGTTCGACGATTATTCCGTCAAAGAAACGGTGATGATGGGCTATCCGAAGCTCTACGAATGCACGAAGGCGCGGGACGAAATCTACGCGAAAGCGGATTTTTCCGAAGAAGACGGCATCAAAGCGTCGGAACTCGAAGCGGAGTTCGGCGAACTCGGCGGCTACGAAGCGGAAAATCAAATCGAACAGATGCTTTCCGGCCTCGGTCTCGAAGAAGAATATCACGACAAAGCGATGAGCGATTTGGACGAAAGTCAAAAAGTGCGCGTCCTCCTCGCGCAGGCGATTTTCGGAAATCCCGACATACTGCTGCTCGACGAACCGACGAACGGCCTCGATATCGAATCGATTACGTGGCTCGAAAATTTTTTGCTCGATTTTGAAAACATCGTCATCGTCGTCAGCCACGACCGCCACTTTCTCAATACGGTGTGTACGGTCGTCTGCGATATCGATTACGGAAAGATCACGCAGTTTTCCGGCAATTACGATTTTTGGTATCAGATGAGCCAAATGCTGCAAAAGCAGGCGAAAGATCAGGCGAGACGGCGCGAAGACAAGATGGCCGACTTGAGAGAATTTATCCAGCGCTTTGCGTCGAACGCGGCGAAAAGCCGGCAAGCGACAAGCCGCAAAAAAGTGCTCGACAAGCTTGCCCTCGAAGAGCTTCCCGTCACGAGCAGAAAATTTCCGTACATTCACTTTGCCCAAGAGCGCGCCATCGGAAACAACACGCTCGAAGTGAAAAAGCTCAATTACGCTCAGGACGGTGTCGAGCTTTTGAAAGATTTTTCGCTCATCGTAAACCGTACCGATAAAGTCGCCTTCGTCGGCATCGAACACAATTCCATTTCGGCGTTTTTCGACATCATCGCAGGTGAAAAGAAGGCGGATTCGGGCGAAGTGTTTTGGGGACAGACGACGAGTTATTCCTACTTACCGCGCGACACGAACAAGTATTTTGAAAACGATTTGACGATTACCGAGTGGCTTAAACAGTATTCGAAAGAACAGGACGACGCTTACGTGCGCGGATTTTTAGGCAGGATGCTTTTCAGCGGCGACGAATCGCTGAAGCCGGTCAAAGTGCTTTCCGGCGGCGAAAAAGTGAGGTGCATGCTTTCGAAGATGATGCTGCAAAATGCGAACGTGCTCATATTCGACGATCCGACAAACCATTTGGATTTGGAAGCGATCGAAAGTCTCAACAACGCGCTTGAAGATTTTCCGGGCGTCGTGCTGTTCAACAGCCACGATCACGAATTCATTTCGTCGATCGCAAACCGCATCGTCGAAATCACGCCGAACGGCGTCATCGACCGCATGATGAACTTCGACGACTATATCGCAGACGATACGGTGACGGAGCTTCGGAAAAAATATTACGAAGGCACCGGCAAAAAAATCAAATACCGCGTGTGAGCGGGGACTCGGCATTTCAAACGACGGCGCATATTTGTGTTCTTCGAATTTTCAAGATGCGAACATCGAACTCTACCGCATAAGGCCGCCGTCCGCACTCTCGCCGGGTCGCGCGAGCGCACACACCGCGCTGCCGCCGGTTCGTTCCCGCGCATTGTACACGCTGCACCGCCTGAGATTTCAGCTTTTGAGTTTTTTCAGCATGTCGGCAAAATAATCGTGTGCTTTATCTTCACTCACCGGCTCCGTTTTTTTTACTTCATGGTATTCGACGAGGTTTTCCGGTATCTCTTCGAGAAAACGCGACGGCGTGCATTCGACCGTCGCCTGCATGCGCCTCCGCTTTTGGCACGACGTAATCAATAATTTGTCCCGTGCGCGCGTGATCGCGACGTAAAAAAGGCGCCTCTCTTCTTCGACGTCTCCGTCCGTTTCTTCGACGGAACGCGCGTGCGGCATAAGCCCTTCTTCCGCACCGGCGATAAACACGACGGGAAATTCGAGCCCCTTCGACGCGTGGATCGTCATCAAATTGACTTTGCCTTTGCCGCCGTCGTCTTCGATATCGTCGCGGCTCAAGAGCGTAATGCGGTTCAAATAATTGAACAGACTCGGATCGAAATTGTCGGGATTGTTTTCCCACGTTTCAATCGACATGAGCAGCGTTTCGATATTCTGCAATTTAAATCGCACCGCTTTTTCGTTTTTTTGAAATTCGCCGATGATATAGTCGCGGTACTGTATGTCGTCGATAAGTTCGCGCACTTTGTTTGCAAGCCCCCGTCCGCCGAAAAGCTTCGCCCTCGCGCCTTCGATCGTATCGATAAATTCCCCGAGCGATTTTTTTGCCGAATCGGAAAGCGCGCCTGCGGGATCTTTTTGCAGATAGCGGATCGCATCCCACAGCGTGCTCGCATTTTGCTTTGCCGTTTCGTTTATCGCCGAAATCGTACTCCGCCCGATGCCCCGCCGCGGCGTATTGATGATTCGAAGCAGATTGATGTCGTCGCTTTGATTTGCCGCGACGCGCAGATAGCTTACGATATCTTTTATTTCGAGTCGTTCGAAAAAACTTGTGCCGCCGCTCATCGTGTAGGGTATGTTCGCTTGAAGCAGGGCTTCTTCGATCGCGCGGCTCTGCGAGTTTGCGCGCATGAGTATGCCGAAATCGTCGTATGTGCGCCTCTCTTCCATCGCGATGCCTTGAATGCTTTCGGCGATAAAATCCGCTTCGGCACTTTCGTTTTCCGGCATAAAGAGTTCGATAGGCTTTCCCGAACCGTTGCCGCTCCACAGCTTTTTGTCTTTGCGGTTCGTGTTGTGCGATATGACGCCGTTCGCCGCACTTAAAATCGTTTCGGTCGAACGGTAGTTTTGCTCGAGGCGGATTTCCTTGACACTCGGAAAATCCTTTTCGAACTGCACGATGTTTTGATAATCGGCACCCCTCCAGCTGTAGATCGACTGATCGTCATCTCCGACGACCGCGATATTTTTATCGGCAAGGAGACGCATGAGCTCGTACTGCTGCCGGCTCGTGTCCTGAAATTCGTCGACCATGATGTACGTGTAGCGAGAACGGTATTTTGCGAGCACGTCGGGGTGTTCATGGAACAGGCGGATCGGCAGCATGATGAGATCGTCGAAGTCGACCGCATTGTACAGCTTCAATCCCTGCTCGTACGATTCGTAGAGCGCTCGGTACATATCGTTTGCCGTCTCCCAATTTTTGCGCCCGGTTTTTATGTTTGAAAAAAGATTTGCGATTTTGTATAAGTCGAGCGCATCGGATGTGAACTGCAGTTCCCGCGCGCTCTCTTTGATGAGAGAGGCTTTGTCGGTTTCATCGTAAATCGAAAAATTTTCCCGCCAGCCCAGTTTGGCGATGTCCTGTCTGAGAATGCGCACGCCGAATGCATGAAACGTGGACACAGTGAGGTTTTGCAGCTTTTTGCCCGTCAGCGATTTGACACGCTCTTCCATTTCGCGCGCAGCTTTATTCGTAAAGGTCAGCGCAAGGATCGCGCTTTGCGGAATGCCTTCATCGAGCATGTGCGCAATGCGGTACGTGATGACTCTTGTTTTGCCGCTTCCCGCTCCGGCGATGATCAAAATAGGACCTGTTATCGTCGTAACGGCGCGCAGCTGTTCGGGATTGAGTTCCGTTTTCAATGCATGTATGTCGAGTTCGGGCATGGCGCACAGTGTAACACTCGGAGCGCTCTTTGTGCAAGTAATTTTTTATATGTTTTTTTAAGGGGGGAAAGCCTTCCCCTCGCGCGCACTTCGTTGCGCGCTACCCCTTCCTGCGGGGGATACCCCGCAACACCCCGTTTCGTTCAGTGTGTACAGTGC
>NZ_JADOVM010000011.1:0-24626 GCF_050938355.1 Treponema sp. SP13
TGAATTTACTGGATCATCGTAATACGAATAATCACCAACGATTATATTTGGATTAGTAATTATATTCTTAATAAAACATACTTGATCAAACCCTTTCATGGGGTGTATTTCATTGGGTTGAGGACCGTACATATAAAACTCCTATAATTATTATGGTGAAGATAATTTATATAAATCTTATATGTTCATTTCTGGCCTTTTCTCCTCTCGATTATTACAGATATATATTTACCACATTTATCTTTAATGTGTAAATAATTTTCTTTCTTGCCCGCCGAAGGCGTGCACCTAACATTGTTTTAAACCGCAACGTAAGCAAAGACTTGTGTTGTCGGCTTTGAAAACTGTGTTAGACGTTCTTTTTTATTTTATTTTGTAAATCAATCAAAGTAGAATAATGAGATTCATTCTTGTATGTTTCAGTCAAAAATGTATCTAACGTAAATACTGTGTAATTATCATCATGAAAATGAAATAAAGAATCGAATAAGTTATTCTTATCAAACTTTTTACCCTGAGTTAAAAAGGCTCGAGCATAGCAACAATAATAGTTTATATAGTTTTTTTCTGAAGGATAATTTTTTATGAAAAAATCTTTAATAAAATTAATTGATTTATTTAAATTACTCCAATACAAATCTTTCTTACATAAAATACCATTATCTGAACGGAAAATACCTTCTTTTAATTCAAACAAAGGTATTGATGTGTTCTCAACGTATTGTTTTGTATTATCAATTACCTCCGACACTAATAAATTCTGCATCGATAATTCATAATTAATGAACACATTATAAAGAATCGGAGTTATCAACTCATGAATTCTATCTTTTGGTTTTATACCATTTGTATAAAAATCTGATAAAAGATTTTTGCACTCATTAAGTAAAAAACCAGAATTACTTTCTAATAGGCAGTTTACTTGAAAAGAAAATAATTCTTTAGAATTTTCTCCAATACTTAAAAACATAAAATAATAGAAAATATATGCAATAATAACAATACAACTTCTTAAAGTTTGTGCTTCTAAATTTATTTTCAAATCGGTTATTTTCTTCTTTGTCTTTTCGTTTTCTAAATTCTTACCATCTGTAGCTTTTATAAATGAACTAATATCAGGAAAGCTCTGAACTATAGATATGCTATTTTTACAAATATAATCTTTAACTAAGTTTCTCTTTCCCTCATCAAATCCTAAATGAGTATATAATTCAAAAAGAGACAATTCTGAAATACAAATATTTTTATATTTTTTAAATTCGTTTCTTAATACTTCGTAATCAACATTGTCATCCTTATCATCAATTCCTGATAGAGAATATAATATATTTGTATCAATTAGAACTTTATTCATTTTATAACTCCTTCATGCCCTATGGCCTATGCGTCTAACATTGTTTTAAACCGCATTTTTGCGAATGCAAAAAATATCGGCTTTGAAAACAGTGTTAGGTATAATTACGGCTGAAGTTCCTTTGAAGAAAATAAACTATACTCAATCATTTTTTTATCAAATGCTTGTGCTAGTTTTATAATATTTTCTTTTGCTATTATTAAAGTTTCCCGTTTTAATACAATTTTATTTTTTTTGTATGAAAGTTCTGGATATTTCTTAATAAAACTCTTATCAACTTTTCCATTTTGATGGACAAAAGAATGCCTCATATCTAAATATGGTAAAGCATTTTCAATCACTTTATTATCTACATCAAGATTCAATTTTTTATTTATCTCTTGTATTAATCTCATTGTACTACGCTCGCTTTCCAATTGTTTAAATAAAATATTGGAAATTTTATCAGTAATATTATTCCAATTGCCAGCTGAAATCACTTCATCAGCACCTAGTTGAATTTTATTATTTCCAATAAATCTTTTAATATCGAGGTTATCAGATTTTGAAGCACAACTAACTATATATTGAATATACTCAGTTATCTCTTCATAAATTTCTTTTATAAATGAAATATGAACAGTTGTTCTCAGATGTTCAAGTATTATTTTTCTACTACCGTGTGTATTTTTTCTATTTGATAGATGTGGAAATTTTTCTTCTGTTATGTTCTTAAATATTTTCTGTTCATCAGCCAAATCTTTCTGGTTTAAAATTACCATATCAATAAGCTCAAGATCAATATCAAAATAGTCAATTCTATTATGAAAACGTAAATAACCCTTCGATTTCATTATTAAACTCCTTGTGGTACATTGTAGCATCAACCTAACATTCGCTTAACCTGCATTTGCGGCTTGCCCGCAATGTCAGGTTGAAGCGGGTGTTGGGTAATTTTTTATAAATGAAATCAACAATAATCTCAGATCTCAATATCTTAATTGTTTGATTACTATCATAATATTCTATCCCCATACCAATTATCTCTGGATTTTCATTACTATTTGAAAGATCAAATTTCCATACAGCACTTCCACTAAGACCAATAGGTTTCGGTAATTTTTCAATTACCACTTTATCATTATCCGAATAACGTGGAAGTCTATTGCTATACTCACCATAAATATACTTTTCATCAAAGCCTTATTATGGGTTGTAGCACATGAAAAGGATAAAAAAGTAATTTTCCAGTTGTTTCATTCTTTAGTTTCTTTGACTTTTCATTTTTTCTTACTTGATTAACATGCGATTTAGTGAATCCACAATAGTGTACCCAATTTGATTTATCAACCTTTTTAGACAAATTACTAATTTGAACTGGTTCTATTCCTTTATATGGAATATCTGCTATCTCAATTATTGCAATATCCAAAATTGAATCAAACCAATAATTAATATTTTCTCTAAGAAATATTTTCCATGATTTAACCAATCCATCACAAGGTTCATCTTCGTCATTATAAAAAAAGGGGATAAGAATAAACTTATTATTCTCTGTTACATGAAAAGCAGTTACAACAAAGAATCTATCAAGATGTTTTAGAATAAAACAACTTCCTTCAAAAGCATTTTCAGAATTATATATCCATGATAATGGACCAAATGTTCGATCTAAAAAAACATTCCATTCATGAGATTCAAAATACTTATTTCCCATTTTTCCTCGCCCGCCGAAAGCGTCCACCTAACATCCTTTCAACCTTTCCGTATAATATCACAAAAACCTATGCTTTTCCATCTAAATTGCGGCGGATCAAAAAATCAGATCTTTCTACCATAACTGTTTACAAGAATAAATCAACAATTGGCAGATTAGGCCTATCTTCGCTAAACGGAGCAAAGAAAAATTACATCCTGTCTATAGGGCTTTGAATGCCCGGACCGCCGCGGTTTAGAACGTGGGTGTAAACCATAGTGGTTTTGACATCGCTGTGGCCGAGAAGCTTTTGGATAAGTACGGACGAAAGCGGCACCGAACCGAAACCCTCCTTGCAGTCTGAATCATACTACAGCTGTTTTTCTTCGCTTAAAATTCAAACTACTCTTTTTTGAATCAACAACCCCGGCGCAGAGTGTCGGGGTATTAAACCCTCCGCACGAATAAAGCATTAAAAATTTGAAAAAAAATATTTTCTTTCGGTTTTTCGTCCATTGTTTTTTTACTCATAATTGAAATACCGAGTATTTCTTGGGAATTTGAAATTATATAAGGAGCGGAAAGTATTTGAAAAGCCTTTAAATATTTATCTTTCCCTTCTCGAGAAGAAAGGGATTCCAGTTTCTTTTTAATATAGTCTTTTACAACTATAAATGCCTCATCGTAGTCATCGATCAAAATGTATAACTTTATTTTAAAGACAGTAGTTATAAAAGTTGCAGTACCTCCATAAATTTTATTTATATTTTCACCTTCAACATAAGTTGGAATTTTCATTGAAGCTAAAATACTTCGAATAAGCATACAATCTAATTGAGAACTGAGATTTAGAAAATGCTGATACTTTTCTCCTTTTCTGACATTTTCGAAAAACAATTCTTCAAACTTACTGTAATCGATATTTTTTTCATTTACATTTGTTTCATCAATCTTGTCATCCATTTTTTAATCCCCAAGCGGTTCGGTAAGCCGTCACATTCGCTTAACCTGCAAACGGGCATAGTACCGTTTGTCAGCGTTGAAGCGGGTATTAGATGAAATTTTTTATGTATTTTTATTCTTTTTCCACGTTATATAATCTTTTTTCGCTTTCATATCTTTTAGCTTATTCCATGCTTCCAAAGCGTCTTCTCTTGTTGCATTTTTTTCATTCGCCAGATAATTACTTATAAAGTTATTAAATTTACAGGATGGAATTTGCGGAAGCCTTCCTTCAATTTGGTTTAACCGAATATATTCACAAATAACATCATCATAAGTTATTTTCTCACCATGGGAAAGTTTATCTTCAATCCATCGATTAAGCCAATATTTTGCACCCGATTTCGGTTTTAATCCCGGAATCCGTTTATCCATTTCACTGTGTATGAATGCCCATGTTTCTTTTTCGTTGCTAAAATTTTCAACATAAGTATGATTATTCAATAGGTCTCTATTCCGGCTTTTACTCCGATAACTATTTTTTTTATTCGCCGTTCCGGTTTTCAAAAATTGAATAATCAACGCCTCAAGTTGATCTTTTCGTATTTTTGAATCAACAGGTATTTTAAGCGATTTCGCCAATGCTTTGAGTTCACTCGTGTACCAATATGTATTCTCAAATTCTTCTATTGTCATAGAGTCTTTTGCTTATGTGCCGTAATTATTATGTAACCGTATGCATTAACGATGATAATAAAATTATTCATAATAATTTTATACCCTCATATTACTATACCACAGCATCGCCCGAAAAGACAATATTTTATATTGCCGCATTTTCGTTCATTGCGCTTTGCGCTTTTTTCTGCTAAGATTTCACCCGCGATGATTTCTTATTGGCAGCAAAAAAACGGACAATTCGTCCGCGTCCCCGGAAAACGATTGAATACCGAAAACCGCACGTGGGTCGACGCCCGCAACGTTTCGAGCATCGACGCTTCACTTCTCGAAACGAGCTGCGGTATAGACTACGACCACATCGTCGATATCCTCGACCCCGACGAACTTTCGCGCATCGAAGAGGGAGACTCGTACGTGCTCGTCATCATACGGATGCCGGTGTACGATGCGGCTGCGGAAGTGTCGTTTTATACGATTCCCCTCGGCATCGTGATCGAAGGAAATACGATCATCACGATCTGTTCTTCAAGTTGCGACATACTCGGCGGTATCGCGTCGGGACAGGTAAAAGGGATCACGCTCGACGATTTTCCGGCTTTTATCATCAAACTGATGAGCCGCGCCGACACGACGTTTTTGCGTTATCTCAAAGAAATAAATCGTCAGACGACCGCCATGCAGCGCGAACTGCAGGGACCGATCGAAAACAAAGAAATCGTCAAGCTTCTCAATTTGCAAAAGTCTCTCGAATATTTTACGACATCTCTTACAAGCAATCAGCTTTTGCTGCAAAAACTTCGCAGAACGAAATTATTAAATCTCGATGAAGACGATTACGATTGGCTCGACGATGTCGACATCGACAACAAGCAGGCGATCGGTATGGCCGAAACCTACAACAATATCCTCGCGGGTCTTATGGACACTTTTACGTCGGTCATTTCGAACAATTTGAACGTCAGTATGAAACGCCTCACCGTCATCAACCTCGTGCTCATGGTGCCGACGTTTATCACGAGCTTTTTCGGTATGAACGTACCGCTGCCGTTTTCAAGCAACGGGTGGGTCGGCATGTTCGTCATTTCCGGCGGCTGTATTTTAACGACGATTCTTACGGCGCTCATGCTCCGCGATCGTACATCGATAAAAAAATAATCGGCACCGCATCCTCGCTCGGCCTGCAGGTTCATTCGGCGAATCGAATTACGTTGAAACCTTTCGTAATTTTTTATATTTTAATAACGAGAAGATATGATAAAAAAACGCCGTCCGAAATATCGTCGTCGCTGAGGTGGGATGCAAAAATCGCTTGAGCGTTTTCTTTTGGAGAACTTATGAAAAAATATGCTATCGTACTGATTTCAGTAATTTTTTGTACGGCATTTCCGCTCTGCGCGAAGGGCGGAAGCGATACATTCGGCGGCATCGATATGACGCGGCCGACCGACGGAAACGCCGCCCGTACTTTCATCATCGGCGAAAACAGTCAAACCTATACGGCCGAACGTACCGTTTTGCCGTTTAAAATCAATAAATTCGAAACGACATACGCGCTTTGGTACGCCGTGCGTATAGACGCGGAAGGGCGCGGCTATGTTTTTGCAAACCCCGGACAGGGTGGCTCGGAAGGCAGACGCGGCGGAGAGCCGACGGACGAAGATAAATATTTTCCGGTTACGGCGATAAATTGGTACGATGCGATCGTGTGGTGCAATGCGCTCAGCGAAATCGAAAATAAAACGCCGTGCTATTCGTATAAAGGAAACGTACTGCGCGATTCGACCGATACCGCTTCGTGCGACCTGTCCGTATGCGACTGGAACGCCGACGGCTATAGGCTGCCGACGGAAGCCGAATGGGAGTACGCCGCCCGTATAACGAAAAGCGGCATGCAGCGAGGCGATAAGGCGAGCGGCGAAACGGGGGGTGAAGGGAGAGATGACGCGTCGCTTGTCGCATGGGACTGCAGCAATGCGGATGCCCCTCGGATCGTCGGAACGGCAGGCACTGTATTTACGCCGGAAGCGCCGCCTGCTCCCGGATCGGGCAATGCAAACGGAAGCGGCATATACGATATGAGCGGCAACGTGCTCGAGTTTTGCTGGGATTGGTTTGCCGATTATACGGAGCAAAAAAAGGGAGCACGGTATACAGGCCCCGCATACGGTTCAAAGCGCGTAAGCCGCGGCGGAAGCGTTTCGGAATACACACCCTTTATCAACGCGGGCGATCGCTACGCATTCGATCCGAACGAATCCTATACTTACATGGGCTTCCGAATCGCATCGAGCGAATAACGCAGATGATCGGAAAATTCGAGTTTTTTCGTGCGGAATCTTATCTCACATACCGCACCGGAGTATGTTGATTGAACCTGAAATCGAATTTAATAATTGTTAATTTTTCGTTTCCACAGGATCGCCGCTATCGCTCCGTCTTTCGAAGTTCCGCGTCTGCGACGCTCCACTCGCCGTCGTTTTCGGCGATTTCCATAACGGCATAATTTCCGTCGAGGAGTGCACCGGGGTTGATCACCGTCGTCGCTCCGATTTTATCGATCGCCGCCCCTTCGTGAATATGTCCGGTGATAACGGCGAGCGGTTTTATCCGTTCTATAAATTCGCGGAATTTTTGCGAGCCCGCGTGCAAAGCCGGATTTACCGCATCGCACTTTGTATCTTTCGGCGGATTGTGGGAAATGAGTATGAGATTTTTCCACGTGCCGCCGCTCTTTGCCGAAGCGCGTTCGATGACGTCGAAATCCGACAGGAGTTCGTCTTCCGTTCGTTCGTTCGGCGTCGTACCGGTAAACTTGCTGCCGCCGCCGCTTCCCGCGATGCAAATGCCGTCGTGGTAGACGAGCGCGCCTTCGACGCTGATGTCTTTTTTTTCGATTTCGTGTAAAAAATCCGGTTCGTCGCAGTTTCCGATAACGGAAAAGATGACGTCGTGCTTTTTGCACAAAGCTTCAAGTGCGGGCAACCCCGTTTCCGCGTGCTTAAACGCAGCGAAATCTCCGCCGAACAAAACCGCATCGACCGCTTTAAACTCTCCGTCGAGTTTTTCGAGCGCCGAAATATTTCCGTGTAAATCGGATATGACTAAAAACTTCATAGGCTTCTCCCGTTTTTCTCAGAACAGTATACACCTGTTTTAATAAAAAAGACAGCGGTATTTCGGTTAGATTTTTACGTGAGGAAATACGGCACCCTCATTGCACACGGATTGCAGGCCTCAGAAGACTGCGGCACATGGCACTCCGCCTGAGACCGCGGCGCAGGATGGGCGGTTCCGTTTATTTTCATAAAAAACCGCGTATTTTGTTACTTTATGAGCGATATATATAGCAGCGGTTTGCCGCACCATCTCAATAACCGAAGGTGTACCAATGGAATATACCCATAAACCCGTCGACGAACTCACTTTTACCGACGACTTTATGTTCGGTGTAATTATGAAAAACAAATCGATATGCAAAGGTATCATCGAACGGCTTCTACATATCAACGTCGGCAATATCGGATATCCTTCGCTGCAAAAAACGATCGCGCCGTTTTACGAAAGCAAGGGCATACGTCTCGACGTCTATGTCGCCGATTCAGAGCGCGTCTTCGATATCGAAATACAAACGTCACTTCCGCCTTCTCTTCCCAAACGCACACGCTATTACCAAAGCCTTATGGATGTCGATAACCTCTTGCGCGGTCAAAGTTACGCGGAACTGAAAGAGAGCTATGTCATTTTTATCTGTACGCAGGATCCTTTCGACAGAGGTTTACCCGTCTACAAATTCCGCAATATCTGTACCGCTGACTGCACTCTTTTTCTTGATGACAAAAGCGCTAAGGTGTTTTATAATGTGGGTGCCTACGGTAAAGAGGGAGAGCCTGAATTGAGCGCCTTGTTGGAGTATCTTTGCGAGAGGCGGGCGACGAGCGGTTTTACACAGCACATCGATGAGCTTGTCGAAAAAGCGAAACGGAACGAAAAGTTCAGGAGCTGGTATATGTCGTTGAATATACGGGAAGATGATTTACGCATGGCAGGTGAAAAGATCGGCTTTGAGCGGGGAATACGCGACGGCATCGCCAAGGGCTCATATCAGGCAAAGCGAGAAACGGCAAAAATTTTATCTGGTATGCAGCTGAGTCTTGAAGCGATATCAAAAGCGACCGGCCTTTCGGAAGCGGAAATCAAAAAACTGTGAGGGTATTTGCTTTTCAAAACTCCATGTTGCCGTTTAGATAAAAATTGATTTACGCATTGCACGCGGATTGTACGCAATGCACCCCGCACATGGCACTTCAACGGAGTCCGAAGTGCCGGCTCTAGTCCGCGCTTCGAATCTTCACCGTACAAGAATCGCTTCTGCCTTTGCCGTCGGCGACGGTGAGTTCGTAAATGCCGGGAGACGGTCTCCATTCGTATTTTTCGCCCGGCGCACTTTTGCAGATAAACGACGCGCCCGAAAACCAAAACAATTCTTTCGTATCGGCATCGGCGGATGCGCTCAAAACGATGGTACTGCGCGCGGGATCGGAGGAGCGGAACACGTATTCGGTATGTTTGAGAGGCGAACGTATTTCCGGCGGATAGCCGCTTTTGTATAAACCGCTTTTGCTTTGCTCTGGCGGATAATCGGGAGGAGAAAGACGCGGGAGTCCCGCTTCGGCAAAAAGCGCCTGTAAATCGCTCGGCCAAAATTCGCGCACGACTTCTTTGCAATACGGCTTTCCGGTTTCGTCGGTGCGGTAGCCGCTTCTCGTGTCGATCGTTATCTTCCGATGAATGCGGCACTTCGCTATCGGCGACACTCCGGGGATAAACCACGCTTCTTCGATATGCGGGCAGTCGTCGGTCGGAACGGCGCCCGACACGGAACACACGCGTATCTTCATCACTCCCTCAGGCGGAAACTTCAAGGATACGCCGACTCTGCTTGACGCGATCATACTGTCGGCAATCGCAAAAAAAAGGGGAGCTGCGGCACTGCGTCCGAGAAACGCATTGTTTCCGACGCCGTCGAAATTTCCTATCCACACGCACATCACGTACTTGCCGAAAAAGCCTGCCGTCCACGAATCGCGGAAGCCGACGGACGTTCCCGTTTTGTAGGCGACAGGAACGGCTTTCGCTTCGGCAGACCTTGCTTCGACGGGCGGAGGATTCTGCTCGAGCATTTTGCACACGATGAACGCCGCTTCGGGCGAAAACAGTTTATGCTCTTTAAAATTATTAATTGTTAATGCGTCGTCGATTGCCGCACGGCTTTCGCCCATAACCGTTTTAAGCGGCCGCTCCGTGCCTCCGTTTACGAGAGAAGCGTACAGCGTCGTAAGTTCGAAGGGCGTTACGTCCGCGCTTCCGAGTACGATCGAAAGTCCGTAGCTGTCCTTCGCTTTGAGAGCGGAGATGCCCGCGTCCGCTAAAAAATCGTAGAGGTCGGGATTTTTCAATTTCCGTGCGAGCGTTATTACGGGGATATTGCGGCTTTCCGTAAGCGCCTGCCACGCTTTTATCGGGCCTTTGAATGTGTTGCCGTAGTTATCGGGCGTATATTCGCTGAAGCTCGAGGGCGTATCTTTGAGCATCGTGCCGTAATGGATGATCCCTTGATCGAGGGCGAGCGCGTATATAAAAGGTTTCAGCGCGGAGCCGGGCGAACGCTTTGCGATGTTTCCGTCGACCTGCCCCTGAATGGCGTCGTCGTAAAAACGCGCCGAACCGACTGCCGCAAGCACTTCCATCGTTTCGGAATCGGCGAGGAGAACAGCAGCGTTCGCAATGCCCAAATGCCGCTTTCGATTGATAAAAAATCGGATGCGCGATTCAACGAGTTCCTGCAAATTCGAATCGATTGTCGTCTTAATAATTTTTTGCGGATGTGCGCGATACGGTCTTTGCAATTCGAGCATGCGGGTATAGTGCGGCGTTTCGTCGGGAAAAGCGCAGACGAGCTGAGGGGGAGAGGCGACGAAAGAGCGCTCGCCGCTTGCCGCCGGACGTTCCTTTATCCATTCGTCGAAAAGCGAGAGTCTCGCGTCGATGAGTTCGTCCGGGACATGAAATGCGGAGGGACATCGCTTTGCAGGATTTTGCGGAAGTACGCAGAGCATGAGGCGCTGCGGCAGATCCGTCTTTTCGATGCTCTTTCCGAAAAAATAATAAGAAGCCGCTTCGAAGCCTTCGATGTTTTTTCCGCAGGGCGCGAGGTTGACGTACGCGTCGAGTATGTCCTGTTTCGAATACAAAATTTCGAGACGGAGCGCTAAAAAAATCTGCGCGAGTTTTCCGGGAATGCTTCGCGTGTACAGACGGTATTTCAATTTTGCCGTCTGCATCGTAATCGTCGACGCGCCTATAACGCGCGATCGCTTTACGTAGGTTTCCCAGCCTGCGCGTATGAGGGATGCGGGATTGATGCCGTGATGCACATAAAAGCGCCGGTCTTCCCGAAGCAAAAGCGCTTCGAGAAATTCTTTCGGAAATTCCGTAACGGGTTTATAAATACGAAAGCGTTCGTCCGGAGTGAGGTACACGCGGAGGAGTTTTCCGTTCCGGTCGGCATAGGCGCCGGAAAAAGAGATACCGTCGAGGATGCCGTTCGCTTTGCTGCGGACGACATCGACAACGCAAAAAAGCAGCAGCAAGCCGGCAACGCCGAGAGCTGCCGCATGACGCTTTTTCATTTATCGGAGATCGTTATGCTTTTTTGCGGACGGAGCGCGCGCTGCGTGCCGTCGTACATCGCTTCGGCAAAGAGCGGCGGCACCGTGTACTTCCCTGAGTTGACGGCTCGCACTTTGTACGTGAACGTTTTAAGTTCCTGCGTCACAGTTCCGAAGAGCACGATGCGGTCTTCGCGTATGTCGACGTAATCGGGTTTCCAGCCGGTATCGCTTTCGCGTACGGACGCGATATCAGCTTCCAAACCGCACGGCAGCATATCGACGACGGCGACGTTGCGTATCGATTTGTTTTTCGTCGAACGGACGTTCACTTTTACCGTCACTTCATCGCCGAGTTTTACCGCATCGATTTTTTTGCCGTTCGCATCGACAAATTCGCGGTACACTTCGATGCCGTCTTTCGTTTCGCCTGAGGGGATATCGTGCAAAAATCCGCCCTGCGTCACTTGATAAAAGAGATTCGTCTTTTCCTCGTTCGTCAAGCGAAGCTTTTGCGCATCGGAAGAGAACTCGGCGGTAAAGACTTTTTCGCCCTGCGGCGTAAGTGCTTTCGTCGTTTTGTCCGCTTCCTGTGTAACGGTAAATTTTCCCGTTTCAGATGTGGGCATTGCCGCGAGATAGCTTTTTATCGCGATGAGCGTCATCGCAGCCGAAAGGGATGCGTAACGGCGGTGAACGATTTCGTCTTCGATCGATTCGAGCAGATGTGCGGAAACGGCGGAAAGTTTTTCGGGATAATATTCCGAAATGAGGTAGAGGTACGCCGATTTGAAATACAAGTCATCTTCGAAAAAGCCGATGGTATCGGCCGTTTTGACCCCGCGTTTTACGCGCGAGACGAGCTTTTCGCCTTCCGACGCCATGCCGAGCATTTTATACGATGCGGCGAGGAAAACGCCCGCAACGGAAGCTTTATCGTCGCGATCCATATCTTTGCGCAGAGAATTGATATAATCCGTCGTCACCGTTTCGTTCCGCGTGAGCACGTAAACGCAGAACGCGCGGCCGTATACGCCGCCGTCCGTGTCGGCCGCCCTCTTTTTCAAAACGCCGAGCAGATTGTTAAAAAACACGTCGGGGACGTAATAGCCGTTTTCGCGCGCATCGGTTAAAAACATGGCACAGTATGCGTCGAGCGCAGCCCAGCTTTCCGAACGGTGCGTCCAAAATCCGATCGAACCGTCCGACTTTTGTCTCGACTGAAGAGCTGCGACGACGTTGTCGATCGCTTCTTGAGCGTCCGCTTTCGTTTTGCCCGACTCTTTGAGCAAGTCGGGGAAGAGGTACGGATAGGCCATACTCACTTGCTGCTCAGAACAGCCGTACGGATATTTTTCGAGATAAAACTGCAAACCCTTTGCCAGTCCGCTCGGCAGATACGAAAGCGCGATTTCCCGCGTCGCGTATTCGTTGTACATTTTTTTATCGACGTCGACGCTCGTTTTGTCTTTTGTGACGCGCCCGCTCGTAAGCCGCACTTGATACGGCATGGACGGACGGACGCTCATCGATGAAGTGATGCGCGACGAATGAGAAGCGCCCTTTGCAGTAAACGCGATATCCGCAGCTCCGAGTACGTCATTCGTTTTTATGCCGAACGTCGCCGTCGCATCCCGCCCTTCGGGGATCTTGAGCGTGACCGACTGCGCAGACGTGATTGAAAAGTGAGCGGTCGGAACGGCGCTGAGTACGACGGATGCATCGCTTCCCGAACCCTTATCGTTGTTCGTTACCGTCACCGATATGTCGAAAGTATCTCCCGGAGAGGCGAAAGTCGGAGCATTCGGCACGATGACGTAAGTGTCTTTTATCTCCGACGATGCCTGTGCGACGCCAATCGTATCGGACGACACGGCGACGGCCATAACGCGGAGGCTTCCGTTGAAGTAATCGGGAATGCGGTAGGTAAGGTTTCTCTTTTGGGGCCCCGTATCGACGATGCCCGACCAATAGGCGACCGGCTCGTTTTGTTTTCGCTTAAACGGATTCAAATTGTGCGCGAGCAGCTCGTAGTCTTCGCCGCCGCCTGCCGCAGCGAGCGTACGGAGGATATTGTATTCGGGCAAAACCAAATCGAGCACTTGAGATGTCGAAACTTCGAGCGCGCGCTTTTTAAAAAAGTATGCAAGCGGATCGGGTGTTTTATAACGTGCAACTTGCAAAATGCCTTCGTCGATCGCCATGACGACGATTTTTCCCGGCCTCTTACTCGAATACGAAATCGTGTAATCGGTTCCGGGCTTCGCTTCACGCGCTACATCGAGCGTGATTTCGTTTGTACGCCGCTCGAGGCTGACCGAAAACGGAACGGCCGCATAGCAGAAGGGACTCATGTAGATTTCTTCGGAGTCGTAGGAGCGCGCGTACATAATCGTGATATAGCCGTTTCCTTCAAGTCCCTGCGGAATCGCGATCGACTGCAGAGAGGACGCGCCGTCGGAACGGAACCATTTGTACGTATACACTTTATCGCGTTCGACTGCGATGAGACCGCTTCCCGCATACGGCGCTTTGATAAAAATCTGCGCCGTTTCTCCCGGACGGAAATCGCTTTTTTCCATCTTTACTTCGAGTTCCGCGGTACGCGACAGGCTTCGCTGCAAATTTTTTTCGCCGATAACGGAATACGGCGTTTTATTAAATTCGAGACCTGCACCGTTTTTCAGCGTCAACGTAAAATCGCCTTCATCCGAAACGGGCAGCCGATATTTCAATCCCGCTTCGGGGATCGTAACCGTTTTCGTAAATACCGGATATTCTTTTTTTACCGATTGATATTTATACGCGCCGTTCGGCTGCTTGACGAGTACGGACACGTAGCGGTTTTCCGTGACGACAAGTTCGACATCCGACACCGCTCTCTGTTTGAGGTCGGGGCCGACTGCGATGAGCGTCAGTTCGCGGGTCGAATCCTTTTTGATGTACGAAAGATCGCCGTCGGCTTTTACGCCGATGAGATATTCGAGCGGGGAAACGTACACCGACGACTGCGAAGAGACCGCGCGGCCGCTGCCTTTTTCATAACCGTCGGCCGTAAAGGTCATGCGGTACGATGCTTTGGCAAATTTTTCGACATCGAGCGCAAACTCAGCCCGTCCCTCATCGTCGGTCGTCTTTTCGTCGAGCGTTTCCGTATACGAATCTTTTCCGGTATACGGATCGGAAAATACGTAGCCGCGGTACTGCGGAAAGCGCATATATCCCGGAGCGAGCGAAATCTCCGCCGAAACTTTATTGCCCGCCGCAACCGTGCCGAAGAGGTTTCTCAGCTTTACGACGCCCGTAAGCTTTGCCGGCCGGATCCAGCCTAAAGCCGGAAGCGGATCGAAAGCCGTCGAAATCGAAAGCGTATCCGGCAAAAATTCTTCGACTTTGACCGTTTCGTTTCCGAGGAAAACGCGTTCGATTTTTCCGTCGGAACGCTGTTTTCTGAAGTATGCGGAAACGTTGTATTCGCCGGTCGGAGAGTAGGATTGAGTGGAGAATTTGATTTCTTCAAAGCCCGCGTCGTTGAGCGCGAATTCTTTATCGACTATCTCCGTGCCGTTCGGATCCGTAACGACGTAAGCGAGAGGAGTGCCCGCAAGGCTTTTCGCCCAATTTCCCGCTTTGACGATGAGACCGAGCTTTGCCGTATCTCCCGGCCGGTAGATACCGCGGTCGGAAAAAATATAGGTGTGAATCGCATCGGGGTCGAGCGCGCCGTATTCGCCGCCCGTATTGAAATCCGAATAATCGAGCGAACGTCCGTAATCGGCATACGGCATAAATGCGAAGTCGTTTCCGTTTATCGCAGTGTAGGCGACGGGGCGATGTTCCTTGTTGTTCGTCGAAAGAGCAGGGAGGGTTACGTGACCGTCGGATGCCGTAATGCCCGAAGCGAGCGTGTCGCCGTTGAGCGCGACGACTCGTATTTCAGAGCCCGCAAGTGGCCGTCCCGTCGCAATCGACTGCACGAATACGTCGCAGGTTTTATCTGCATTTTTTTTAACGATGATCCCCTGATCGGTTACGAGGATGAGCCGCTCGTCTCCGTGCCCGTTTTTTTCGCTCGACACGCGGAACAAAAAGAGACCGTATTTGAGATGCTGCGACGGGATCGAATTCAAATAGCCTGAAAAATCGAAGTTCGTATACGACGGTTTTTTCGCGCTCGTCGCAGCGACCGAAGCGTCGGAACGATAGACCACACTCACATTGTTTTGATTGAAGATATAGTCGTAGTTGAACGAAAAATTTTTCATATCGCCGTTCGACATCGACGCGATGTGATTGATTTCGTCGCTCTGCATGCGCCACACCGTGTAGTATACTTTGTCGACGCCGCGTGTGAGCACCGGAATCTTTTTGCTGCCGCGCATCGAAATGATCGTACCGTCCGATAAAATCGTCGTCTCTTTCGGATAGGAGCGCACCTTTACGACTTCTCCGTGAGGATCGGTCAGATAATAATCGCCGTAAAATTTTGCGCCGTCTTTTACCGCGACGTAGAGATACGTGCCCGGCTTCGCATCGATTACAAACGAATGCATCGTATCGTATTCGAGTTCCGACGGCAGCGCCGTAAACGAAAGCGCTTTACTGTTTTTAATAACGGTGTCGGTAACTTCTTCTTCGCTGTACCACTCGTAATCTTTTTCGCCGCGTCTGCCCGGTTCTGCAGGTTTATCCTGCGGCAGCTCGTATACCGAAAGCGCGCTTTGCAAATTATCGGCGCTTATCTTCGCCGTCGTTTCGATCGCGATCACCTGCTCGTATTCCTGCGCGTCGTTTTTGACAAGGGTAAAATCTATCGACTCGATTTTGGCATAGCTTGAAGAGCCGGGAACGGTAACCGAAGCCGTCATCTTTTTCAAAGGCGATCCGCCCGAAGCCGATTTGATTCCCGCCGCAATCGCGATGTTCATCGTTACGTCTTTTGCAGGCACGCCGAGCGGTTCGGACGCAAAAAACGCGGTACGTTTATCGTCGCTCAAACCTGCCGTGACCGTATAGCTGCGTTTTTCGAAAGTACCGCTTTTCGGATTTTTCATATCGGGAGAAAGCGAGACGAGCTTTTCGATGCCGTCGGAGTTTATCGGAAAATTCGCACGAAGCGAAAAAGAGATATATTTTTTTGCGGGGTCGGCGGCGTCGATGCAGAATTCCTCATCTTCGATTTCCGCATAAAAATCGTCGGTTGAAAATTTTGCCGTATACGAACGGATTTTAACGTGGTCTGCAAAATCTTTTTTCGAAAACGAAATCTGATACTGCGTACCGAGCGGCCACGGCTCGGAAGGCGTAAAGACGAGTTCGTCGGAACCGATCCATCGCCATTCGCCGGCCATATCGGGTTTCATCGTTATGCCGCCGGCAACGATTTTATCGGCATCGTCTATTTTCGCCGCGGAACCGTTGAATGAAACGACGAGCGGATCTTTTGCGTTTTCAAGCAAGTCCGGCTCTTCGACCGAATAACCGATTTCCATTTTAAGAGGCATCTTCGACGAGATAAAGGCCCATGCAAACAAACCCGCGACGGCGAGCACGATGAGGCCGACAAGGGATGCGAGCGAAATGAGAGCGATTTTCCGTGCTTTTTTAAATCCGGCTTTATTGCGGAAAAAGAAACGACCGATCGCCTTCATCCATTCAGGCGCTTCATACGTTCCGAGAATTTTTGACCACGCGATTTTACCCATACAGCTGTCTCCAAATAAAAATGCGATATGCCGCCGCAGATTTCAAAAAATTATACCGTTTTAATCTTTACTAAACAATCGCAGATCACTATGATAAACGGGACGAAAGCAATCGAATACATATATACGGCTACACGGAAGAACGCTGGAAGAGACGCCTGCATCGGCGCCGCTTTCAGCTCATTATACGAAGCAGGAGGTAATATGAAGTACGCAACGTTCAGTATCCCCAACAGGATCGTCCACGGTGCAGGTGCATTGGAGTTCCTTTCCACGCTGGAAGGAAAAAAAGCGGTCATAGTCACCGGCGGAAGCTCGATGAAAAAATTCGGATTCATCGATGAAGCTAAAGGCTATTTGGAAAAAGCGGGAATGCAGGTGGAAGTCATAGACGGCGTTGAACCCGATCCTTCCATTAAAACCTGTAAAGACGGCGGGGCGAAGATGGCCGAATTCAAGCCCGACTGGATCATCGCATTGGGCGGCGGATCCTCGATGGACGCCGCCAAAATCATGTGGGTGTATTACGAATATCCGGGTTATAATTTCGACGATTTGGTCGCATTCAAATTTCCGAAGCTGCGGACAAAAGCAAAACTGATCGGCATCCCGTCCACGTCCGGCACGGCGTCCGAAATCACGGCGTTTTCCGTTATCACCGACAGAGAAAAAAATATCAAATACCCTCTGGTCAGTCCCGATATCATTCCCGATATCGCTATCGTCGACGATAGAATTCCGGCAAAGATGCCGCCGCTCGTTACGGCGCAAACCGGTATGGACGTCATGACGCATGCGATCGAAGCGTACGTTTCGACCGCCCATGACGATTACACCGATCCCTATGCGCTCGAAGCGATCCGGCTCGTATTCGAATATCTCGAACGGGCAGTCGCAAACGGCGGCGATATGGAAGCGCGCGGAAAGATGCATACGGCATCTACCGTTGCGGGTATCGCGTTCAGCAACTGTTCGCTCGGCATCGTGCATTCTATGGCGCATAAGATCGGCGGAGAATTTCATTTGACACACGGAGAGGCGAACGCCATCATGCTTCCGTACATCATCGACTACAACAGAAAGGAAACCGACCGCTACAGCAAATTGGAAGGCGCTTTGGGCATAGATGATATCGCAAAAGCGGTGACGGCTTTAAATAGAAAGGTCGGCATTACGCGCACGATTCAAGAAGGCAAAAACACCGTCATCCCCGAAGATGCATTCCTCAAGGTATTGGATCTGATGAGCGAGCGGGCATTCAACGATGCGTGTACGCTTACCAATCCGAGAAAAACATCGCCTGCCGATATTAAAAAGATTTACCTCGCTGCATACTACGGTAAAGACATCGACTTCTAAAAGCAGCCGCGCGCATTGCGCAGCAGCGTGATCTTACCCGCAGTGGAGATGCAATCGCCTTCGCTGCGGTTTTTTTTCGCATGGGATTGTCCCCGACTTTTGAAACAGCTCCGTCTTTCCGTTTTGACAGACAATCGACGAATGATGTAGCGCGATAAAACCTGTACGCGCAAACGAACGATTGATTTATCCGAGCCTTTGGGCTATAGTTTAAAATCTATGGAAAAATTAAAACTGCTCCTTCCGAAAGGAAGAATCTACGAAAACGTCGTCGGCCTCTTAAGCGGCGCGGGCATCAAAGTCGATTTGCCCGAACGCGCGTACCGCCCCATCGTCAATCAAAGCGATTTGGAAGCGAAAGTGATGAAACCGCAGAACATCGGCAAACTGCTCGAACTGGGTTCTCACGATGCGGGCTTTACCGGCCGCGACTGGATCGAAGAGACGAAAGCCGATGTCGAAGAGATCATGGACTTGGGCTTCGACAAAGTGCGCATCGTCGCGGCAGTGCCGAACGCGCTCGACGATCACACGCTTCAAACGAAGCGCGTCGTCGTCGCAACCGAATACGAGCAGATCGCGCGCAAGTGGCTCGAAAGCAAAAAAATCGACAGTATCATCGTGCGGACATACGGCGCAACCGAAGTGTTCCCGCCCGACGATGCCGATATGATCATCGACAATACGGCGACGGGGCGCACGCTGCAGGAAAACGGGCTCCGCATCGTCGACACGATTTTGAAAAGCTCGACGTGTTTTTTCGCATCGAAGACGG
The DNA here is from genome assembly GCF_050938355.1 of Treponema sp. SP13. Classification (NCBI taxonomy): domain Bacteria; kingdom Pseudomonadati; phylum Spirochaetota; class Spirochaetia; order Treponematales; family Treponemataceae; genus Treponema; species Treponema sp. SP13. The sequence continues at coordinate 19,160 of NZ_JADOVM010000011.1, forward strand.
CGCTCGCAGACCCGCAAAGAAAGCAAAAGATCGACGAACTGAAAATGCTCTTCGAAGCGGTGCTCAATGCGCGGAACAAAGTGATGCTCGAAATGAACTGCGCAAAAGACATTTTCGATACGCTTATCAAAGAGATTCCCGCGATGAAAAGCCCGACCGTTTCTCCGCTGTACGGGGATGACGGCTACGCGGTCAAAATTGCGGTCGATAAATCCGAAGTGCCGCTCCTTTTGCCGAAACTGAAAAAACTCGGTGCGGTCGATATCCTCGAATACGATCTTCGGAAAGTGCTGGCATAAATTAATAATTAACAAATCACGGAGCGTGCTATGGCAGGACGAATCGCATCGATAGAACGGAACACGGGCGAAACGCGGATAGCGCTCACCCTCGGCCTCGACGGGAGCGGAAAATATACGGTAGAAAATCCGATAGGATTTTTCGATCACATGCTGCGTTCTTTTTGCAAACACGGCCTCTTCGATTTGAGCGGCACGCTTTCAGGCGATTTGAACGTCGATCAGCATCACCTCATCGAAGATACGGGTATCGTGCTCGGAAGCTGCTTTGCAAAAGCGCTCGGCGACTGCGCCGGTATCTCGCGTTCGGGATTTTTTATCTATCCGATGGACGAAACGCTTTCGCGCGCTGCAGTCGATTTCGGAGGACGTTCCTACCTCGTTTTCGACGGGAGAATTTCGGGCATACCCCTCGTGTCGCTCGGCGATGACGGAAAAGAAGCGAGCTTTCAAACGGACTGTGTTGAAGATTTTTGGCAGGGCTTTGTCGGAGGCGCCAAATGCAATCTGCATTTGGACACGATTCGCGGCAGAAGCGATCACCACAAAATCGAAGCGATGTTTAAAGCCGCTTCCCGCGCGATACGGAGCGCCGTCGAGCTCGACGTTCGAAGGTGCGGAGAGATTCCTTCGACCAAGGGCATCATCGTCTGAAGCGCAGTATGGAAAACGGAATACACACGATAGCGGTCTGGGGAGATTCGATATTAAAAGGGGCGGTCACTGGTTACAGCGAAAGCCGCTTTGACATCCTTGAAGAAGAAAACAGTCTCGCCCTCGCTCAAAAAAAGCTCGGCTTTACGCTCATCAATAAAAGCGTATTCGGCAACATCATCAATAAAGCGCTTCGCACGCTCAAGCGCGACATGGAAAAAGGTTTAAGCTGCGATCTCGGTATCGTTGAAAGCGGCGGCAACGACTGCGATTACGATTGGACGCCGATAAGCGAAAACCCCGATGCTCCGCACAAACCTCGAAACCCGCTGCCGGATTTTTTGCGCATGCTCGATGAAGCGGTCGAAACGCTCCGCGCACATAAAATCACCCCGCTTTTGATGACGATGCCGCCGCTCGTTCTCGACCGCTGGTATAAAACGATTACCTCGGGTCAAAACAAAAAAAACATCGACGCCTTTCTCTCCGGCGATGTCTTCGAATTGTACCGTGCTCACGAACTCTATTCGCTTTCGATCGAAAAATACGCCCTCGGTCACGGCGTCCAGTACATCGATATGCGCATGGCCATGCTCGAAGCGAAAGATTATCGTTCGCTCATGTGCAAAGACGGCATTCATCCGAACGTTTCGGGTTACGCATACATGGCGGACGTGTGGATCCGAGAGCTGCCGCGTCTGCACAAAGAATTTTAGACGGCAGCTTCGATGGGACAAAGCTTGTTTCGCATACTTGCAAATCCCCGCCATCGGGTGTAAAATACAAGGTGCGAATTGATACTCGTTTCACATCAATACATTTCAAGAAAAGGAAGCTGCCATGGCAACAGAAGAACAGAAAGTAACGCTCGACGCCAACACTGCGGTCGGACGCGTTGCGCATGCGCTGAGCGAAGTAATTTCGATTTATCCGATTACTCCGTCCAGCCCGATGGGTGAGGTTGCCGACGATCTGTCGGCAAAGAACGAAAAAAATATTTGGGGCACGGTGCCGACGGTTGTCGAAATGCAATCGGAAGCGGGAGCTGCGGGCGCCGTACACGGTGCGCTGACGGCGGGCGCGCTGAGCTCGACGTTTACGGCTTCTCAGGGCTTGCTCCTGATGATTCCGAATATGTACAAAATTGCAGGCGAATTGACGAGCACGGTATTTCATATTGCGGCACGTGCCGTCGCAACGAGCGCCCTGTCGATTTTCGGCGATCATTCGGACGTCATGGCTTGCCGTCAAACCGGCTGGGCTATGCTCGCATCGAACTCCGTGCAGGAAGCGCAGGATATGGCGGTCATTGCGCATTCGGCGACGCTCCGTTCGCGTGTTCCGTTCCTGCACTTTTTCGACGGATTCCGCACATCGCATGAAATCCAAAAATACGATGAAGTGTCGTTCGAGCAGATGCGCGGCATGGTCGATGACGACCTCGTGCGCGCTCACCGTTCCCGCGGTTTGAATCCCGAGCGTCCTGAAATCCGCGGTACCTCGCAAAATCCCGACGTGTACTTCCAGAGCCGCGAAGCGGTCAACAATTATTATAAAGCTGTCCCGGCGATCGTACAGAACGAAATGGCGAAGTTCGCAAAGCTTACCGGCCGCAAATACAAACTCTACGATTACGTCGGCGCAAAAGACGCGAAATCGGTTATGATCATCATGGGATCGGGCGCGGACACGGCTCATGAAACGGTCGAATATCTGTGCAAACAGAAAGGCAAAAAAGTCGGCGTCGTGAAGGTGCATCTGTACCGTCCCTTCGCTGCGGATAAATTCCTCGCGGCGATTCCGGAAACGGCGAAAAAGATCGTCGTACTCGACCGCACGAAAGAACCCGGTGCTTTGGGAGAGCCGCTCTACGAAGACGTGTGCACGGCTTTCGAAGAAGCCGGACGCAAAGCTCTGATTGTCGGCGGCCGCTACGGTATCGGCTCGAAAGAGTTTACGCCTGCGATGGTCATTTCGTGCTTCGAAAATCTCGACGCGAAAGATAAAGTGAAAAATCACTTTACGATCGGTATCAACGACGACGTATCGAAGACATCGCTGAAATACGATCCCGACTTTTTTATCGCCGAACAGGGCATGACCGAAGCGATGTTCTACGGACTCGGTTCCGACGGTACGGTCGGCGCGAACAAAATCGCAATCAAAATCATCGGCGACGCGCGCCCCGACCTCAACGCTCAAGCGTATTTTTCGTACGACTCGAAAAAATCCGGCGGCATCACGGTGTCGCACCTGCGCTTCGGCAAGCGGACGATCCGCCGCCCGTATTTGATTACGGCTGCCGACTTCCTCGCCTGCCACAAATTCGCATACATGGACGTGTACGACATGCTCCAGTATCTGAAAGAGGGCGGAATCTTTTTGCTCAACAGCCGCTTCGACAAAGAGCATGTTTGGGAGGAGATCCCCGTCGAACAGCAAAAGCGCATCCTCGCAAAAAAAGCACAGTTCTACGTCATCGACGCGTTTAAAATTGCGGAAAAAGCCGGCATGGGCAACCGCATCAATATCGTCATGCTCGCTGCGTTCTTTAAGATTTCGGGCGTTTTGAAAGAAGACGTCGCCGTCGAATACATGAAGAAATTCATCGCGAAAACCTACGGCAAAAAAGGCCAGGACGTCGTCAACAAAAACATTTCGACGATCGAAATGGCGCTCGAAGCCGTCGAAAAAGTCGATCTCAAAGGCAAAAAGGTCGGCGGCAATTTCCACATGGAATCGGCGATGAAAAACACGAACGATTCCTTTATCAAAAACGTGCTCGGCGCTATGGCCGCTCAGGAAGGCGACAAACTGCCGGTCAGCAAATTGCCCGCCGACGGTACTTTCCCCACGGCGACGACGCAGTACGAAAAACGCGGTATCGCCGAACGGGTAGCGTGCTGGGATGAAGCGACGTGTATCCAGTGCGGCAACTGCGCTCTCGTGTGTCCGCACGCGTGTATCCGCATGAAAACGATGACCGACGAGGAAGCGGCAAAAGCTCCGGCGGGATTCAAGAGCGCCGAGATGAAGCCTGCAAAGCCCGGACAGAAATTCGTGCTCGCCATTTCCGCCGACGACTGTACCGGATGCGGACTGTGCGTATATACGTGCCCGACACAGCCGAAAAAATCGCTGCACATGGAACTCTTTACGCCCGAATACAAAGAAGCCGAAAGCAAAAAATGGGACTACTTCCTCGGCTTGCCCGAAGTGGACGCTTCGACGCTCAACCTCGCATCGGCCAAAGGTCTTTCGATGAAGCGGCCGCTCTTCGAATTCAGCGGCGCGTGCGCGGGCTGCGGCGAAACGGCGTACATCAAAACGGTAAGCCAGCTTTTCGGCGACCGCGCGATGATCGCAAACGCGACAGGCTGTTCTTCGATTTACGGAGGCAATTTGCCGACGACGCCGTATGCGACGAATGCGAACGGACAGGGTCCCGTGTGGAGCAACTCGCTTTTTGAAGATGCGGCGGAATTCGGTTTCGGTATGCGCCTTACGGCGGAAAAACTTGCCGAATACGCGCGCGAAGTTGCAGCCGAAGCGAAGGAAAAGGGTATCGCCGCAAAAGAGATCGATGCACTTCTTTCGAATACGCAGACCGACGATGCGGCGATCGAAGCGCAGCGCAAAAACGTTGCGGCGCTGAAAGCGATTTTGAAAGACAAAAAAGACGCTCTTTCGAAAGAGCTTTTGTCGCTTGCCGATCACTTTATTAAAAAGAGCAACTGGATTATCGGCGGTGACGGCTGGGGCTACGATATCGGCTTCGGCGGCGTCGACCACGTACTCGCTCAGGGACGCAATATCAATATCCTCTGTCTCGATACGGAAGTGTATTCGAATACCGGCGGTCAGATGTCGAAAGCGACGCCCTTCGGCGCGGTTGCAAAATTCGCGGCGGCGGGAAAAGACATCGCGAAAAAGGATTTGGGTATGATCGCGATGAGCTACGGCTACATTTACGTCGCAAAGGTTGCGATGGGCGCAAATGCCGCTCAGACGATCAAAGCGATCCGCGAAGCCGAAAGCTACGACGGTCCGTCTCTCATCATCGCCTATTCGCACTGTATCAACCACACGATCAACATGAGCGACGGTTTGAAGCTGCAAAAGCAGGCGGTCGAATGCGGACTGTGGCCGCTGTACCGCTACGATCCGCGCCGCAAAGAGCAGGGACTCAATCCCTTCCAGCTCGATTCGCGCGAACCGAACTACCAGCTTGCCGACTATATGTACGCCGAAGGCCGCTTCAAAGCGCTGAAAGCCGCGAATCCCGAGCGTGCGAATATGCTGCTCGAAAAAGCGACTGCAGCCGCAAAGCGGACGTGGCAGGAGTACGACTACCTCGCCAAGCGCCCGTTCTGATCGGCGTATGTGCAAACTGCGCGTAAAGCGCATAAAAATCGTACGAATGTAATGTAACGAAAACGGCCGTCCGAAAGGGCGGTCGTTTTTTTATGACTATGGTTTCAGATATCCTTGCCCTGTAAAAACCGTCCTTGATA
>NZ_JADOVM010000012.1:0-17148 GCF_050938355.1 Treponema sp. SP13
CCGTACAGCTTACGAGAATGTCGCCGCTTTGCAGCTGTACGGTTATTTCGTCGAATACCGACGTCTTTTCGACGCCGAGCGGTTCGTTCTGTTTCGACAGCTGCGACACGTCGTCCGTTTTTGCGGTATAGACGAGCACCGGATTGATGCCGCTCGTCGAAAGCCGGGCTTCCCGCGTTAAAGGGTTATAATCGACGAGGGCGACACTCGCAAAGTGATCTTCGATGCCGGTCTCCGCGCAGAGCCCTCGGTTGATCCATTTTAAAATAGAAGCGGGGCTTTGCGGAGAAGGTGCGAGCATACGCAGCATCGTGCGAATCATCACCATGACGCTGAACGAATTCATGCCTTTTCCGACGACGTCGGCCATGACAAAGAGCGTACGGTCTTTCCGCACCGGCACGATATCGTAATAGTCGCCGCACACGTTTTCGTTTTGCACCGACCACGCTCCGAGCGATACGCCGAGCATTTCGGGTATCTTTTCGGGGATGAGTTTTTTTTGAAATTTCGCTGCGGTATTGCCTTCTTCCGTGAGGCTGCGTTTTTCGCTGTAGTCGAGGAAGCTCAAAAGCGTGCGGAGCGCCGAAGCGGCCGCATCGGTAAGCGTCTTTGTACGTTCGAAATCGATTTCGGAAAAGCTCTCTTTTTTCGGATCCCGCGACAGCGCCGAAACACCGACCGTTTTGCCCTGTATGCGGATCGGAACGCAGATATAGGAGCCGCATGCGAGGAAATCTTCCGGCCCGTTTTGATAGATGCGCGGATCGTGAGAGGCGTCTTTTATAAGTACGGCTTCGCCCGACGACGCAACATCTCCGAAAATTGTGTCGGAAAGCTGAAACTGCATATAACGGAAATTCGCTTCGACGCGTACCGGCTTGTGAGGCAGCGTATCGGGCAGCCTATACGGCGGCGGAAACGAGCCTGTCATGGAACGGACGGTGAGAAAATTGTCGAATTCGTCCGACAGGAGGATGACGCAGCCGTCGGCCTTTGCCGCTTCGGTGAGCTTTGTATTGAAGTAGTCGAGAAATTGGCTCAAGCTGTTGTCGAGCGAAAAAAGTTCGGCCGCCTTTGCCGCAAACTCTTCATTCGTATCGATCTTTTTTTCATACGATATGTTTGCAAGCGAATCGAGCTCGGCTTCGGAGCTCTCTTCCGGCTCTTCTTTTTTTTCGCGCTTTCGGGGAAAGCCGAATGCGAGAATGACAAAATAGGGCAGCACGAACAATTCCGAAACGAGCATGGCGGCGATGAGGTATATGCTGAGCGAAGAGCGAAGCATATAGATAAGGCCTGCAAAAAGGATGCCGAGCGCGACGTACAGCACAAAACTCGCTTTTGCCGTATTGCGGTACCGTATGACGACGAGCAACAGGAATAGAATCGTGAGCAATACCGCTGCCGTTATAATCGGTATGTGTATAAAAGAATCGATCGAATACAATTTTTAACTCCACATACTATACAATATATTTAAATATTTTATCATTGAAGCGATACGCAGTCAAGGTGATTTTATTTTCCTTTTAAACATGATGCGTTCGATGCCGTTTTTTATGCGGGCAGTAAAATGTACTCGTTTGCTGCGCGTAAAGGACTGCACCGCTTCGTCGAGTTGCACGCCGTCTCCGAATTTTTCCCGCAATTCTTCCCAATACAGCATAATCCACACGTAGAGGTCGCTCTTCGTGTGCTGCCTGAAATAACGCATGACGTGCCTGTCGTCTATCGCTTTGATTATCGGAAGATAGACGTCCTCGAACCACGACATAAGCGCATCCGCTGCCGACATTTCGGCGCCTTGTTTTTTTTCGATATACGCTTTGTGCGTCAGTATGTGATTATAGATGATATCGTACTGTCCTGTCGATGTAAAATCGAGCGACCAAAAATCGGTGATGTCTCCGAAATTCGTTTCGGTGTAGAACACCCGTTTTTCATACGAAATGATCTCTTTTATCATCGATTTCAGCGTGTACGCGGGTTTTAATTTTATTTCGCTCTGCAGCGAAACGATTTCCGCGTCGATGAATTCGATGCCGCGCGCTTTAGCGACCGAAACGCGGTGATTGCCGTCGCGCACAAAATACAGGCCGCCGAGCTCGTACACTTTTATCGGCGGCAGGATGATCGATTCGTATTGCGCCGCATCGACGTGTTTCCAGCGTTCGCGCAAAAATCCGCTTTTCGGAAAAAAACGGTTATCGAAATCTTTATAGCGGCCTTCGCTTCCGACGATCTTGTCGAGCGGGATAGTCTTTAATCCGACGTAAATTTCGTCTTTCGGTTTTAAAAGCGATTTTATTTCCGAAAACGAAATGAGAGACGCTTCTTCGGGATTTAAAAAATGCTGTATTTCGTTGAACAGCGCTTTGCTGTGCGCTTTATTAAAATCTTCATCCGTCTGCAACGAAAACAAGCTACCGTTCATTGCGATCCTCCCGTTTTCGGAAATTCGATGAGACAGTGCGCGTATGCGTTTACGACTGTCGTTGCGCCCGTTTCCGTGACGCGGCGGTCGCGTATGTCGTAAAGGTGGATGTGCCCGTGCACGAGATAGACGGGCGAAAATTTTTTTATGAACCAGTTGAAGCATTCGAAGCCGACATGGCACGGATCTTCTTTGTCGTGAATGCCCCTCGGAGATGCGTGCGTTAAAAAGATATCGAGATATCTGCCGTAACGCAGTTTGTTCCACAGAAGAGAAGGGATCATACCGATGAGACGGCGCTTCATCTCTCCCTCGCTGTATTGATTGAGACCGTTGTTGTATTTCCGCGAACCGGAAACTCCCGCGATAAGGAGCGGCGTCTTTTTCCCCGTTACGGGATCGGCAAACGAAAGCGTTTTGTCGCGGATGACGCGGAACCCGCAGTAAGCGGCTCCGTGCCCGTGCGTTTCCCCGCGCTTTTCCGCAGGAGCGTGAGCGCTCGAATGATAATAATGGAATTCGTTTAAGTTGTGATTGCCGAAGATAAAGTATGTCGGTTTATTGAACATCGATACGATAAAATCGACGTAGTCCATCGGTAAATCTCCGGCGCATAAAATCATATCGATATCGGAAAACAGCGACGAAGCGTTTTGATTATAGATAAGCGGATCGATCATATCCGAAACGCAGAGTATTTTCATTATACACCCGATTTTTTCAGTGCCTGTTCAAGCTGCTCTTTACCGATAAGCTCGACGGGCCTGCCTTCCGCAAATGTGCGCGCGCTTCGAGAAAAATCCGAACTTGAAAAAATATATGCGCGTGAACAGTTCGTCCCCTTGAGGTCGTCGAGCGCTTGCCGCACGACCGAATCTTCGAGCGGATCGGAAAAACGGTAAAAACGCAGCAAGTATAATTGCTTTCGCACGCTCATCCAGTCACCATCTCGTTCCGTCGCGATGATTTGGCATCCCCACTTTGCCGCGTCGGAACGCTGGACTGCGAACGACAACGCGTTTTGTGTGAGCTTTGCGCACATCGCCGTAAAGTCTTCGTTGCCGCACGTGAGGTAATCTTTGAGAGCGTCGTTCGTCTGTATGTCTTTGTATTTTGCAAGCTTTGCCGCGACGTCGCGGAAGGCGTGATTTTTTTTATAGATGATTTCCCACTGTGCTATCGCGTTGTCGATTTGCCGCAGCACTTCAAAGCACGCGGCCATACAATAGCGCGCGTGCAGCGTTTCCTGTTTGATGCCCGCTTTGTCGAGTTCGACCGCGCGACTGAGATCGATGAGCGCGCTGTCGGGACGGCCTGCAAGCATGAGGCTGATGCCGCGTTCGATGAGCGAGCGTTCGCGGTATTCCGCACTGCGCTGCGCTTTTTCAAAGGCTTTGACGGCGCCGGCGTAATCTTTATTTTCTTTTAATATCTTTCCGAGGTAGTAATAATTCGAATACGCTTCGGGATTTAGAGAAAGGGCGAGATCGATTTCCTTTTTCGCTTCGGCAAATTGTTTTGCATTTGCGAGGAGGAGGGCAAGGGAAGCGTGCGCTTCGGCGTGGCGCTTGTTCAATGCGACTGTTTTGCGAAACAATGTGAGCGCAGTATCGGTGCGATTTTGCTTTTCGTAAATTTTTCCCGCGCTGTAATACGCGTCGGCATTTTCCGGTTCGAGCTTCGTGAGCAGAAGAAATTCGCGGAGCGCGTTTTCGTCCTGATTGCATTGCAAGTACAACGCTGCGAGGTTTTTTCGAAACGGAACTTCGGCGATGTCGTCTCCGAAGACGGCGTTTTCACTTACGGTTTTGTATTCCATGAGCGCGAGCTCGGCTCTATTTTTCGGCGAGATAGGCTTTGCCGAGATAATAGTGGACGAGGTAATTTTTCGGCTCCTTTGCGAGGATCTGCTTTGCGAGTTTTTCGGCTGCGGAAAGTTTTTTTTGTTTTATGAGTTTGAGGATGTTTTCGGCGCGTTTCGGTGCGAGTACGGATTTTGTGAGAAACAACAGCAGTCCCGCGATAAACGCTATGAGCGCTGCGATAACTGCGATTTGAATCGGCTCCATAATAAATCCTCCGTATGAAATGCGGGATGCGGAACATATCGATTTTCGAAAATGCCGCATCCGTGCGCACAAACGCATTCGAAAAAATATGTATAAAACGGTCTTTTGTAAAATTGTAAATTGCTGTATACTAGATTAGTAGATTTATTAAACTCTGTCAAATGACCGATAATGGAGAAAGGTTGTAATTGAATGCGGAACGGTAAAATGAACCGATACATTAAAGGAGCGATTCTTTTTTTGCTTTTTGCAGCGCCGCTGTTTGCGGAAAGCGAAGGAGAGCGTCTTTTTAAATCGAATGATCCGACTGCCGCTATCCCGATTCTCGAACGGGAGCTTTCGTCGGGAAGCGCTTCGGTCGCCGCGTATAATTATCTCGGCCTTTCGTATTATCAAACGGGACAGTACGACAAATCCGTCGCGGTCTTTGAAAGGGGACTCGCCGTACCGGGTACGGACAAAAAAGTGCTCGCATACAATGCGGGCAACTCCGCATTCGCCGCGGGGAATTACGCGAAAGCCGACAGCTGCTATTCACTTGCGCTGAGCGCTTCTCCCGATTTTGCAAAAGCGCTTTTGAATCGGGCAAACGCGCGGCTCAATCAGATGCAGCTTGAGGGTGCGCTCGGCGATTACGAGCGTTATATCGAAAAGGTGCCGGGTGATCCGCAGCGGACTGAAATCGAACGCGTCATCGCGCTCATCCGTGCCGAACTTGTAAAGCGGGAAGAAGATGCGAGAGCGGCTGCGGCTCTGGAGCGGATGCGCAGAGAAGAAGAAGCGCGCATGTATGCCGAGCAGGAGCGCGTGGCGGCCGATAAAGCGCGGCGGGAAGCCGAGGCGAGGGCTGCCGAAGAAGCGCGCAAAAAAAAGCTGCTCGAAGACGTAGCGAATTCGCTGCGATCTACGAATGCCGAAAATATGACCGGAGGAGCGGAAGATACGCTCGGCTACGAAACGGAACCAGAACTCGATTGATGTAGTGCAACGGGATATTTTTATAGGTCGAATGACGAGTTTTGAAACTATGAACTGATAAAACTGTGCTTGCGGCGAGAACTTCGTTCGCTGCGCTCACTACCGAGTTTGCTCTGCAAACTCGCCGTGTATGCCGCGGTCGAGCTTTTTAAGCCAGGCTTTCGTAAGCCTAACGCTCGAAACGGCACGCAGCCGGAACCTTGCCTTTCGCACGATTTTACTTGTTTGCAAAACTCGCCATTCCGGCATTACGCGAAACTGATGGAAAATTTCGAGTTTTAGAAAACTCGAAATTGAGCTTTTATAGCAAAGGAAAGGGATATGGCAAAGACAAAGACGACTGAAAAAACGGCTGCCGTAAAAAAGACGGCAAAAAAGGCGCCGGTTGAAAAATCGGTAACGCCGGCAGTTAAAAAAGCTGTCGAAAAACCGGCCGCAAAAAAGGCGAGCGCGAAAGCCGATGAAAAGGCGGGCGCCAAAAAAACAAGCGCAAAGATGCCCGCCAAAGCAAGCGTAAAAAAAGCCGATGTAAAAGCGACGGCAAAAACTGCGCCCAAGACGGCTGCAAAAAAAACGACTGCAAAGGCTGCCGCAAAACCGGCGGTAGCGGCGTCTGTAAAAATGCAGGCGGCTAAACCTGCTGCCGAAAGCACGCGTACAAAACCCCGAGCTGCCAAAAAGATTGTACCGGAAAAGCCCGTTGCAAGTGAAAAATCGGTTTCCGTGAAAACGTCTGAAAGCGCGGATGTTCGTAAAGCGGTCGACACGCTTGTCGCATCGAAGCCGATTTTCGGCGATGCGCCGGTATCGGTGCATACAACCGAGCAAAAAGAGCCGGTGAAAAAAGTATCGTTTGCCGATTTTTCCGCCGGAAGCAAGCCGGCAAGTCGAGATGCCGCCGAAAGCGAATCCGAAAAAAAATTGAATAAAAAAATCGTTATCGCGATTATCTGCGCGGCAGTCATCATCGCCCTTATTGCGGTTTTTTTTTAAATAGATCCGCTTTATCCGGTTCAACATCCGCTTCACGCGGCGATGCGCTCGCTTCCGTTCAGCTTTACATGGACAGCGGCGACTACGATCGCGCGCAGAGTATTCTCGAAAAGCTGCTCAAAAAGGATCCTTCGGATGCCGAAGTACGAAAATTGCTCGATGAACTCGCTTTATTAAAAGGCGCAAAGTCCGGCGACGGGGCGATGCAGGATGAGCTTGCGCGCAGTACGGCCGAAGCTCAGAAGACGCAAAGAGAGCTCGAAGAATTGCTCTCTCGCGGAAAGGGCTCGGGTGCAGATGCCGCGTCAAATGTCGATGCGGGATCTGCTCTGCGGACGGGCGGACGCGATGCCGCATCCGAGTCTTCAGCCGATCGAACGGCGGCGCAGCAAAAGGCGCGCGCGGCAGAAGATGCCGCCCGGCGGGAAAAAGAGGCCGCTGCCGAACGGGAGCGAAAAGCGAAAATCGCCGAACAAAGGGAAGCTGAGGCAGCTTTGGAGCGCGAGCGGAAAGCCGAAGCAGAAAAGGCGGCAAAGGCGCTTGCGGCACAAAAGCAAAAAGAAGAAGCGGCACGCAAAGCAGCCGAAGAAGAACTTGCGCGCAAAAATCGTGCGATTCAAAGGGAAATCGACGGCGTAAATACCGAAATCGCGCAGGGCAAATCCGATTTGACGGCAAATAAAATCGATTCGGCGCTCAATCATTTCGGCAAGGCGCAAAAAATGCTTCCGATTTCCGCAGGCGAGCCGCTTTTTTCAGGCAGTAAAAATTCGGAAATGGCGTCCGCGCTTTACGACGCTTCCCAAAACGCGGCATCGGATGCGGACAAAAGGCGGCTTCGCGATGCGGCCGTCGGCTATGCCGAAGAAGCGATCCGAAAAACGCCGAACGATGCCGCTTCCCACTATGTGCTCGGTATGGCAGCTTTCGACACAAAGAATTATCCGAAAGCGCTCGACGAACTTTCCAAAGCGGTGCAGAACGACCGATCGAATGCTCTCTATCACTATAACCTCGGACGCGCACAATACCTTTCGCGCCGCTACAGCGACGCCCGTTCATCGTTTCAGAGAAGCGTCGATTTGGACGGACGATTTGCGCCGGCTCAATACAATCTCGGACTGGCAAACTTGAGAACGGGAAACGAAGCCGAAGCGCTGTCTTCTTTCCGCCGTGCACGGACGACCGATGCGAATTACGAAAAAGCCTATCTCGAGGAAGCCCGCCTCCTTTCAAAGCAGGGCGATCACAGCGGGGCTGTCAGCGCGTACAACAATGTGCTCCGCGTAAACGATGTGAACGGCAACGCGCTGCGCGAACTCGGTTCCGAATACTACGCGATGGAAAATTACGCCGCATCCGAAAATTGCTATCGCCGTGCGCTCGCGCTTTTGAGTCCGACGGAAGAAGACCCGACGACGTACTACAATCTTTCCGCAACATTGTACGCGGAGCACAAAGATGCCGAAGCGATTACCTATGCAAAGCGCGCCTACGCTTCGAAGTCGTCACTCGGCAATGCCGCGCAAGCGAACATCGTATATAATTATGCGCTTATGCTGCAGGAGGCGGGAAAATCCGAAGAAGCGATTCCGCTCTACGTCGAAGCACTGCGCTTAAATCAAAATCACGAAAAATCGAAAATCAATCTCGGAAAAATGTACCTCGAAATGAATCCGCCCGACGTCGATACGGCGCTTAAGCTTTTCAGACAAGCATACAATGCGGACAATAAAAGTTTCGAAGCGAACAATAATCTCGGAAGCGCATACCTCGCAAAAAAAGATTATAAAAATGCGATTCAATTTTATCAAAACGCGCTGCGCCTCGATCCGTCCAACAATACGGTGCGCTCGAATCTCGCGCAAACCTACGCGAGCGACGGTCAGTTCGACAACGCGAAAACGACGTACACCGAACTGATCAAGCGCGACGGCAGGAATTGGGATGCCTATGTGGAACTCGGAAAAGTATGTATGTCGACGGGAGATACGGCAGGCGCGGAACGATATTTGAGCGAAGTGCAAACCAAGCAGCCGAATCACCGTCGCGCCGAAGTGGCGGAGCTTTTGTCGGCGCTTCGAAACGGCGGCGCTCAGGCAAGATAGCAGGCGGACATTTACGTACGCTTTACGAGGGCGAAAAGCTCCGCCCTCGTTACCGCCGTCCACACGGGTCTTCCGTGGGGGCAGTGCGGGTCGGGGAGGGAGAGCGCCTTTTCCGCCAAATCCGAAGCGGCCGCATCGTCGAGCACATAACCGTCTTTAACTGCAGCTTTGCACGCGGTCATAGCGGCGATCTCGGAAATGACGTCTTCCGGGGCGACTCGCTTTTCGAGGAGGGCGCGGTACAGATCGTTTTCGCTTCCTTTCCAGCGCTCCGGCACCGACCTTATCTCCCACACTCCGTTTCCTTTGTTTTTTGCCGCAATGCCGGCTTTTTTCATCTCATCCCGTATGCGCGTCAAATAGATATCGTCCGCCGCGTTTTGCGTAACGATTTCATAGGGAACGAGAAGCGTTTGACTTTTTCCCTGATTTTGCATAATGGCGTCGTAGAGAATCCGCTCGTGAGCCGCGTGCTGGTCGATGATATACAGCGTGTCACCTTTTTCGGCAACCAAAAAAGTGCCGAGTGCGCTTCCGAGAAAGTGAAAACCGCCGTTTGTTGTTTTGATTTTTTCGGCTGCGTTTTCGATGTCGTATAGTTTTGTTTTGTCTGCCGCATCGCTTGCCGCGCCGTCTCTCGTTTCATCGAACGAAAGCGCTTTTTTTGCAAGTTCGAGCGGTACGTCCTGCGCTTCGTGGTTTATCGAATAGCGCGCTTTGTATGCATCGGTTTTATATTCGCGGGCATAGGGATTCGTAAAGTCACCTGCGCCGCGGTGCATGACGATGCGCGAAAAATCTTTCGCCTGCCGGATCGAGTCTTTGTTTTTTCCGTACGATATGCCTTTTCCGCTTCCGCCGGCCGCATCGAAATCGAAAGATTGAAAATTGTTAATTTTATCGTCGCGGTCGTTTTTCATTTCGCGCAAAGTGTATTGATGAAAAAAATTCCGCAAAGCTCCGCTCACGCCGTGGTGCAGGCTTGCGATGTCGCGGAAGCGCGCTTCTTTTTTTGCCGGGTGAATATTGAAGTCGACGAGATCGCTTTTCATCGTGACGAAGAGGGCGGCTGCGGGATAAGTGCCGTTCGGAAAATAACCCTGACCGCCGTACTCGATCGCCTGTACGAGCGAATACTCGGTAATCCTTCTGCCGTTTACGAAGATGTATATGTCTTTTTTATTTGTGCGCGATACGCCCGGCTCTCCGATGACGCAGGTAAAAATCCAGTCGGGATTTTCTCCGCCCGAAGAGCCTGAGATTTCGTAAAAGAGAGAAGCGTTTTCGGAAGGGAGCGCCGCTTCTACGAATCGCTTTTTTAAACTCGTGCCCGCTTCGAGCGTTATGCGCCGCTCTCCGTCCGAAGTAAACGAAAATGCTATGTCCGGCCTCGCAAGCGTCTTTTCGATAAACGTGTTTTTGCACATGAGCGCTTCGGCTGCCGGGCGTTTTAAAAATCTTCGTCTCGCGGGAAAGTTTTCAAAGAGTCCTTCCGCCTGTACGATCGTACCCGCAGTCGATGCACTCCTTTCGATGATGTGATCTTCGGTTACCGACGCCCGCATTTTCCAGCCGCCCGATATGATCGAAAGGCGGCATACTGCGGCGATCGACGAAAGCGCTTCTCCTCTGAAGCCGAGCGTCGACAGGTGCAAAAGATCGGTTTCCGTTTCGATTTTGCTCGTCGCGTGCGGCCGCGCGCAGTTTTGCAGATCGCTTTTCGTCATGCCCGAACCGTTGTCGACGACGCGCACTTTTTCGATGCAGCCCGAATCGATTTCGACGGCGATGCCGTCGGCACCCGAATCGACCGCGTTGTCCATGAGTTCTCGCACAATCGCATTCGGCCGGTCGATGACTTCGCCCGCCGCGATTTTCCTCGCGACTTCGGCGGAAAGCTGCCGTACCGGTTTCGCATCGCTCATTGACGCGTACCCTCCTGCGGAGCGCCCGCCGTTCCCGTCGCTTCGTCGGTACCCGAAAAGAGATCGAGTTCGGGCGTATCCGCGCTTTCGGGTGCGGGTTCATTCATGAGCATTTGGATCTTTCCTTCGATCCTGTCGATTTCGGCTTCCATGCCGCGCGCGAGTTTTATGCCCATTTCGAAATCTTTGAGCGCATCTTCGAGCGATATGTCGTCGCGCTTGATGTCGGCGGTAAGCTTTTCAAGCGTTTCAAGATTTTTTGCAAAATTTTTCATGACGGACTCCTTGTAAATTATTAATTAATAAAGCGGTTTGCCTTTGTGCATACGCTTTTGACGGTCGCCGTAAGTTGACCTTTTGCCGGAACGATTTCAAGTTCCGCTCCGACTGCGACGAGCGATGCATCCCGCACGACTTCTCCGCTTGCCGTGTCGCGTACCATCGAATAGCCCCGTGCAAAAATTTTTTCGGGACTTGCGCTTTCGAGTACGTGCGTACACAGGGCGATGCGGTGCTTTGCGTCTTTTAATTTTTCATCGATGTTTTGCAGCAGCGCGACTTTTGCGCCGTCAAAGCGCGCGAGGAGCGGCTGTTCGATAGTTCGGAACTGCAGTTCGAGGTTTTCGGGATTGAACGTGCGCACGATGAGCTTCATGTTTTCGACTTTGCGTTTTATTTCCGTATGGAAGGTATCGGCATAGGTTTGCAGCGTACGAATGATATCGCTTTTGAGCGGGACTGCGGCTTCCGCTGCGGCCGACGGAGTCGGGGCTCGAAAATCGGCTGCGTAATCGGAAAGCGCCCAATCGATTTCGTGTCCGACGGCGGAAATCACCGGTATGTTCGATTCGTAGACAGCGCGTACTACCGCTTCGTCGCTGAAGGGAAGCAGATCTTCGAGGGAGCCGCCTCCGCGTCCGACGATAAGCACGTCGCAAAGCCGGAAATAATTTGCGACTTTTATCTGCCTCACGATCGTTTCCGCCGCTCCTTCTCCCTGCACCGTCGCAGGTAAAATGACCGCCGATACGCAGGGATTCCGCCGCTTCATAATCTGCAGGATATCGCGCAGGGCGGCTCCCGTCGCGCTCGTGACGATACCGACCGTTTTCGGAAAAAGAGGCAGCGGTTTTTTGTGCGCTTCGTCGAATATGCCTTCGGTGGCGAGGCGCTTTTTGCGCTCTTCGAGCATCTGTAAAATATTTCCTGCGCCTGCGATTTCCATGCGCGAAATGACGAGCTGATATTTGCCGTGCGGCGGGTACACCGTAAGACGTCCGGTACAGCGCACGAGCATACCGTCTTTCGGCGAAAACGAAAGAGAGGGCGTCGCGCTCCGCCACATCGCACATCCGAGCTGCGCGCCGGAATCTTTCAGCGTCAAATAGATGTGGCCGGCGCTCGTCAGTTTGCAGTTGGAAATTTCACCTTCGACGACGACGGTACCGAACGAACCTTCGATCATCTCTTTGATGAGGTTTGTGATCTGCGTGACGGAAAAAAACGCGGAGGCGTCTTGTGCCGAATGTGCCATAGCGCTAATTTTATAGCGTATGGAAAAACTGGTCAACGCGCGTGATTGAGGTTTTGCCGACAATAGAATTGAAAGTATTCCGTTCGCGCTTTGCACAACGTTTCGTCTAAGAATAATTCTTTTTCGTTTCATCCCCGATTGTTTTACAATGATTTTTTAATACCAACGGTAATTCCGAACATTACGTATAAAACAAGAAAGGGAGAGCTTATTCCTACGACGATAGGAATATTTGAAAAAATTGCTGCTCTTACCAATTCATTTCTCAAAAATATATCCATCCCAATTCCGAAAGCAAGGTGAATGCAAGCCAAAACGACAAACGCCGTCATACATTTAAAAAGCACAGCAAAACATTCTTTGTATTCGGAATAAAAATCAGCTTCCGTGCCTACTTGGTTTTTGAGCTTTGCGGCTTCATTTTTCGTAATCTCTTTTTCAGTCACTTTATTATCAATATCAAAGAATTTTGTGTTCATCGTGTCTAACGAAAATCTGCTGTTTGCTTCCGAGATTTCAGCTGTGTTCTTCATAATAAAAAGTGCGATATAGATAATCATAATAAATTGTAAAAATAACACTAAAACTTTTTCATCGGATTCAAGTGGCTGTTGAAACAACCTTACAATAAAAAGGTGTTCATCGGATTTTTGTGCTAGAAGAGAAATATGTATCAACTGCACGTAGAGAACTAAAGAAACTATTGAACAAAATTCTATCCGATTTATTTTTATTTTTCTTTTCCAAATCAAAAAACACACAGCAATTGAAAACAAATAAAATCCTGCCGACAAGATTTCTGCCGGCAATTTCGGATAGGCAACCAACAAAAGCGATAACGGAAAAATTATAACCAGCGCAATCGCGAACAAAGACTTTAAAATATACAAAAATCGATTCATGGTTTTCCTTCAAATTTCAAAGGATTATAATCATAGAAAAATAAAAGCACTCCGAAAATCGGTCGGCGTACTTTCGCGTGAAATAAAAACTTTGTTTACAACTTCAACTTTTTAGCAATTGCGGCAATATCTTTTTTATATAACCAGATTCCCATGATACCTTCTTCCCGATAAACAGCCATACTTGAAAGAAAGCCTATCATAGAAGGGTTGTTGCTGTTTTCTATAATGTAAATCATATCTGTCATTTCCATGTGGGGCTGATTATTTATGACGGATTTACCGCCTTCCTCGGCAGTCACTCTGGCTTTGGTAGCCGTAAATTTTGATTTTGGGATGGTAATCCGGTTGATATAACCGCCAAAAAGCGTTTCTTCGATGACGATTGTTTCACCCTTAAGAGTTACCTTAACGGGATTCTCATCCACAGATTTAACCGAATAAGATTGCGCAAACATGGATGATACAACAAAAGTCATAAAAAACACGGATAAAAGTTTTTTCATAATTCCTCCTAAGCTGCCAAAACAGCAACTTGATTTTGTTGTTGAACAACTTATAATATACCCTTCTATCATATCCCGATAGCGGAAAAATATTTTTAGATTTTTCAAGTTTTATTTCATAGCAATTTAATCCATTCCTTAAAAGCATCTAACTGCTGCTGATATGAATCCGCAAATAAAAATGACTTAAACTCGTCAGTGTCGAATTTTGTTTGATTTTCAAAATAATAAAACCATTCACAACAGTTAAATTTATTATATTCATTCCGGCAATTACTTTCTTCAATAAGACGAATTATTTTATTTTCCATTGAAAAAAAAGCCGGAAGAGATCGATATATGTGATCCGGCAGAGACCAATCAATTTTACGTAAACGCTTTCTTACTTCAGAAAGAACTTTTTTATCACAAACACTTATTGAAGAATTTTGCAGCGGTATGTAGTACCACCCTTTTCGAAAATACAGTTTTTTGCCCAGTTTGCTATTATTTCGATTCCCCTCGATTGCAAGGGAAAGAAAAAATTCTTTTTCACAGCAGGGGCTAAATCCTATAAAGAAATTATTTGATTTGTAAGTATAATAAAAACCGGCGCCATATTCATCTGCCTTTTTGGTTGTACTGTCCCGTTTGTAGGCTATCAGGCTTTGGTCTATTTCGCCCAGAAATATTTCTTTTATTGAAAATAGTTCTCTAAATAAAGACGGTACAGCGAACAATAATGTTTCCTCACGAGTTAATAATGTCATTTTTATCTCCTTCAGCGGCTGACTGTTTATAAAAAATATAACACAGGCGGCTATCATAGCATGATAGCGGGAAAATTATTTTGAAAAAATAATCGTTTGTCGGACTCTCTTGCGATTGCTTGAATGACAGTATCCAATGAACGGAAAACTTCCCAGCGTTCACAGCTTGTTACGGCTGCGATTTTTGCCGCTGCCAAATCTTCCAACTCCGGCACACGACTTCCTTTCCAGATTTTATCGGCAAGTGAAACTGCGAGTTCTTCAAGCGTTGAGCTTTCCGACCATAAAGCGTGAGAGGCGGCAAATTGTGATTTTTCTTCGGAAAAACCGAGAGACCGTAAAAGGTGAAAACCTTCCCGTTCGTGCTTATGTCCTTCTTCCGAAAGTTCGTTAATGTAAACGCTTTTTCCTATGTCGTGACCGGCCGCACCGAATAAGACGAGATCTTTATTGATGTTCAGATTTCCCCACGTACCGTTTAGCTTTTCAAGCAATTTATTTGCAACATCGTGAACAAGCAGCGAATGAGCGTATAACCTTGGCGAAACTCCGAGAGTACTGAAAACGGATTCAATCTCATCTGGAAGAGAAAGCAGATTTCGACAATTTATATACTGATATTCCGCCATTCGAATTTTGTCTTAATGAACAGAGAGTTGATTCCCCTGTTAAGATTTACAGATATAGTAACAGGAGAGAATATCAGATCACGATAGCGGAAAAATTATTTTCTGGCTTTATTAAACAAAATCTTCATAACGGGATTGTAATAACAGTACTCGTCGCTCTTGTTTGCGGAGAAGTGAAACAAATCGATATAATCTATTTCTTTGCCGTTCAGATTATATTTGCCGTATGCGGCGACGCCTTCTTTGTTATGAGTAAGTGTTTTATTTTTTGAAAATTCACCGGGGAAGCATAAATTTATGTAGTTTTCAGCAATCGTACCGTCCCATAAATTGGCTGTTATGATTATATCGGGGTCCAATATTTTTAATTGCTCTTGAAAAAAGTTTGTTTTTTCCAACTCCGAATCTTTTAAGAAACGATCAACCAAGTCTGTATTAGTCTCCCAATTATCAGGATCGTCATTACTGTATTTTGAAATATTTATACAGGCGAATCCGAAATCTTTAGTTTCACGCATTTTATTCAGTATTTCCAAGGCTGTCGGAATATTTTCGAATGGGAATTCCCCCTCGGTTTTAATGCCGTATACGATATAAAGAATATGCCGCCACCATGAATTTTTGTTGCTAAAATCCTTGTCAAAAAATTCTTTTGTCGTATCTCTAAAGTCATAACCTCCGATGTTTCTCGTTTCACGACCTATAAAAACCGTTTTTCTTTTTTGGTCAAAATATCCGGGGAAAAAACCGTCTTTTGCAAAACAATCCTGAGGGATTGTTGTTTCCTTGTTTCCGTTATCAATGGGAGTTTTATTCTTTGATAATTGTTCTATCCATTCGTTCATTAACTTATCTAAGTCATGATTTTTTTGTTTTTCAAATTCTGAATATTCAAATGTTGAAAGCATAGTCTTTTACCTCCTACTTAAATTATACCACACATTCTCTATCATATCACGATAGTTGCAAAAAAATAAAAATTATTCGCTATCACCGAATGATAGCGGTTTATGTTATAATAGTTTTATGAAGCGGGAAAACAAAAAACAGCAGACTCGGCAGCTGAACAGAAAAATACTTGAGCGGATAAATATCATCCATAGAGCAATCAAATCCGGAAGTTATCCCGATAACCTGAAGTTACAGCGGCTTTACTGCGAGACGACAGGCTACAGTAAAGTCGGTGAGGCTACAATTAACCGCGATATCGATATGCTTCGTACTTATTTTCACGCACCTCTGGAATTTGACAGACACAAAGGCGGCTATTATTACAGCAATGCCTTTGAATTCCCTTTGAATGATATTTCCGCAGAGGATGTTTTTTATCTTTCGGCAGCAAAAACATTACTTTCAAGTTTTGAAGGAAGTCCTATTTATAAATCGATTTCCGAAGTTATTGATTTTGTAACGGATACACAGGGCTTGAGCAAAAGTTCTCTTTTAAAGAGAATCGCCGTTCCGCCCGTCCCGAAAGTCGTAACGAATGAAGATGTTTGGAAAAAAGTTATACGTTCTTTGCAGGAAAACGCAGTTGTCGATTTTGAGTATAGCGGCAGGTGGAATACGAAATCCGCACGGCGCCGCGTCGCGCCGTATCAGATTCTTATGGATGAGGGGATTTGTTTTTTATTCGGCTATGATTTGAATAAAAAGGCCGTGCGTCTTTTCGCCTTGAACAGAATGAAGGACTTTATCGTTACGAATGAGCATTTTGAACTTCCCGATGATTTTGAATTTTCTTCCTATTGCGGCGGCGGAAAGTTCGGCGCATTTATGTCGGAAGATTCCGTCGATTTTATAATCGATTTTTACGGCAACGCCCGGCTGTATGTAAAAGAGCGTCTTTGGGCTGACAATCAGAAACTTACTGATTTTGAAGATGAAGAAAAAACGCGGATTGAGTTTTCTTCAACGCAAGTCCTGAAAGTTATGGAATGGATTTTAGCGCAGGGAGCGAATGTCGTTCCGCAAAGTCCGCAGTGGTTTGTGACGGATTGGAAAAAGACCGTAAAAGCAATGATGAAAAGGGCGAAAAGCGATATTAATAATTAATAAATTTCCGAAAGGTGATTTCATTCGTGCGCTCATTGTTTGTACGAATATTGCCTGTGCGCAGTGTCTGAACTGCGCGATAGATGCCGCGCGCTCGTTGTCTGCGCGAATATGGCCTGCACGCTGCTTTCGAGTCGGGTACGATGAACGTACCGGCGGGAGCGGGTGTGGATGGCGGTGAAAGACGTTTGCAAAGTTTTGGGGTGAAGTACTTGACAGGAAGGTGAGAAAAGTAGTAAATTATTAGTTACCCGCTCAAATCA
>NZ_JADOVM010000013.1:0-1630 GCF_050938355.1 Treponema sp. SP13
AGCAAGCGGGGACAAACGAACGGAATTAGGCCCGGAGCAATCCGGGAAAAATAATGATGGAGAGTTTGATCCTGGCTCAGAACGAACGCTGGCGGCGCGTCTTAACCATGCAAGTCGAGCGGCAGGCAGCAATGCCGAGAGCGGCGGACTGGTGAGTAACACGTGGATAACGTACCCCGATGTCCGGGACAGCCTGTAGAAATAGAGGGTAATACCGGATAGATCACTGTTTACGTGAGGTAGACAGCGGGAAAGGAGCTTCGGCTCCGCGACGGGATCGGTCTGCGGCCCATCAGCTGGACGGCGGGGTAAAGGCCCGCCGTGGCGAGGACGGGTATCCGGCCTGAGAGGGCGGACGGACACATTGGGACTGAGATACGGCCCAGACTCCTACGGGAGGCAGCAGGTAAGAATATTCCGCAATGGGGGGAACCCTGACGGAGCGACGCCGCGTGAACGAAGAAGGCCGGAAGGTTGTAAAGTTCTTTTCTGTCCGAGGAATAAGTTTCGGAGGAAATGCCGGGACGGTGACGGTAGGGCAGGAATAAGCACCGGCTAATTACGTGCCAGCAGCCGCGGTAACACGTAAGGTGCGAGCGTTGTTCGGAATTATTGGGCGTAAAGGGCATGCAGGCGGGTCGCCAAGCTTGGTAAGAAATACCGGGGCTCAACTCCGGAGCTATATTGAGAACTGGCGAGCTAGAGTTGCCGAAGGGTATCCGGAATTCCGCGTGAAGGGGTGAAATCTGTAGATATGCGGAAGAACACCGATGGCGAAGGCAGGATACCGGCGGACGACTGACGCTGAGGTGCGAAGGTGCGGGGAGCAAACAGGATTAGATACCCTGGTAGTCCGCACAGTCAACGATGTACACTGGGCGTGTGCGCAAGAGCGTGCGTGCCGAAGCAAACGCGATAAGTGTACCGCCTGGGGAGTATGCCCGCAAGGGTGAAACTCAAAGGAATTGACGGGGGCCCGCACAAGCGGTGGAGCATGTGGTTTAATTCGATGGTACGCGAGGAACCTTACCTGGGTTTGACATCAAGAGGGATCATATAGAGATATGTGAGCGTAGCAATACGGCTCTTGACAGGTGCTGCATGGCTGTCGTCAGCTCGTGCCGTGAGGTGTTGGGTTAAGTCCCGCAACGAGCGCAACCCCTACTGCCGGTTACTAACAGGTAAAGCTGAGGACTCAGGCGGAACTGCCTGCGACAAGCAGGAGGAAGGCGGGGACGACGTCAAGTCATCATGGCCCTTATGTCCAGGGCTACACACGTGCTACAATGGCCGCCACAGAGCGGTGCGAAGCCGAGAGGCGGAGCAGAACGCAGAAAAGCGGTCGTAGTCCGGATTGAAGTCTGAAACTCGACTTCATGAAGCTGGAATCGCTAGTAACCGCACATCAGCACGGCGCGGTGAATACGTTCCCGGGCCTTGTACACACCGCCCGTCACACCATCCGAGCAGGGGGTACCCGAAGCCGGCAGTCCAACCGCAAGGGGGACGCTGTCGAAGGTACGCTTTGTGAGGGGGGTGAAGTCGTAACAAGGTAGTCGTACCGGAAGGTGCGGCTGGATCACCTCCTTTTCCAAGGGAAGAGGGACGCGCAGTGTACGCGCGCAAACCG
>NZ_JADOVM010000014.1:0-1323 GCF_050938355.1 Treponema sp. SP13
GAATCGGGTATCGGATTGTGAACCGATTTCCCATCGACTACGACTTTCGTCCTCGCCTTAGGGGCCGACTTACCCCGGGCAGATTGCCTTTACCCGGGAATCCTCAGGCTTTCGGCGGACGGGAATCTCACCCGTCTTTTCGTTACTTGTGCCTGCATTCTCTCTTCCGCTTCCTCCAGCGCCCCTCACGGGTACGCCTTCTCCGGTTAGCGCAATGCTCCCCTACCGCCCGCATCACTAGATGCGGACCCGCGGCTTCGGTATAACGCTTAGCCCCGTTACATTGTCTGCGCACGCCTGCTCGACCAGTGAGCTGTTACGCACTCTTTTAAGGAATGGCTGCTTCTGAGCCAACCTCCTGGCTGTCTGTGCAAGCGCACCTCATTTCACACTGAGCGTTATTTCGGGACCTTTGCCGTCGGTCCGGGCTGTTTCCCTCTCGACTATGAACCTTGGAGCACACAGTCTCACTCCCATGCGTTGGCGGATGGCATTCTGAGTTCGATTGGTGTCGGTAGACTGTGACGCCCCCTATCCCATCCGGTGCTTTACCTCCTTCCGCTTTGCATGAGGCTGTCCCTAAAGGCATTTCGGGGAGAGCCAGCTATTTCCAGGTTTGTTTAGCCTTTCACTCCTAATCACAGGTCATCACTACCTTTTTTAACAGATTACTGTTCGGCCCTCCAACAGGTTTCACCCTGCCTTCAGCCTGCCCATAATTAGATCACCTTGGCTTCGGGTCTGCGACACGCGACTTTTCGCACTTCTCACACTCGCTTTCGCTCCGGCTCCGGATCTCCCAACCCTTAGCCTCGCCGCGCATCGCAACTCGCAGGTTTATTCTACAAAAGACACGCCACAACGCTCACGCGCCGTGACATCTTGTCGGTTTGCGGTTTCAGGTTCTCTTTCACTCCCCTCACCGGGGTTCTTTTCGCCGTTCCCTCACGGTACTCTTCGCTGTCGGTAGCTGTCTCGTATTTAGCCTTGGATCGTGGTCGACCCGGATTCAAACAGGGTTTCTCGTGCCCCGCTCTACTTAGGTACCGCACCATGGAGTCCGATATCTTTCGCATACGCGGCTTTCACGCTGTCTCGCGCGCCTTTCCAGACGCTTCCGCTAAATATCGGTTTTCTCACCAACTCCACGGGTCATCCCCGTGCGGCCCTGCAACACCCTACAAAGGGTTTAGGCTCCTGCGCGTTCGCTCGCCGCTACTTGCGCAATCTCTTTTGATTTCTCTTCCCGCGTTACTTAGATGGTTCACTTCACGCAGTATCGCTCCGCCGCAGTATCTTCTTCCCGCGCGCGGTGTATGCCTT
>NZ_JADOVM010000015.1:0-1201 GCF_050938355.1 Treponema sp. SP13
CTTGATAAAACCGTACGAAAAAGTTGTTTTTATTTATTATTTATGTTATAATATTATCGGATGGTTTCCTTTTTGATAAAATAAGGAATCGAACCGTAGGGCATACCGTTTTCGATCGTTTCACCGGCGGGCGGTGAGTACGGTATGTACGGAGGAGTGAGCGTTATGAAAAAAGCGATTTTTGCCGCTGCTGCGGTTTTTTTCGGTTTCGTCTTTTTATCCTGCAGCGATGTGTTCGGCGGCAGAGAAACGGATGGTATTGCCTTTACGGTTCCCCCGTTAGCGCCGCAAAGCGCTTCGTCCCCTGCGAGGGCGGCAGCCGGAGGCGCGGAAGGACCGTGGTCGATCTACGGCTTTTTGTTCGGTGAAGATGCCGATCCTGTCGAAATCAAAAATATTGGTAATGGGCAGTTCACTCCGCCGAGCGCGGGCGAAGCGCAAGGGTATAAGGGACTCATTCAAGCCGTGTCGCGGAAGGGAGTCGATATATCGCGGCCGCAGCCGCTCTTTTTTCAGCGCGTACAAGCGAAGACGAAATGCTTCGTATGCGTCCTCGTTACGTATACGACTTCCGCTAAAATGGAGCATACCGTCTTTTCCGGGATTTCGCCCGAGTCCCTTGTGAATTGGGCTGGAGCAAACTACTATTTTACCGATAATTTTTATACGCCCGATACGGGAGAAAACGATATTTCCCTTACGCTGAAAAAAAATGAAAGTGTGCCCGTTTATTTTGCGACGCAAAACGGAGTGGGTGTCATAAACTCATACGGCCAAAGCACATATTCTCCGCAACAGAGTACGCCGTATAAGCCGACGCATTTTTACTGGAGTCACGGCGGTGATAGGACGGGTGCTTTGCGTGCGGTACAGGATTTACCGCCGGACGAAGCGGGTGTCATCATCTTGATGGACGATGTCGACGTTTCCGGCATAAGCGCTCTGCCGTCGATTTCTACGAGCGACAACGGAGTAAAACATTCCGTTGATTTCGCGTCTATTTCGGGAAAGCGATGCAAACTGAAAGCGAAAGACTTTTCGGTTTCTTCCGGCAGATACCTTTCGTTTACCGATGTGCGGATCGAGGGCACCGTGTCGCCTACCAGTCGTGCTCTTGTTGATGTGCGTACAGGGGGTGAACTGAGACTCGGCGGAGCTGTAACACTTGAAGACGAAACGAAAATTCAGCTTGGAGCTGAGC
>NZ_JADOVM010000016.1:0-1196 GCF_050938355.1 Treponema sp. SP13
TACGGAAATCAATTTTTACCTAAAAGGTCGGATGTCGAGCTTTTTGAAAAGCAAATACTATTACAGTTTTTTAATTTCCGCTTCCGAAAGACCGGTCATAAGGCGAATCTCAGAGAGCGGGTACTTGCGTTCAGCCATCAGCTTTGCCGTTTCCCGCTTTGCTTGATACGATCCCGCGGCGATGCCGTCGCGTCGGCCCTTGCGTATTCCCCGTTCAAAGCCGATCTTTTCACCCTGCTGTAAACTTTCTCTGCGTAAGTCATCTTCATGAATATTCAACGACATATACCTGCTCCTGAACTTTTCGTTCCGTTTCGCTTTTTCGACAAGCTCATCGATGTGCTGTGTAAAACCGCTCGTCGCCCGCCTCTCGCAAAGATACTCCAACAAAGCGCTCAATTCAGGCTCATCTTCTTTACCGTAGGCACCCACATTATAAAATACTTTATACGATTTGTCATCAAGAAAAATACCGTCGTCTTCACTGCATACGTTGCGAAACGTATACACAGGCAAGCTTTTGCCGAAGGGATCCTGCGTACAGATAAAAATGACGTAGCTCTCTTTCAGGTCGGCGTAGCTTTGTCCTCTCAAGAGGTTATCGACATCCATAAGGCTTTGGTAATAACGTGTGCGTTTGGGAAGAGAAGGTGGAATCGACGTTTGTATTTCGATATCGAAGACACGCTCCGAGTCGGAAACGTAGACGTCGAGACGTATACCTTTGCTTTCGTAAAACGGTGCTATTGTTTTTTGCAGCGAGGGATATTCTATTTTGCCGACTTTGATGTGCAGGAGCCGTTCGATGACGCCTTTGCAAATTATTTTGTTTTTCATGACTGTGCCGAACATAAAGTCATCGGTAAAGGTGAGTTGTTCGACGGGTTTATGGGTATATTCCATAGCTGCACCTTCGATTGTTGAGATAGTGCGGCAAGGAAGCCGCTGAACTATATATCGTTTACAAAGTGATAAATTACGCGGTTTTTTATAAAAATAAACGGGAACATCGTTTCCTGCGCGGGGAACTTCGCGCTCCGCGCTCGTTGCAAGGTTGCGCTCGAAACTTCGCGCTTACGCGCTCGTTGCAAGTGGCGCGGGGAACTTCGCTCGATGTGCGGCACATGCCGTATCGTGTCTCTGTATGAAACTCATTACCCATTGGAGAATACCCATTGAAAATTGATTTCCATGCC
>NZ_JADOVM010000017.1:0-995 GCF_050938355.1 Treponema sp. SP13
TGCACGTCGCCGTGCCTGCACCTGCAGCCTATCAACCGGATAGTGTCTCCGGGGTCTTTAGGAGGGTCATGCCCTCAGGGATGTCTCATCTTGAGGCGGGCTTCCCGCTTAGATGCTTTCAGCGGTTATCCCTTCCGAACGTAGCCACCCGGCACTTACCCTTGGCAGGATAACCGGTATACCAGAGGTTCGTCCGCTTCGGTCCTCTCGTACTAAAAGCAGCTCCTCTCAAACATCCTCCGCCCGTAACAGATAGGGACCGAACTGTCTCGCGACGTTCTGAACCCAGCTCACGTACCGCTTTAATTGGCGAACAGCCAAACCCTTGGGACCTGCTCCAGCCCCAGGATGCGATGAGCCGACATCGAGGTGCCAAACTTTCCCGTCGATGTGAACTCTTGGGGAAAATCAGCCTGTTATCCCCGGAGTACCTTTTGTCCGTTAAGTGACGGCGCTTCCACTTGCCGCCGCCAGATCACTAAGACCTGCTTTCGCACCTGCTCGTGATGTCTCACTCGCAGTCAAGCCTCCTTGTGCCTTTACACTCGTACGATGATTTCCAACCACCGCGAGGAGACCTTCGCGCGCCTCCGTTACCCTTTAGGAGGCGACCGCCCCAGTCAAACCGCCCGCCAATCACTGTCCCCCTTCCGGCTTCACGGACCGGAGTTAGAAATCCCATCCGCCAGGGCCGGTATTTCACCAGCGGCTCCACGCACGCTGACGCGCACGCTTCTTCGCCTCCCGGCTATCCTACACATGGCGGATAGAATCCCAGTGATAAGCTGCGGTGAAGGTTCACGGGGTCTTTCCGTCTAATTACGGGTATCCGGCTTCTTTACCGGAATATAAGTTTCACCGAGTCCCGCGTTGAGACAGCGCCCAGAATCGTTACACCATTCGTGCGGGTCGGAACTTACCCGACAAGGAATTTCGCTACCTTAGGACCGTTATAGTTACGGCCGCCGTTTGCCGGGGCTTCGGTTCGGAGCTTC
>NZ_JADOVM010000018.1:0-733 GCF_050938355.1 Treponema sp. SP13
GCACGGAAATCAAGTTTTACCTAAAAGCGGTAACAACGCATGAGGATTCATAAGAGCGCGGAACATAATGCCGTTTAAAGGCAGCTTCGATTGTGTCTCTCGCTTATGTATGCGGATTATGTTAAGCGCACATTTGTGCAGCATATTGAGATTCTGCTGTATGTTCTTACTCTGCACTCTGCATCTGTCCTCATCAAAATGTACATCCAACAGCCAATGCATCGTTTCTACCGACCATTCCTCTCTTGCATGATGGAGCAGCTCTTCCGCTCGTAACGCTTTACTTGAAATATAATAATGCCATTCTTCCGTCACGCCTTTGCTCGTCTCAAATCGCGTATGAAGTGCTCCAATGCATTTAAGTGCCGGCCATATTCTGCCGCCCGGTTGCCAGCTCACATCATCACTCGTATACGCACTACGGCTTTCCTTCCGCCCATGTCCCCTTTCCGTTCGCGTGATGCTGTCCATCTTCGCTCTCAGCTTCGTATCCTGAACATACTCTGCGATATCGTTCATAAGTGCTTCCTGATTGCCCTTCGCACTTAACAAATAATCCGCTTCCGCCCCAATTATCGCTTCGGCAGTCTCTATTTGACAGTTCATTGCGTCTGCGACTACCATACAGCCCTTGATTTCAAGCTCTTTTATCAATTCCGGTACAGCCGGAATCTCGTTACTCTTTGATTCGACCGTTCTTTGGGCGAGTGTCAGCCCCAATTCCCCTATCTGT
>NZ_JADOVM010000019.1:0-533 GCF_050938355.1 Treponema sp. SP13
GGGCTGTATGGTAGTCGCGGACGCAATGAACTGTCAAATAGAGACTGCGGAGGCGATAGTTGAGGCAAAAGCGGATTATTTATTGAGTGCAAAGGGCAATCAGCAAGCACTTATGAACGATATCGCAGAGTATGTTCATGATACAAAGCTGAGAGCGAAGATGGACAGGGTTAGTCGAACGGAAAGAGGTCATGGGCGGAAGGAAACACGGCGTGCGTATACGAGTGCTGATGTTTCATGGCAGCCGGGAGGTCGAGTGTGGCCGGAACTCAAATGTATTGGAGCACTTCATACACGATTTGAGACGAACAAAGGTGTAACGGAAGAATGGCATTATTATATTTCAAGTAAAGCGTTACGAGCACAAGAGTTATTGCATCATGCAAGAGAGGAATGGTCAGTAGAATCGATGCATTGGCTGTTGGATGTACATTTTGATGAGGACAGATGCAGGGTTCAGAGTAAGAACGTACAACAGAATCTCAATATGCTGCACAAATGTGCGCTTAACATAATTCGCATATACAAGCGCG
>NZ_JADOVM010000020.1:0-448 GCF_050938355.1 Treponema sp. SP13
GCATTGCTGCTAACCCCTCCCCTTAACCTTCCGGTACCGGGCAGGTGTCACCACCTATACGTCCCGTTGCCGGTTCGCAGATGGCTGTGTTTTTGATAAACAGTCGCCTGGGCCTGCTTTCTGCCGCTCACATCCTTATCAGCGTGAGCCACACTTCTTCCGAAGTTACGTGTGCTTTTTGCCGAGTTCCTTAACGCGGGGTCGCTCGTGCGCCTTAGATTACTCATCCTGCCTGCGTGTGTCCGTTTCCGGTACGGTCCGACTCAGCCTAACTTTAGACAGTATTTCCCGGCACCCTGATTACGTCCGCTTCGCTTCGCCTGCGCTCCGCTCCCCGTAACAGCTCAGCTCAAGGACTCTTTTAACCGCCCTCTCAACACCTCGCTGCTTGGACAGGATCTACCGTTCTCCTGCCGGATTTCACCTCATGCGTCCTGCCTTCAAAACC
>NZ_JADOVM010000021.1:0-448 GCF_050938355.1 Treponema sp. SP13
AGTTTTGAAGGCAGGACGCATGAGGTGAAATCCGGCAGAAGAACGGTAGTTTCTGTCCAAGCGGTAAGGTGTTGAGAGGGCGGTTAAAAGAGCCCTTGAGCTGAGCCGTTACGGGGAGCGGAGCGTAGGCGAAGCGAAGCGGATGTAATCAAGGTGCCGGGAAATACTGTCTAAAGATAGGCTGAGTTGGACCGTACCGGAAACGGACACACGCAGGCAGGATGAGCAATCTAAGGCGCACGAGCGACCCCGCGTTAAGGAACTCGGCAAAAAGCACACGTAACTTCGGAAGAAGTGTGGCTCACGCTGATAAGGATGTGAGCGGCAGAAAGCAGGCCCAGGCGACTGTTTACCAAAAACACAGCCATCTGCGAACCAGTAATGGGACGTATAGGTGGTGACACCTGCCCGGTACCGGAAGGTTAAGGGGAGGGGTAAGCCGAAAGGT
>NZ_JADOVM010000022.1:0-438 GCF_050938355.1 Treponema sp. SP13
GAAAACTTTGAAAATAATGTTCTGTATCATTATCCATTCATTGGAGACAAATTAATTATTGGAAAGTTTTGTGCCATTGCCCGAGATGTTAAGTTCATAATGAATGGTGCAAATCATAAAATGAATTGTTTCACAACATATCCATTTTCAATATTTAGAAATGGATGGGAAAAAGTAACACCAGAAATGGAAGAGTTACCAATTAAAGGTGATACGGTAATTCAGAATGATGTGTGGATTGGTTATAATTCTTTAATAATGCCCGGACTAAAGATAGGTAATGGTTCAATAATTGCATCAAATTCTGTTGTAGTAAAAGATGTAGAACCATATTCAATCGTTGGAGGAAATCCTGCAAAATTAATACGAAAAAGATTTGATAATGAAATTATTGATCTTTTAGAAAGTATAAAATGGTGGGATTGGCCAATAGAAAAA
>NZ_JADOVM010000023.1:0-353 GCF_050938355.1 Treponema sp. SP13
ACACGGAAATCAATTTTGCCCGAGGACTGTTTAAAAAGTTGCTCCTGTGGTAAAATGAGCGCATGAGGTGGGAAACATTAGAAGATGCACTTGCAGTGCTTGAGACGGAGCGGGAATACGACGGATATTTTTGCAGCGTACAAGATGCGGTTATCATCGTGATACTGGGAAGCCTGTGCGATTTGCAAAGCGTAAAGAAAATCCACGAGTGGGCAACGACCGAACATGTCAGAATATTTCTGGCAGAAACGTTCGGAATCAAACGGATACCGTGCTATTGGTGGCTGTTAAGTCTGCTTGGAATCATACGGCCGGAATCACTGAATGAGTGTATGAAACAGTGGGTTGCTTCG
>NZ_JADOVM010000024.1:0-279 GCF_050938355.1 Treponema sp. SP13
CAGCCGAGCAGTACTAATAGGTCGTGAGGCTTGACCATATTATCGTTCCCGTGCTATAGCGCGGTACAATAGACATACAAGCACATAAAAGCTTGTATGAAATGACGGCAGGCGCTTTGTTGTACGTCTGCCCCTTCTTCCTGTTTCTTTTTTACGGCAATTATTGCCCGGTGGCCATGGCGGGGAGGAAATACCCGTTCCCATTCCGAACACGGAAGTCAAGCTCCCTTGCGCCGATGATACTGCTTATCAAGCGGGAAAGTAGGCAGCTGCCGGGCT
>NZ_JADOVM010000025.1:0-257 GCF_050938355.1 Treponema sp. SP13
ACGACATACGGGTTACCCCATTCGGCTATCTGCGGATCTAAGGATGTGTGCTCCTCCCCGCAGCTTTTCGCAGCTTACCGCGGCCTTCTTCGCCGGACAGCTCCTAGGCATCCGCCGCAAACCTATACTTGCTTGACCATATTCTCTTTCCCGCGCTCTAAGCTTCCAATCGCTTATGCGCTCAAACCTTCTTCCCTTCCCTATATTTTCAAAGAGCATGAGGCTGTCGAAAAAGTAACCGACTTTTCAAACAGCCA
>NZ_JADOVM010000026.1:0-237 GCF_050938355.1 Treponema sp. SP13
CATGCGTCGGAGGATGCTGTCCGCACGAGAGTGTTTTGAGACAGCGTCCGCTTTCTTTCTTTCCCTGTGCCGTAAACGGCAAGGGGATATAGCTCAGCTGGCTAGAGCACCGGCTTTGCAAGCCGGGTGTCAGGGGTTCAAATCCCCTTATCTCCATAAATCTTTTATTAATAATTTAATAAAGATATGCTCTTTGAAAATGTAGGGAAGGGAAGAAGGTTTGAGCGCATGAGCGGA
>NZ_JADOVM010000027.1:0-206 GCF_050938355.1 Treponema sp. SP13
CCTCACTTCTGTCCTTTTTTTGAATCTGGGACAGAATAGAGTTGAACTATTGACCCCCGCCTTATCAGAGCGGTGCTCTAACCAACTGAGCTACTGTCCCGTGTTTGATAATAGCCGCACTTCCTGCTGCCCGAGGGCACAGGGAAAGAAAGAAAGCGGACGCTGTCTGAAAACACTCTCGTGCGGACAGTATCCTCCGACGCATA